>NZ_JAUNHR010000015.1:28848-37301 GCF_030523875.1 Micrococcus sp. | reverse complement strand
CGCCTGGGCGCCCACCTGGCCGAGGGCACCACCGTCATGCACGAGGGCTTCGTGAACTTCAACGCGGGCACCCTGGGCCACTCGATGATCGAGGGCCGCATCTCCGCCGGCGTCGTGGTGGGCGACGGCTCCGACCTCGGCGGCGGCGTGTCCATCATGGGCACCCTCTCCGGCGGCGGCACCCAGAGGGTCGTGATCGGCGAGCACGTGCTGCTGGGCGCGAACTCCGGCGTCGGCATCTCGATCGGCGACGACTCCGTGGTCGAGGCCGGCCTCTACGTCACCGCCGGCACCCTGGTCTCCGTGGTCCGCCCGGGCGAGGACACCCGGACCGTCAAGGCCGTGGAGCTCTCCGGCGTCCCGAACCTGCTCTTCCGCCGCAACTCGGCCACCGGCGCCGTCGAGGCCCTGCCCCGCGGCGGCCGCACCGTGGAGCTGAACGCGGCGCTGCACGCCAACTGAACCGCGCCGTCCTCACCTGCGCCCGGGTGATCGGGACCCCCGGCTGGGCGGATCGGGGGCGTTCACCGTCGGAATGCACGTCTCTTTCCGACCGGAAACGCCCCCGATCTGCGTTCAGCGAACCACCGGGGTGACGGGTCCCTCACCGGGTGCGGGTCGGGTCCGTTCCTGCACAGGGCGACGGCGGCCCGATGCCCCTCCACATCGGCCTCCCCCGGGCGCGACGGCCGGGGCCCGGGCGGTTCGATGGCGTCATGCCCCGCACGCCCGCACCCCTGCCCGTCGCCCTCCCGCCGATCCTCCTCCCCTCCGACCTCACGCCCCTGGGCATCTCCGTGGAGAGGCTCCGGCGGGGCGACGTCGCGCCCGTCGAGCGGGGCCTGCACGCCGTCACCGGACGCCCCGTCACCGCCTGGACCGATCTCGGCCTCCGCCGACGAGGAGCCTGTCCACCTCACGCTCCCCCGCGGCACACGGCGGATCCGCCGCGCGGATTCGGTGGACCACCGCCGCCCGCTCCCGGCCGCCCATGTCGAGGACGTCCATGGGCTGCGCGTCACCACGATCGAGCGCACCTGGCTGGACCTGTGCTCGCTCGGCGGCACATGGAGCGTGCCTCACCTCGTCGCTGCCGGGGACCACGCCGTCCGTCATCCTTGGACCCCCGAGGGACGCCGTCCCCCGGCGACGACGATCGGCCGCCTCGTCCGGACCGCGGCGGACGTCCGCGGGTTCCATGGCAGCCGCCGCGCCCGGACTGCCCTCGGCCTCGTCCGGGTCGGTGCCGATTCGCCCCCGGAGACCTTCCTCCGCCTCGCCCTGCCGGACGCCGGCCTGCCTGAGCCGGAGCTGCAGGCGCCGATCGACCCCGCTGATCCCCGCTCCCCCGAGGCGGACCTGGCATACCGGACGCTGCGCCTGTGCCTCCAGTACGACGGCGCCGGGCACCGCACGCCCGAGCAGCAGACCCGCGACGCGCGGCGCGAGCGCTACGCCGCCGCCCGAGGGTGGGCCACGCTCCGGGCCACGCGGGACGACCTGCGCGATGGGTTCGTGTCGCTGGTGGGCGAGGTCCGCCGTCGTCACGTGGAGGCGACAGCGTCGGGTCGGTGAGGAGAACCGCCCCCGCACACACGAAAGGGGGCAGTTCCCGTCGAAATGAGACCCTCATTCCGACGGGAACCGCCCCCGATCGCCCTGCTGGGGTGGGCGCGGGTCAGCGCTGCGGGAACTCGCGCAGGTCCTGGCCCACGTAGATCTGGCGCGGACGGCCGATCTTGGTGGCCGGGTCCTCGATCATCTCGCGCCACTGGGCGATCCAGCCGGGCAGGCGGCCCAGGGCGAAGAGGACGGTGAACATCTTCTCCGGGAAGCCCATGGCCTTGTAGATCACGCCGGTGTAGAAGTCGACGTTCGGGTACAGGCGGCGCTCCACGAAGTAGTCGTCCGCGAGGGCCTTCTCCTCGAGGCGCTGGGCGATCTCCAGCAGCTCGTCGTTGCCGCCGAGCTTGCCGAGGATGTCCGCGGCGGTCTTCTTGATGATCTTGGCGCGCGGGTCGTAGTTCTTGTAGACCCGGTGGCCGAAGCCCATCAGCTTGACGCCGTCCTCCTTGTTCTTCACCTTCTCCATGAAGTCCTCGGGCTTCATGCCCTCGGCCTGGATCTTGCGGAGCATGTTGAGGACCGCCTCGTTGGCGCCGCCGTGCAGCGGGCCGTAGAGGGCGTTGATGCCGGCGGAGACGGAGGCGAACATGTTCGCGTGGGCCGAGCCCACGAGGCGCACGGTGGAGGTGGAGCAGTTCTGCTCGTGGTCCGCGTGCAGCATGAGCAGCAGGTCCAGGGCCTTGGCCATGTCCGGGTCGATCTCGTAGTCCTCGGCGGGGACGCCGAAGCACAGGCGCATGAAGTTCTCGACGTAGTTCAGGTCGTTCTTGGGGTACATGAACGGCTGGCCGAGGGACTTCTTGAAGGCGTAGGACGCCAGCACCGGCAGCTTGGCGAGGAGGCGCACGGTCGAGATGTGCACCTGCTCCTCGTCGAAGGGGTCCAGCGAGTCGCCGTAGAAGGTGGACAGCGCGGACACCGAGGAGGACAGCACCGGCATGGGGTGCGCGTCCCGCGGGAAGCCATTGAAGAAGGACTTGATGTCCTCGTGCACCATGTTGTGGCGCAGGATGTTGGTCTCCCAGGCCTCGGACTGCTGCGCGTCCGGAAGCTCGCCGTTGATCAGCAGGTAGGCCACGTCCATGAACGTGGAGTGCTCGGCCAGGTCCTCGATCGCGTAGCCGCGGTAGCGCAGGATGCCCTCGTCGCCGTCGATGAACGTGATGGCGGACTTGGCGTTGGCGGTGTTCATGAAGCCCGGGTCGTAGGTGACCTTGCCGGTCTCCTTGAGCAGCGGGGCGATGGTGATGCCGTCGTTGCCGGCCACGGCGCGCTCGACGTCGAGGTCCAGGCTCTGGTCGCCGACGTTCAGCCGGACGGACTCGTTCTCGGTCACGGGTGTCTCCCTCGTCTTCGTGTGGTGGTGGGTCCGGGCGGGACCGTGGGTTGACGGGGCCCGCGCTCGGGAGCGACTGTCTCCCACGCTACCAAGTCGTGCCCCGCGGGGCCGCATGGTGAGGGACTGCGACGCCCGCTCAGGCCGCGACGGGCCCGCGCTCGGTCAGCCGGCGGGCCGCCGCCGCGACCGCCTCGTCCGAGGCGGTCAGCGCCACGCGGACGTACCCGTGCCCCGCCGCGCCGTAGAACACGCCGGGTCCGGCGACGATCCCGAGGTCCGCCAGCTCGCCGAGCAGGTCCCAGGAGTCCTGCTCCACGGCCGCGGCCGGGTCGGTCCCGTCCCGCCGGGTCCACAGGTACAGGCCCGCCTCGGAGTGGTCGACGGCGTACCCCGCCGCGCGCAGGGCTGGCAGCAGGGCCTCACGGCGGGCCCGGTAGCGGTCCTTCTGCTCGGCCACGTGGGCGTCGTCGGCCAGGGCCACGGCCATGGCGTGCTGCACGGGGGCCGGGACGATCATCCCGGCGTGCTTGCGGGTGTTGACCAGCGCGGCCACGAGGTCCAGGTCCCCCGCCGCGAACGCGGCGCGGTAGCCGGCCAGGTTGGACTGCTTGGACAGCGAGTACACGCTGAGCAGGCCGGTGAGGTCCCCGCCGGAGACCTCGGGGGCCAGGATGCACGGGACGGTGCGGTCCTCCCACGCGTCCCAGCCGAGCTCGGCGTAGCACTCGTCCCCGCACACCACGGCGCCCAGGGCACGGGCGTCGTCCACGAGGGCCTTCAGCTCCGCGGCGTCCTGCACGCGGCCGGTGGGGTTGGCCGGGGAGTTGGTCCACACCAGGCGCACCCGGGCGCGCACGTCCTCGTCCAGCTCGGCGAGCGTGTCCGCGGCCACCGCCTCCGCCCCGGCGATCTGCGCGCCGATCGCGTACGTGGGGTACGCCGTGGCCGGGAAGACCACCACGTCGCCGGCCCCGAGCCCCAGCAGGGTGGGCAGCCACGCGATGAACTCCTTGGACCCCACCGTGGGGATGACCGCCTGCGGGTCCAGGCCGGGGACCCCGCGACGCCGCGCGAACCAGTCCGCCACGGCGGTACGCAGCGCCTCCGTGCCGTGCGTGGTGGGGTAGCCGTGGGCGTCCGCGGCGGAGGCCAGCGCATCGCGGATCAGCGCTGGCGTGGGGTCCACCGGGGTGCCGATGGACAGGTCCACCGTCCCCTCGGGGTGCGCGGCGGCACGCTCCCGGTAGGGGGTGAGCGTGTCCCAGGGGTAGTCCGGCAGGGTCAGCATGCGGCTCAGGCGCCCTCGCCCTGCGGGGGCAGCGCCGAGATCAGCGGGTGGTCCTTCGCGATCTGCCCCAGCTTGGCGGCGCCGCCCGGGGAGCCGAGGTCGTCGAAGAACTCGACGTTGGCCTTGTAGTAGTCGGCCCACTCCTCCGGGACGTCGTCCTCGTAGTAGATGGCCTCCACCGGGCACACGGGCTCGCACGCGCCGCAGTCCACGCACTCGTCCGGATGGATGTACAGGGAGCGCTCGCCCTCGTAGATGCAGTCCACGGGGCACTCGTCGATGCACGCCTTGTCCTTGACGTCCACACACGGCAACGCGATCACATAGGTCACGGCTGACCATCCACCTCTCTGACGGGCACGGGGTTGGGGGTTCCCCCCAGGGTACTCTCTCCGGTCCGGCCCTCCGGGGCCGGACGGGGACCACGACGACGGGCGCCCAGCACCAGCATCACCGCCCCCAGCACGGGCAGGCCGGCGAGCCAGCCGACCGAGGCGAGCAGCGCCGTCGGCACGGCGCGGGCGACCTCCGCGGTCCACGGCAGCCCCAGCTGGTCGGTGGCCGGCAGGCGGTGCAGGGCGACGGCGACCGTGAAGGCCCCGATCACGACGGCGCCGCCCGCCGGCACGGGGTGCGCCCCGCGCTGCGCCGACACGCGCATCCACCAGCGCTGCGTGGACCCCGCCAGCAGGAGCGCGAGCGCCAGGCCCCAGGGGACGGCCACGCCCGCCACGGGGGCGAGGTTCAGGTGCGTCAGGGTGCCCAGGACGCCCACGCCCGCGCCGAGCGCGAGACCCGTGAGGACCCCGCGCCCACGGCTCCCGCCGCGGTCCGGGGACGCCGCGACGGCGGCGCCGTCCCCCGCGGAGGGGGCGGGCGCCGCCGTCGTGGCGTGCCGGGGACGGACCGGCTCAGGCCCGCGCGCGGGCACGGGCGGCCTTGAGGCGCTCGTTGGCGTCCAGCACCACCTTGCGGATGCGGATGTCCTCGGGGGTGATCTCCACGCACTCGTCCTCGCGGGCGAACTCGAGGGACTCCTCGAGGGTCAGCACGCGGGGCGGGGTGAGGCCCTCGAACGAGTCGGAGGAGGCAGCACGCATGTTGGTGAGCTTCTTCTCCTTGGTGATGTTCACGTCCATGTCGTCCGCGCGCGAGTTCTCGCCGACGATCATGCCCTCGTACACCTCGGAGCCGGGCTGGATGAAGAACGAGCCGCGCTCCTGCAGGTTGATCATGGCGAACGGGGTGGCGGTTCCCGCGCGGTCGGCGACCAGGGAGCCGTTGGTGCGGTACTCGATATCGCCGGTCCAGGGCTCGTAGCCGGCCGCGTAGGAGGAGGCGATGCCCGCGCCGCGCGTGTCCGTGAGGAAGCGGGTGCGGAAGCCGATCAGGCCGCGGGCCGGGACGAGGAAGTCCATGCGGATCCAGCCGGTGCCGTGGTTGGACATCTCCTGCATGCGCCCCTTGCGGGCGGCCATGAGCTGCGTGACCGCCCCCATGAACTCCTCGGGGATGTCGATGGTCATCATCTCCATCGGCTCGTGCAGCTTGCCGTCGATGGTCTTGGTGACCACCTGCGGCTTGCCCACGGTCAGCTCGAAGCCCTCACGGCGCATCTGCTCGACCAGGATGGCCAGCGCCAGCTCGCCGCGACCCTGCACCTCCCACGCGTCCGGGCGCTCGGTGGGGAGCACCTTGAGGGAGACGTTGCCGATCAGCTCCTTGTCCAGGCGGTCCTTCACCTGGCGCGCGGTGACCTTGGCGCCCTTGACGCGGCCGGCCAGCGGGGACGTGTTGATGCCCACGGTCATGGAGATGGCCGGGTCGTCCACCGTGATCAGCGGCAGCGGCTTGGGGTTCTCCAGATCGGTGAGGGTCTCGCCGATCATGATGTCCTCGATGCCGGCGACGGCGACGATCTCGCCCGGCCCGGCCTCCTCGGCGGGCACGCGCTCGAGGCCCTTGGTGGCGAGCAGCTCGGTGATCTTCACCGTCTTCAGCTCGCCGTCCTGGCGGGCCCAGGCGACCTGCTGGCCCTTCTTCAGGGTGCCGTTGAAGATGCGCAGCAGGGCCAGGCGGCCCAGGAACGGGGAGGCGTCCAGGTTGGTGACGTGCGCCTGCAGGACCTCGGACTCGTCGTAGCGCGGGGCGGGGACGCGGTCCATGATCACCCGGAACAGCGGCTCGAGGTCCTCGGAGTCCGGCAGGCCGCCGTCGGCGGGCTGGGTCAGGGAGGCGCGGCCGGCCTTGCCGGAGGCGTAGACCACGGGCACGTCCAGCACGGAGTCCAGGTCCAGGTCCTCGACCTCCTCGGCCAGGTCCGAGGCCAGGCCCAGGAGCAGGTCCATGGAGTCGGAGACGACGCCGTCGATGCGGGCGTCCGGGCGGTCGGTCTTGTTGACCACGAGCACCACGGGCAGCTTGGCGGCCAGCGCCTTGCGCAGCACGAAGCGGGTCTGCGGCAGCGGCCCCTCGGAGGCATCCACCAGCAGGACGACGCCGTCCACCATGGACAGGCCGCGCTCCACCTCGCCGCCGAAGTCGGCGTGGCCCGGGGTGTCGATCACGTTGATGGTCACGGTCTCCCCCTCGGGGGCGGAGGGTCCCGAGTAGAACACCGTGGTGTTCTTGGCCAGGATCGTGATGCCCTTCTCCTTCTCCAGGTCCCCGGAGTCCATGACGCGCTCGGCGACGTCCCCGTGGGTCGAGAAGGCGCCGGTCTGCCGGAGCATGGCGTCCACCAGGGTGGTCTTGCCGTGGTCCACGTGGGCCACGATGGCCACGTTGCGCAGGTCGGAGCGGCGGGTGTCGGTCGAGGTCATGGAGGTCCTGTCCGGTTCGGGATGGGGTGCGGGCACAGCACGACGGCGGCCCCGGACGATCATACGCGCCGGGGCCGCCGTCGTGATGCGGCGGACGGGGCCGTCAGTAGGCGGCCTCACCCAGGGAGGCGAGCAGCTCCCGCCGCTCCTGGCGGCGCTCGGCCTGCAGGTCCGGGTCCGGCACGGGCGCCGCCGCAAGCAGGCGGCGGGTGTACTCCGCCTGCGGATCGTGCAGCACGTTCTCCGTGGGGCCCTGCTCCACCTGGCGACCGTCCTTGAGGACGAGCACCTTGTGGGCCAGCATGTCCACCACCGCGAGGTCGTGGGACACGAACAGGCACGCGAAGGAGTACCGCGACTGCAGCTCGGCGAACATCTCGAGCACGGCCGCCTGGACGGACACGTCGAGCGCCGAGGTGGGCTCGTCCGCGATCAGGACCTCCGGGTCCAGGGTCAGCGCGCGGGCGATCGAGATGCGCTGGCGCTGGCCGCCGGAGAGCTCGTGCGGGTAGCGGTTGATCACGGACCGGGGCAGGCGGACGGCGTCCACGAGCTCCTCGGCGCGGGCCAGGCGCGAACGCCGGTCCCCCACCCCGTGCACCACCATCGGCTCGGTGATGATGTCGCCGATCGGGAAGCGCGGGTCGAGCGAGGCAGCCGGGTCCTGGAAGACCACGCCGATCTTGCGCCGCAGGCGGCGCTGCTCGGCCGTGGGCATGGTGGCCATGTCCTCCCCCTGGATGCGCAGCGCACCCTGGGCCACGGGAAGCAGGCCGAGGACCGCCTTGGCGATCGTGGACTTGCCCGAGCCGGATTCGCCCACCAGCCCCAGGATCTCTCCCGGGGCCACGGAGAAGCTGACGTCGTGCACCACCCGGTTCTTCTTGCCGCGGTGGTCGTACTCGATGCTCAGATCCTCGGCCTCGATGGCGTAGACGGCCTTCGTCTGGGTCGAGGTGACCGGCTCCGGCTCCGCCACCTCGTACGCCGCGCCCAGCCGGGGCACGGCCGAGAGCAGCTTCTGCGTGTACGGGTGCTGAGGGTGCTGGAGCACCTGGTGCACCGGACCCGACTCCACCATCTCGCCGTGCAGCATGACGCACACGCGGTCCGCCATGTCCGCCACCACGCCCATGTTGTGCGTGATCAGCAGGATGCCGGTGTTCATCTTGTTCTTCAGCGAGCGCAGCAGCTCGAGGATCTCGGCCTGGACCGTGACGTCGAGCGCCGTGGTCGGCTCGTCCGCGATGATCACCTTCGGCGAGCAGCTGATGGCCATCGCGATCACGATGCGCTGGCGCTGGCCACCCGAGAACTGGTGCGGGTACTGCTTGAGCCGGTTCGCGGCGTCGGGGATGCCCACCATGGTGAGCAGCTC
>NZ_JAUNHR010000015.1:12200-28748 GCF_030523875.1 Micrococcus sp. | reverse complement strand
TCCACGTCCCGGAAGGACAGGATCGGCTCGCCGCCGAGGTCGTCATGGCGCTGGACCACGCCGATCGCGCTGGTGGCCGGCCCCGTCACGGGGTGCGGCGCGGTGACCGGACCCGGCACGAGGCCGCCCTGCTCCGCCGCGGGGGTGGTGGCGGAGGCGGCGTGGCTGCCGGCGTTGTTCTCGACCATGTCACGGTCCTTCCCGTCGAATGCCTTCGCGTTCATCGGAGATCCCCCTTCTCGTCCTTCTCGACGCCGAAGCGGTCCTCCGCCTCCGGGCCGTCCGTGCGGCCGGCGGAGTCGACGTCCGCCACCGTCGGTGCGGCGGAGGGGGCGGCGGCCAGGCCGCCCGCGGTCGTGGCGCCGGCCTCCGTCGCCGAGGCACGGCGGCTGAAGAAGCCGCGCTTGCGCCGGGCGCCGCCCGTCTGGCGGGGGTCGAACGCGTCGCGGAGGCCGTCGCCGAGGAAGTTCACGGACAGGGCGATCGCGAGGATCATCATGCCCGGCCACCAGAACAGCCACGGACGGGTGGTGAACGCGTTCTGGTACTGGCTGATCAGCAGGCCCAGGGACGAGTCCGGGGGCTTCACGCCGAAGCCCAGGTAGGAGAGCGAGGTCTCCAGGAGCACGGCGCCGGCGATCGCGAAGGTGGCGTTCACCACGATCACGCCGATGGTGTTCGGCAGCAGGTGCTTGGCGATGATGCGCCCGGGCTTGGCGCCCATGGCCACGGCCGCGGCCACGAACTCCTTCTCCCTCAGGGAGAGGATCTCGCCGCGCACCAGACGGGCGAGCGAGGTCCACGAGACCAGGCCCAGCACCACGGCGAGCGGGATGATCCCGAGTTCCAGGCCCGAGGCCATCTGACCCAGCACGGCGGCCAGCACCAGGAGCGGGATGACGATGATCAGGTCCGTCAGACGCATGAGCACCGAGTCCACCCAGCCGCCGAAGTACGCGGAGATCGCGCCGACGGCGGCGCCGATCACGGTGGAGAGCAGGCCCACGATGGCCGCGATGATCATCGACTGCTGCGTGCCGCGCATGACGAGCGCGAAGTAGTCCTTGCCCGTGGACTCCTGACCGAAGGGGTGCTCGCCCCAGCGCAGGCCGTCGCCGCCCAGGAACTGGGGCACGAGGGACAGGGTCGGCTTGCCGCCGTTCACGATGGTGGCGGCCGAGGTGTACGACTTGTCCCACCAGCCCGGGATGCCGGCGAAGCCGATCGAGGTGAACGCCAGGAGCGTCACCAGGGCGAGGACCACGAGGGAGACCATGGCGGCCTTGTGGCGGAAGAAGCGCTTCCGGACGAGGGAGCCCTGGGAGTAGGACTTGCCCGCGTTCTCCCGGAGCTTGATGTCCTCGGCCTCGGCGAGGTCGACGACGGCGGTGCCGCCCGCGGGGCGGCTGGTGTTCTGTGCAGAGGAGCTCACGGGGATCACACTCGAATCCGGGGGTCGAGGACGGCGTAGAGGATGTCCGCCACGAGGTTCATGAGGACGGCCGCGGTGCCGGTCACCAGGAAGAACGCCATCACGGGGGCGGGGTCCACCTGGCCTAGGCCGGTGGCGAACAGCTCGCCCATGCCCTTCCAGCCGAACACGCGCTCGGTGATGACCGCGCCGCCGATCAGGCCGGCGAAGTCGAACGCCATGATCGTGGTGATCGGGATCAGGGAGTTGCGGAAGGCGTGCTTCAGGATCACCTGGCGCTCGCCGAGGCCCTTGGCCCGCGCGGTGCGCATGTAGTCCTGACGGGACACCTCGAGCATCGAGGAGCGGGTGTACCGCGAGTAGGTGGCCACCGAGATGATGGTGAGCAGGATGGTCGGCAGCAGCAGCTGCGTGCCCTTGTCCAGGAACAGCACCCAGAAGTCGCCCTTGAGGTTGGGGGTCTCGGAGCCGATCGTGGAGATGGGCCGCGACTTCACGCGCAGGAGGGCGGGCCAGTAGTTCATCATGTGCTCGGCGATGATCGCGGTGCCCATGGTGAGGGCCGTGACCACGGAGACGGTGACGGCCGAGCCCTTGGAGAACCCGCCGAGGAGACGGCCGACGAGGACGCCCACGAGCACCGTGATGACCGCCAGGCCGGCGATGATCCAGCCGTTGGGGTTCGTGTACAGGATGCCGTAGGTGGCGTAGTAGCCCACCATGCCCAGGGCCACGGTGACGAGTCCCGCCTTGAGCACGGAGCGGTTGCGCAGGCCGGTGACGAGCGCGGTGGCGCCGACGGCCACGGCCAGGCCGATGAGCAGCTGCACGATCGGGCCCATGCGCGGATTGCGCCACATGTCGAACGCGAACATGAGGTAGGCCCCGGCGACGATCACGACGGCGGTGGCCAGGAACGTGAAGGCGCGGCGGGCGAGGGGGCCGGCCATGGCGGCCTGGAGCACGAGACCGAGGATCACCGCGAGGCCGATGATCAGCGCCCAGTTCAGGGTGGGCTCGGCGATCCAGTTGTTGTACCCGATCGCCATGTACTCCTTCAGGAGCACGGCGGCCCAGAACACGGGCAGGGAGAAGAAGAGGAAGATCAGGAACGTCACGGCGTAGTCGAGGCCGGAGTACTGGCGGATGGCCGTGATGATGCCCACGGCGACGCCGATGATGATCGCCAGCACGGTGGCCAGGACCACGAGGCGCAGCGTGGAGCTGGCGGCGTTGGCGAGGAGGTCTGCGACCTGCTGGCCGGACCGGTTGGTGCCCAGGGTGCCCTGCCCCAGGAGGTAGCCGCCGAGGCCCTTGAGCCAGGTGAAGTAGCGGACGTACCAGGGCTGGTCCAGGTTCATGTAGGCGATGCGGGTGGCGATCAGCTGATCGCGGTTGTTCGCCTGCGACTCCCGGAGGTCCCCGAGGGGGTCGCCCGAGTTGACGACGAGGAAGAACAGCAGGATCGACGCGCCGAAGAGGACGAGCAGGGAGCTGCCCAGGCGTCTCAGGATGAATTTCAGCACAACAGGGGGTGACCTTCCGTGCGGACGTGGAGGTGGGGGGTGGTGGAGCGCGCTCCGTCACGGGACTGGGCCCGACCGTGTCGGCCGGGCCCAGTCCCGTGCGTGCGGCCGCCGGTGCCGGGGGCTCCGGCGGCCGCAGGATCAGTGGTCAGGCGTGCGTCACTCGGCGACGCGCTTCCACTGCTCGACGTTCCAGAGGGCGCCCGTCTGCACGGAGGTGCCGCGCACGTTGGCGAGGTCCGCCTGGTGGGCGAGGACGCCCGGGTGCGCGTACAGCGGGATGGCCTGGAAGTCCTCCCACAGGGCCTTCTCGATGGCCTTCGTCTGCTCCAGCTGCTCCTTCTCGTCCAGAGAGGTGGAGAGCTTGTCCCACGCCTCGTCCACGGTCTTGTTCGAGTAGGACTGCTGGTTCTGCTGGCCGTCCGACTTGTAGATGTTCGCGCCGGAGGCCTTCTGGCCGGAGCCGGCCCAGGCGAACAGCGCCACGTCGTAGTCGCCCGCGGGCATGACCTCCTTGAAGAACACCTGGCTGTTGGCGTCCTGGATGTCGAAGCCCGCCTTGTCGCACTCGGACTTGATGAGGGCCACGGTCTCGGTGCGGCGCTGGTTGCCGGCCTGGTAGCCGAGGCGCACGACCGGCTTGTCCACACCCGACTGCTCGACGAGCTGCTTGGCCTTCTCCGGGTTCGGCTGCTCCAGCTCCTTCGGGAAGGCCGCGTCCACGACCTCCTGGTAGTTGTCCTGGAACGGGAACACCTCGCGGGCGTTCATGACCTGGGCCTCGGGGTTGATCGGCTTGATCAGGTTGTCCACGATCTGCTGGCGCGGCACGCACAGGGCGAACGCCTCGCGCAGCTCCGGGCTGTCCGCGAACACGGAGCCCTCGCCGCGGTTGAAGTCGAGGTGCTCCCAGGTCATCTCGTCGCCCTTCTGGACGTTGACCTGGTCGCCCAGGCCGTCCAGCTGGGACACGGTGTCGATGGTGGCCTGGGGCTCGATGACGTCGAGCTCCTTGTTCTGCAGCGCCTGGACGTGGGTCTCGGGGGCGGCGAACTTGATCACCAGCTCCTTGGTGGCGGCCGGGGTGCCCCAGTACTCGGGGTTGGCCTCCAGGGTGATGGAGTTGCCGGCCTGCCAGCTGCCGTCCTTGATGCGGTACGGGCCCATGGAGGGGATCATGTCCTGCTCGGGCAGCTCGCCCGGGGAGAAGTCCCAGCCGTTGTTCCAGAACTCCGCGGCGGGCTTCAGGGCCTCCACATCCTTCGCCTTGGCCGCCTCCACGAGGGCGTCCAGCTCCATGTCCGCGCCCTTGGCGATCACGTGGGCCGGGAGGGCGGTGTGCACGAGGATCTCCCAGTCGGCGTAGGGCTCCTCGTAGGTGATGGTGAACTCCTTGCCGTTGGGGTCACCCTCCGGCGCCTCCGGCACGCGCTTGCCGAACTCCGTGGAGATGGTCTCGAACAGCGGCGGCTTGTCGCCGGTCTCCGGGTCCGCCTCGCCCTCCGGGTTCTGGATGGTGGGGTTGTCGGCGGCCCACTGGACGATGTAGTCCGCGGCGGTCACGGGGGTGCCGTCGGACCACTTGGCGTCGTCGGCGATCGTGTACTTCACCGTGAGCGGATCGTCCGAGACCTTCTCGTAGGTGCCGAACTCCTCGTTCTTCAGCAGGGTGCCGTCGGTGCCGTAGTACCAGAAGCTGGAGAACAGGCGGTCCACCACGGCCGAGTTGTACGTCGTGTACGTGTTCTCCTGCAGGCCGTTGTAGGAGAGGAACTCGTCGGCGCCCACGGAGTAGGCGATGGAGCCGTCCTCGGTCTGGACGTCGCCCAGGTCCGCGAGGCCCGGACCGGTCACGGGGGCGGTGAGCTTCTGGCCGTTCTCGCCCGTGGTGACCTCACCGGCGCCGCCCGAGGCGGAGCCGCCCTCAGCGGCGGAGGAGCCGCCGTTCGCGGCCGGAGAGGAGGAGCCGCCGTCGTTGGAGGCCGGACCGGCCGGGGCACAGGCGGAGAGGACGAGGGCGGAGCCGAAGGCGAGCGCCGTCGCCGCGGAGAGCTTCGTGTGCTTCATGGAAGGATCTTCCGTTCATCTGAAGGTGCAAGGGCGACCCGGGCGGGCGGGGATTCCCCCGCCCGGGACGACCTCCGGCGTGGCGTGGATCACGACTATTCCGTGAGATGAGACACACTGTAACGGGTATCGCCGGGGAACGTGAAGCGGCGCGACGGGGATGACATACGGCGTCGTCCTCCCCCGGCCACAGCGGACGTTCAGCGGGGCAGCTGGGGTCCCACCGGGACGTAGCCGAGATAGCTCACGCCCGAGGTGTTGTACGTGAACCTGATGCCCATCACCACGCGGATGCCCACGTGCATGCCCCACGCGGCGAGGGCGAACACCCGGCCGGCGCGGCGGTCCAGGAGGGACAGCGGCGCGCCGAGCTCGACGGCGAGGGCCACGGCCGCCATGAGGGTGAACAGGCCGTCGCGATCTCGGAGCAGGTCCGCAGCGGCCGGTCGCGTGCCGCCGAACAGCTCCTTGCGCAGGCCGTCGATCGCGATCTGCCCGCGCAGCACGTCTCCCCCGGCCCACTTCACACCGAGGTCGCTGCGGACCTTCGCGACGCCGGAGATGAGGTAGACCACGCACGTCGTCGCGTTCACCATGGGCGCCACCCCGCCGTAGCGCCGCTCCAGGACGGCCGGCGCGAGGCCACGGCCCCGCACGAGGGCGTCGACGCTGAGGGCGTCGGCGCTGGGGGCGGCACCCAGCACCATCTGGTGCATGAGGAGCATGTTGTCGTTGTGGTAGAGCATCCCCCACGAGTTGCGGTAGGTGAGGGTCCACAGCTGCAGGGCCGCGTTCACCGGTCCCGTCACCCGGTGCGCCACGCCCAGGGTGGCGAGCGCGTTGACGGCCTGGGCGGCGTCGAACAGGCCGTCAGCCACCCTTGGCGCCAGCGGGCGCTGCAGCACCTTCACCACACCGACTGGCTCGAAGCGGCGCGCATCCTGGCGGTGGAGGTCACGGACCATGCCGCGGCGCCGCCACCCGTTCCAGGCGGCGAAGGCCCCGGTGCCGAGGCGCAGCACGGCGGGGCGGGCGGGCGTCGCGGCCGGGCGCAGGACGTCCACGGCGTGGCGCCAAAGGGCGTGGAGGACGGGACGGTCGGTGTTCATCGGGCGGCCTCCGGGGGGATCTGGTGTGCGGCGCGGCGCTCCTGCACCGCCTGGGCGGTCCCGCCGACCTCGCAGCGGGCCAGGACCTGCTCGCGGTACGGCTGGTTCCGCCCCTCGAGGTGGTCGCTGAACCGGAAGCGCGAGCGGACCACCTCGACGGTGGCGATGGCGGCCTCCCGGCGCCGGCGGGTCGAGCCGGGCCCGGAGCCGGTGGGCACGCGGCCCCCGAGGGCCGCGTTCTGACGCGCGAGCGAGTCCGCGTAGTCCTGGGCGACGACGGCGGCGTCCCCGCGGCGGATCGCCCGGGCCACCTGCTTGCGGGTCTGGTTGAGCCCGCCCTGCCCGAAGTGCCGGTAGTGCGGGATGACGCGGTCCCCCGCGGCGGTCAGTCCGATCACGTGAGGGACCCGCGCCGAGTCGCCGCGGTGCTCCGAGAACATCGGGTACGTGGACAGCGGGAAGGAGTCCAGCGCGAACTTCGGCGCCGACGCGCCGGACAGGTGCGGCCCGCGGTAGGCCCGCAGGGGCCACAGGGCCACGGCGACGGCGGCCGCGCCGAGGACGATCGCGCGGGCGTCCGCGGGGGTCGGGTCGGGGGCCGGGGACGTGCGGGGGCGGCGGGTGGTCGATGGTCTCACAGGTCTTCCTCGGGGACGGGCGGTGACGGGTGCGGGCGGGCCTCAGCGGACGACGCGGTCGGCCAGCAGGGTCCGGACGGCCCAGGCCCCGGCCATGCCGTGGACGCCGGCGCCGGGCGGCGTGGAGGCGGAGGCCAGGTACAGCCCCGGGCGGCCCGCGCGGTGCGGCACGGGGGTCGGCGCGGGGCGCAACAGCAGCTGGAGGCCGCCCATCGAGCCGCCGGCGATGTCGCCGCCCACGAGGTTCGGGTCCCAGGCCTCCAGGTCCGCGGGCCGGGAGGCCACGGCGCGGACGATCCGGTCGCGGAAGCCGGGGGCGAAGCGCTCCACCTGCTCCTCGATCAGCGGCCGCACGTCCCCGGCCCAGCCGTGCGGGACGTGGGCGTAGGACCACACCACGGTGCGGCCCGCGGCCGCGCCCGTGGCGCGCGAGGGGTCCGCCGCCTGCTGCTGGCAGAGCATGACGAACGGCTGCTCGGGCATGCGGCCGGCGGCGGCCTCGGCCTCGGCGTGCTGGATCTGCTCCCCCGTCCCGCCGAGGTGCACGGTGCCCGCGCCGGCCAGCGCCGGGTCGGACCACGGGATCGGGCCGTCCAGGAGGAAGTCCACCTTGGACACGGCCGCCCCGTACCGCCAGCGCCGCAGGGCCCGGGCGTAGCCGGCGGGCAGGTCCGTCCCGGCCAGCGCGGCCACCTGGCGCGGTGTCATGTCCAGCAGCACCGCGTCCGCGGCGGGCAGCTCACGCAGATCTCTCACGTCATGGTCCAGGTGCAGCCGGCCGCCGTGCTCCTCGAGCACCGCGACCAGCGCGGCGACGATCGCCCCGGATCCCCCCTCTGCCACGGGCCAGCCCGAGGTCATGCCGAGCGCGCCGAACAGGGCCCCGAACGCGCTCGTCAGGGGCCGACCCGGGGGCATGAGCGCGTGCACGGCCGAGCCGGTGTACAGGGCACGGGCCTGCTCGGTGCGGAAGGCGGCCCGCGCCGTCCACGCTGCCGGCCACGGGGCGCGCAGCCCCAGCTGGGCCATGGCCACGGGGTGCGGCCAGGGTCGGAGCATGGGCCCGAGCACGTCCTCCACCAGCTTCTCCGGCTGACGCACGAGCGCGCCGTGCACCGCCCGCCACGCGCGGCCGTCCACGCCGAGGCCATCGGCGGTGCGCTCCAGGTCCCGGTGCAGCAGGGCCGCGGGGCCATCCGGCAGCGGGTGGCCCATGGGCAGGTCGGGGTGCACCCAGCGCAAGCCGTGGCCGACGAGGTCCAGCTCACGGAACACGGGGCTGGCCACGCCGAACGGGTGTCCGGCCGCCCCCAGGTCGACCACGGTCCCCTCCCCCAGCACCGGGGCCGAGGCGCTCGCCCCGCCCGGCGCCGAGTGCCGTTCGTACACGTCCACCTTCCAGCCCTCCCGGGCCAGCAGGGCGGCGGCGGTCAGACCGTTGGGGCCCGAGCCCACAACGACGGCGCGCCCGGGCTCGGCGCCCCGCGGCAGGGCGAACCCCTGCCCGGGGGCCGCTCGGCCCGCGCCGAGCGGCAGGCCGAGACGGTCGGCCAGACCGGTGACGCGGGTGGGCAGGGAGGGCCTACGAGACATGGGGACTCCTGGGGTCGGGGCGGGCCCGGGACGGCACGCGGAGCGGACGGGGTGCTCACCCCCAGCGTGGCCGCGTGCGATGAGACCGCCATGAGAGGGCCGGGGCGGTCCGCCCCCTAGGATGGCGGACGACCCCGCAGGCCGTCCCGGCCACGCCGACCGCCGTCTGGAAGGAGGCCCACGCATGGACCCGTTCTGGACGGCCCTCGCGCTCACCGTGGTCGCCGGGGTCTCGACCGCCGTCGGCGGTGCCCTGGGCGCCATCGGCCGGCCGATCTCCGGCCGTGGGCTGGCCATGGCCCTCGGGCTCGCCGCCGGGGTGATGGTGACGGTCTCGCTCGCGGAGATGATGCCGGCCGCGGGCGAGGGTCTGGCCACCGGGGTGGGCTTGGCCGGAGGCCTCGCGGCGGTCGCCGCGCTCCTGGCCGGGGCCGGTGCCTACCTGCTGCTGGATCACCTGCTGCCGGAGCCCGCTCCCCCGTCCCCGGCCGACGGCGCCGGGCCGGGCGGCACGGGCGCCGCCACCCGCCGCATGGCCCGCCTCGGCGCGGTGACGGCCGCCGCGATCGCGGCCCACAACCTGCCGGAGGGGTTCGTCACCTTCGCCGGCGCCCTCGAGGACCCCTCCGTGGGGCTCGCCCTGGCCATCGCGATGGCGGTGCACAACGTCCCGGAGGGCATCGCCGTCGCCGTCCCGGTGCGCACCGCGACGGGCTCGCGGCGCCGCGCCTTCACCTGGGCGGCGGTGGCCGGCGTGGCCGAGCCGGTCGGCGCCCTCGTCGGCTACCTGGTGCTTGCGCCCTTCCTGACGCCCGCGGTCCTGGGCGCGGTGTACGGCCTGGTGTCCGGCGTCATGGTGACGCTGAGCCTGCACGTCCTGCTCCCCGAGGCGCAGCGCGCCGGCGGACGCACCCCCACGCTGCTGGGTGCGC
This sequence comes from Micrococcus sp., assembly GCF_030523875.1. Taxonomy (GTDB): domain Bacteria; phylum Actinomycetota; class Actinomycetes; order Actinomycetales; family Micrococcaceae; genus Micrococcus. The sequence continues at coordinate 19,451 of NZ_JAUNHR010000015.1, read as the reverse complement.
TGGCGGGGATCGCCGTGATGCTGGTCTCCCTCGACCTGCTCGCCTGAGCCGGCGGCTCAGTTGTAGCGGGCCTCCTGGAGGACCGCCTCGGCCTCACGCTCGGTCCCGTCGGGGGTCCGCCACACGACGGCGATCCGCTCCCCCGCGTTGTGGTCGTTGACCAGCCGGGACATCCGCGAGGCGTTGCCCCCCACCTCCGTGCCGTCCACGGCGGTGATCACGTCGCCCGGCGCGAGGCCGATCTCCTCGCCGGCCGAGCCCGGGTCCACTCGGAGGACCTCCACGCCGTCTCCCGAGCCGGAGACCATGATCCCCAGCGAGCCGTCCGCCCCGATGCTCACGGTGTCCGTCTCCTCGCCGGAGAGGACCTGGGCCACGACGTCGAAGGCCACGTCCAGCGGGATGGCGAACCCATCGACCTCGTCGGAGGTGGTGCCCTCGCTCGCGGCCACGGTCACGCCCACCACCTGACCCTCCGCGTCCACCAGTGGACCGCCGGAGTAGCCGGGCACCACGTCCGCGTCCGTCTGGATCAGCCCGGTGAGGCGGGCGAAGTCGTCCGTGCCCTCGGTGGCCGCCATGATCGACTGGTCCGTGCGCAGCACCTCCCCGGCCACGGCCGTCAGATGGCCCTGTCCGGAGCCGTTGCCGGCGGCGGCCACCCGATCTCCACGGGCGGGGAGCTCCCGGGACACGCTCGTGGTGGTCAGATCCGCGGCGTCCTCCACGTCCAGGACGGCGATGTCGTGCTCGGCGTCCCGGCCCAGGACCGTGGCGGTGTACCGCCGGCCGGTGTCCGCCACCGTGACGACGACGTCCGAGGAGTCCTCCACCACGTGGTAGTTGGTGATCGCGAGCCCGTCCTCGGACAGCACGATCCCGGTCCCGGTCCCCATCATGGTGCCCAGCGTGGTCTCCACGAGGAGGACGCCCGGGGCGTCGTCCACCCGGGCGCCGGCGGCGAGGCCCGGACCCGACCCCACCGCGCCGTCCCAGTCCACGGTCACGCCGTCATGGGCGCCCTCGAGGCCGGCCGCGAGCGCCTGCAGCTCCTCGCTCGACGCCCGGGGGGCCGCCGCCTCCGTCCCCTGCCGCGCGACCATGTCCCCCATCCGCCCGGCGACCAGCAGCGCCAGCCCCACGGCCAGCACCACGGCACCGAGGACGCCGAGCACGCTGATCAGCACGGTCCCCGGCGATCGTCGGGGCCGCGCGGGCGGGGGCCAGCCGGGGGGCGGCGTCTGGGGCGGCCGGGCGGGTGGGACTGCGGTCACCGGGATCAGCCGCGCGCGGCGGCCAGGGCGGCCTCGTAGTCCGGCTCGGCGGTGATCTCGTCCCCCAGCTCGGTGTGCACCACGCGGCCCTCGGCGTCGATCACGACGACGGCGCGTGCGAGCAGCCCCGCCATGGGGCCCTCGGCGAGCTCCACGCCGTAGACGGTGCCGAAGTCCGAGCGGAAGACGGAGGCGGGGGTGACGGCGTCGATGCCCTCCGCGGAGCAGAAGCGGGCGGCGGCGAACGGCAGGTCGGCGGACACGGCGAGGACGGCGGTGCCCTCGAGCCCGGCGGCCTCCTCGTTGAACCGGCGCACGGACTGCGCGCACACGCCGGTGTCGAGGGACGGGAAGATGTTCAGCACCACCGTGTGCCCGGCCAGCGCGGCGAGCTCGACGGCCCCGAGGTCCTGGCCCGTGAGGGTGAAGGCGGGCGCGGCGGAGCCGACCGCGGGCAGCTCGCCCACGGTGCGGACGGGGGTGCTCTTGAGATGGGTCATGGCCATGGGCGACAGCCTAGGATGGCGCGAGGCCGGGCGTGGGCGTGTCCCGCGGGACTCGGCGCAGGGCGAACGGGAGGCCGCATCCGATGCACGAGACGCTGACGTCCAACGTCACGGACACCGCACTGCTCTTCGAGGGCGGGGGCATGCGCGCCTCCTACACCTCGGCGATGGTGGTGGAGCTGCTGCGCGCGGGCGTGCACGTGGACTTCGTGGCCGGGATCTCCGCCGGCTCCTCCAACTCCGTGAACTACCTCTCCCGCTCCCCCGAGCGCGCGCGGCAGGCGTTCGTGGACTTCGCGGACGACCCGCGCTTCGGGAACTGGCGGACGTTCCTGCGCGGCAAGGGGATGTTCAACGCGGAGTACATCTACGAGCACGCGGGCCTGCCGGAGGCGGACCTGCCGTACGACTTCGCCACGTTCGAGGCCAACCCCGCCCGTCTGGTGCTCGCGGGCTTCGACGCGGTCACGGGCGAGACCCGCTGGTGGACCCGCGAGGACATGGGGACCCTGCGGGACCTCATGGTGCGCGTGCGGGCGTCCTCGACCATGCCCATCCTCATGCCCCCGGTGCACGCGGAGGGCACGGTGTTCGTGGACGGCGCCCTCGGCGTGGACGGCGGCATCCCGGTGACCGCCGCGGAGGAGGCGGGCTTCGAGCGGCTGTTCGTGGTGATGACCCGCGAGCGCTCCTACGTCAAGGGGCCCGAGCGCTTCCCCGCGTTCTACCAGCGGGCGTTCCGGAGGTACCCCGCCGTGGCCGAGGCGCTGCTGACGCGGTGGCAGCGGTACAACGCCACGCGCGAGCGCCTGTTCCAGATGGAGCGGGAGGGCCGCGCCTACCTGTTCGTCCCCGAGACCATGCCCGTGTCCAACGGGGAGCGGTCCGTGGCGAAGCTGGCCGCGTCCCACGAGCTGGGCCTGGCGCAGGCGCGGCGGGAGATGCCGGCGATCAAGGAATTCCTCGGGCTCTGAACGGATGCCCTGGCGGCCGCCGGACCGGGGTCGGATCAGGTCCGGACCGCGGCGGGGCGCTCCCGCACGGACTCCGTGGGCAGCCCGAACACCGAGTCGAACACGTAGGCGTACACCGCCGCGTACACGAGGAAGAAGACGAGCAGCCCGGCCTCGATCAGGAACGCCTCCCACAGCCCCACGCCGAGCACGAGCGCCACCGCGGGCACCAGGAAGACGAGCAGCCCGCCCTCGAAGCCGATGGCGTGCGCCGCGCGCATCCACCACGGCCGGTGCGTGACGCCGACGCGGCGTTCGAACCGCTCGAACAGGGTGTTGAACACCAGGTTCCAGAGCAGGGCCACCGTCGAGGAGACCACGGCCACCGCCAGCGAGGGCCCGCCGGCGTTGCCCAGCGCCGAGAGGATGCCGGTGGTGAAGAGGATCGCCAACGCCTCGAACACCACGGCGTACACCACCCGGCGCAGCGCCGCGGAGGCGAACACCGGCCGGCCGACCAGCGCCCGGCGCCCCCCGGGCCCGCGCGGCGCGGAGAGCTCCGCGGCGGAGGCAGCGTCGACGTCGGCGGCACGGGGCATGGAGGTCCTCCTGAGGACGTGAGGCGGGGCGGGGCGGGTCGGAGGCGCGCCGTGCCCACCCTAGGACCTGCTGTGGCCCCTCCCCCGCGGCTTCGCTCGGGGCGCACCCGGCGACGGCGCAGGTCACACCGCCCCCCGGCGCTCAGCGCCGGGGGCGGTCCCGTTATGCTCGAGACCGCGCCGCGACCGCCGCGGGAGCGCACACCCTCCGAGGAGCAACACGCATGAGTGGTCTGGTAGCCCTGCTCGACGACGTCGCCGCCCTGGCGCGCCTGGCCGCGGCGAGCGTGGACGACGTCGCCGCCGGCGCCGCGAAGGCGAGCGCGAAGGCCGCCGGCGTGGTGGTGGACGACGCGGCCGTGACGCCCCAGTACATGTCCGGCGCCGCCGCCAAGCGTGAGCTGCCGATGATCTGGCGCATCACCAAGGGCTCGCTGCGCAACAAGCTCCTGTTCATCCTGCCCGCGCTGCTCCTGATCGACTGGCTGGCACCGTGGCTGCTGCCGTGGCTGCTCCTGGCCGGCGGCACCTACCTCTCCTACGAGGGCGCCCACAAGATCTGGGGCAAGCTCACCGGCCACCACGCGTCCCACGAGGCTCCGGCCGTGGAGAAGGGGCCCGAGGCGGAGGACAAGGTGGTCCGCGGGGCCATCACCACGGACTTCATCCTCTCCGCGGAGATCATGGTGATCTCCATGAACGAGGTGGCGGACCAGTCGTTCTGGCTCAAGGCCGCGATCCTGGCGGTGGTCGCCGTGGTGATCACCGCGGTGGTCTACGGCGCGGTGGCGCTGATCGTGAAGATGGACGACATCGGTCTGCACATGACGGAGAGCGCCCGCACCTCGGGCGGCCGTTCATTCGGCGCCGGCCTGGTCAAGGCCATGCCCGTGGTGCTCAGCGTCATCACCGTGATCGGCACCGTGGCCATGCTCTGGGTGGGCGGGCACATCGTGCTGATGGAGCTCTCCGCCCTGGGGCTGCCCTGGCCCTATGACCTGCAGCACGACATCGTCCATGCGGTCGAGGCGGCCGGCGGGTTCGTCGCGTGGCTCGTGGAGACCCTCACCTCTGCGGTGTGGGGCCTGATCTGGGGTTCCCTCGTGGTCGTCGTGATGCTGGTCGTGGACCGCGTGCGCGGGAAGAAGGACACCCTGGCGCACTGACGCCGGCGCCCCCGCGACGACGGGCCCGTCTCCCCTCCGGGAGACGGGCCCGTCCGTGTCTGCGGCTCCGGGCCGGACCCGGCGCCCTCAGTCCGCGGTGAGGAAGGTGCGCAGCGCGGTGACGAACGCCTCGGGCTGGTCCGCATGCACCCAGTGGGAGGCGTCCCGCACCGTCACCCGCACGACGCGCGGGAACAGGGCCTTCATCCCCGGCACGTCCGCGTCCCGGATGTAGTCGGAGTCCGCTCCCCCGAGCCAGAGCACGGGCCGGTCGAACACCCGCTCCGGGTCCTCGGGGACCACGGGGTCGGGGAAGCGACCCACCTCCTCGAGGTGCGCGAAGAGCATGTCGATGTTCGGCTGCCACGAGAAGCGGCCGGACTCGCGGCGGAGGTTCTGCAGCAGGAAGCCGCGCACGCGCTCGTCGTGGACGTGCTCGGCCATGGCGGCGTCCGCCTCCGCGCGGGAGCCGTACGAGGCCAGGTCCATGCGGCGCATGGTCCCGAGCAGGTGGACGAACTCGTCCGTGGCGGACTCGGACATGCGGGGGGCGATGTCCACCACCACGAGACGGTCCACGAGGTCCGGGTGGCGCAGGGCGAGCGCCATGGACACCTTGCCGCCCATCGAGTGGCCCACGAGGTGGACCGGGCCGTCCGCGGCGAGGCCGGCGCGCAGGTGCGCCGCCACGCGGTCGGCGAGCTCCTGGTAGTCCACGCGGTCCGTCCACGGGGACTGGCCGTGGTCCGGCAGGTCGATCAGCTCGCACGTGAAGTCGTCCGCGAGCTCCTTGGCGATCCCGGTGAAGTTCCGGCCCCGGCCCATCAGGCCGTGCAGGAAGGCGACGCGGCGCGGGCCCTCACCCACCCGGGTGGAGGCGAGGGAGGCGTCGTGGGCGGGGGTGAAGTGCGGCTGCGCTGAGGTCACCGCACCAGGGTAGGCGGCGCGGGGCGCACCGGTCCGCCCGTGCTGACACCGCAGAGTTCACCTGCCCGTGCCCGACCGGTCATCACCCGCACCGCTGGGCCCCGTCCGGGCGCGGCAGGCTCGCCCCATGAGCGAGAACCACGCGCCCCTGCTCCCGTCCGCCTCCCGCCGTTCCGTCCTCGCCGCCGGCCTGCTGGCCCCGGCCGCCCTGGCGACGCCGGCCGCCGCCCGCCCCGCGCACACCCACCCCCGGCACACCCCGGGCGGCCTCGTCGCCTCCCGCCTGACCCTGCCCTCCGGCGTCGCCACGGGCGACGTCTCCTCGGACTCCGCCGTGTTGTGGGCCCGCTCCTCCGGAACGTCCCGTCTCACCGCGGTGCTGCGCGCCGTGGACGAGGACGGGGAGGTCATCCGCCGCGGCCGGTTCCAGCACGGGGTGACCCTGCGCTCGGGCTGGGTCGACGGGCGGACCGACCACACCGCCAAGATCGTGGCCGACCGCCTGCCCTCCGGCACGCGCTTCGAGGTGACCTACGCCTTCGAGGACGAGGCGGGCCGCCTCGGCGAGTCCGCCGTGGCCCACGTCACCACGGCCCCCGGCAAGCGCTTCGGCCAGCGCACCAGCGCCGCCCAGTCCTTCGTCTGGACCGCCGACACCGCGGGCCAGGGCTACGGCATCAACCCCGACATCGGCGGCATGCGCGGGTATGCGGCCATGCTGGACACGAAGCCCGACTTCTTCCTGCACTCCGGCGACACGGTCTACGCCGACAACCCGATCCCGGAGACCATGACGGTGGCCGGCGAGCCGACGTGGCGCAACCTGGTGACCGAGGAGACTTCCAAGGTCGCTGAGACGCTGGACGAGTTCCGCGGCCGCCACCGCTACAACCTCATGGACGAGAACGTGCGCGCCCTGTACGCCGAGGTGCCGGTCATCGCCCAGTGGGACGACCACGAGACCACGAACAACTGGTGGCCCGGCGAGGTGCTCGAGGACCCGCGGTACACCCGGGTGCGGGACGTGGACACCCTCGCCGCCCGCGGCCGCCGCGCCTGGCAGGAGTACATGCCGATCGCGGACGCCACCGCGCTGCGCCCGCTCCGGCGCCGGGGCGACGGGTTCGCCCCGGCCCGCATCCACCGCAAGATCTCCCGCGGCCCCTCGCTCGACGTGTTCGCCCTGGACATGCGCACCTTCAAGGGGGAGAACACGCCCGGCCTGGAGGAGCACGAGACGCCGCTCCTCGGCGAGGAGCAGCTGCAGTGGCTGATCCGCGAGCTGAAGGCCTCCACCGCCACCTGGAAGGTCATCGGCAACGACCTGCCGCTGGGGCTCGTCGTCCCGGACGGGAAGGCCCAGGAGTCGATCTCCAATGCCGACCCGGGCCGTCCGCTGGGGCGAGAGCTCGAGCTGGCACGCCTGCTCAAGGCGATCAAGGACCACCGGGTCCGGAACGTGGTCTTCCTCACGGGCGACGTGCACTACGCCGCCGCCCACCACTACTCGCCCGACCGGGCCGCGCTCACCGACTTCGACCCCTTCTGGGAGTTCGTGGCCGGCCCGATCAACGCCGGCTCCTTCGGCCCGAATCCGCTGGACGGGACGTTCGGCCCGCGCGTGGACTTCCACGAGGCGGGACCGATCATGGGCTCACCGCGCTCCGGTGAGCACCAGTACTTCGGCCACGTCGAGATCCCCGAGGACGGCTCCGAGTTCCGGGTCCGGCTGATCAACGCGAACGGCCGCACCGTCTACTCCCGCACGCTGACGGCGGCCTGACCCCCGCCGCCGCCGCGGACGACGGGGGGCCCCCCCCCCCCGC
>NZ_JAUNHR010000015.1:0-12190 GCF_030523875.1 Micrococcus sp. | reverse complement strand
GGCGAGGCCGCTCAGGCGTTCCTGCCCTCCCGGGCGAGCGCGGCGCGACGCCGCGGCGCGACCTCCACCGCATCGCTCATCTGCTCGAGGGTCCTGCCCTTGGTCTCCGCGACGTACTTCAGGACGAACACGAAGGAAAGGGCCGCCATGGCGGCGTAGAGGCCGTACGCGAACGTCAGGCCGACCGCGGCGAGGGCCGGGAACGTGGTGGAGACGATGAAGTTGGCCGTCCACTGCGCTGCGGCCGCCACGGCGAGCGCGCCGGCACGGATGCGGTTGGGGAACATCTCGCCCAGCAGGACCCAGGTGAGCGGACCCCACGTGGCGCCGAAGAACACGACGAACGCGTTGGCCGCGATCAGGGCCACCGTGGACCACGGGGCACCGAGGCTCACGGCCTCGGTGCCGTCGGCGGCCACCGCGACGGTGGAGTAGGCGAAGCACAGGGCCATGACGCCCAGGGAGGCGGCCATGCCGAGGGAGCCGACCAGGAGCATCGGACGGCGACCGACCCTGTCCACCAGCATGATCGCCACGACGGTCACCACGATGTTGGTCACGGACGTGAGCACGGTGATCAGGAGGGCGTCGGACTCACCGAATCCGACGGACTTCCAGAGCGTCGTGGAGTAGTAGAAGATCACGTTGATGCCCACGGCCTGCTGGAACACGGACAGCAGGATGCCGACCCACACGATCGGCTTGAGGCCCAGGGCCGGGCCGCGGAGGTCGGCAAGGGACTCGCGGCGCTCGGACTGCACGGAGAGCCGGATGTCCTCGATCACCAGGTTCACACGGTCCACGCCCGTGAAGTCGTGCAGGACACGGGCGGCCTCGTCGAGGCGGCCGCGGGCCACGAGGAAGCGTGGGGACTCCGGCAGACGCAGGGAGAACAGCCCGTAGGCGATGGCGGGGACGGCCTCCGCGAGGAACATCCACCGCCACGCCTCGAGTCCGAACCAGAACTCGGCGGACGCGCCGCCGGCCAGGCCCGCGAACATGGCGTCCGAGAGCAGGGCCGCGAAGATGCCGAGCACGATCGCCATCTGCTGCATCGACCCGAGTCGGCCGCGCACCTGGGCCGGGCTCACCTCGGCGATGTAGGCGGGGGCGATCACGGACGCGGCGCCCACGCCGAGACCGCCCACCACGCGCCAGAGGATGAGGTCCACGACGCCGAACGCGAGGCCCGATCCGACGGCCGAGACGAGGAACAGGACCGCCGCCACCACCATGACCGGCACGCGCCCGCGCCGGTTGGCCAGCGGCCCGGCGAACCACGCGCCGAGCGCGCAGCCGAGCAGCGCCGAGGCCACCGCGAAGCCCGTCAGGCCCTTGCCGAGTGCGAACTCCCCCGCCAGGGCGTCGACGGCACCGTTGATGACGGCGGTGTCGAAGCCGAACAGGAAGCCGCCGAGAGCGGCCGCCACGCTGATGCCCACCACCCGACCGGTCACCCGCTCCCTCAGGACCGACCGGTCCCCCGTGCCCTGCTGCTCCGCCATCTGCGCGCTCCCGTCTCCTGTGATCGGCGCGGCCCCCGGTGGGCGCAGCCGTCCGCCGAGTGTCGACGGTGCCCGCGGCCCCGCGCAACCCGGACGCGCACCCGGCGCCCGGAGCCCCCGCGCGTCGCGGGACTGGCGGGGACCAGGAGGGCCCCGCCACGACCTAGGGTGGAGCGCATGTCCTCCGCGGTCCCCCCGTCCCATCCCCCCGTCTCCCCTGCACCGTCCGAGGGCGGCGTCGCCTCCGACCGGCGCCATCCCCGCGTCGGACTGCTGCCCCGCATCCTCCTGGCCATCGCCCTGGGCATCGCGGTGGGCCTCGTCTCCCCCGAGTGGCTCACCCGCCTCGCCGTGACGTTCACCTCACTCTTCAGCGCCTTCCTCGGGTTCATCGTCCCCGTGCTGATCGTGGCCCTCGTGGCCCCCGCGATCGCGGAGCTCGGCCGGGGTGCCGGCCGGTGGCTCGGACTCACGGCCGGCATCGCCTACCTCTCCACGGTCCTCGGCGGCTTCCTGAGCCTGGCGGTCGCGGTCGCCCTGTTCCCCCGCATCCTCACACCGGGGTCGATCGGTGGCGTCACCGATCCGTCCGAGGCCACGGCCGCTCCCTTCTTCGAGGTCGAGATGGGCCCGCCGTTCGGCGTCATGACGGCACTGTTGCTGGCGTTCGTGCTGGGCATCGGCATGACCCTCATCCCCCGCGGGGTGATGCAGCGGGGCTTCGAGGAGCTGCGCACCATCATCGAGCGCGTGGTCTCCGGGCTGATCGTGCCCCTGCTGCCGGTCTACATCTTCGGGATCTTCCTGGCGATGGCGGCCGCGGGCGAGGTGTTCACCGTGATCGCCACGTTCCTGGGCGTCATCCTGATCGTCTTCGCCCTGACCGTGGTCCTGCTCCTCCTCCAGTTCCTCGTGGCCGGCGCGGTCAGCCGGCGCAACCCCCTGCGCGCCCTGCGGACCATGCTCCCCGCCTACGCCACGGCGCTCGGCACCTCGTCCTCCGCCGCCACCATCCCCGTGACCCTGCGCCAGGTGACGGCCCTGGGCGTGCGCGGTCCGATCGCCTCGTTCGTGGTCCCGCTCGCGGCCACGATCCATCTGGCCGGCTCCACGGTGAAGATCGTGGCGTTCTCCACGGCGGTGATCATCCTCTCGGGCGGCGCAGTGGACGTGCCGCTGATGGTGGGCTTCATCTTCATGCTCGGCATCACGATGGTGGCGGCGCCCGGCGTGCCCGGCGGCGCGATCGTGGCCGCCTCCGGCCTGCTGTCCACCATGCTCGGGTTCACGGAGCCGATGGTGGCGCTCATGGTGGCCACCTACATCGCCATCGACTCGTTCGGCACCGCCACGAACGTCACCGGCGACGGTGCGATCGCGCTGGTCCTGGACCGGATCGCGGGCGACCGGATCACCGGGCACGGCGGCCTGGAGGCCGACGCCGGCGCCCGCACGGAGGGCGCACGCGCCTGACTCCGGGGATGACGGCCTGATGTTCATCGTCCTCGGCCCCGCGCCCGACGCCGGCCCGGGCACCTGGTGCGCGGTCCCGGCGGACCCGGACGCGCCCGCGGGGCTGCCGCAGGCACCCGCCCCGGTGACCTTCCCGCGTGAGGCCGCGGCCGACGTCGTCCGCGCCCTCCCCGAGCGCCTGGGCGTGGCGGCGGGGGCCGTGCGCTGGGTCCTGGCGTCCACGGCCGAGGAGTACCCCCGGTGGCTCGCGTCCGGCATCCGGGTGGACGCGGTCCGCGACCTGTCGCTGGGGCAGCGCATCCTCCTCCGGGCCGCGGCCGCCGGGGCGGTGGAGTACCGGCCGGCGGTGGAGCTGGCCGTGCACGAGCCGGACGGCGTCGCCCCCGTCGAGGCGGCCACGACGCCCGGCCTCGAGCAGACCGCGATGTTCGAGCTCGCCGCCCCGGCCGCGCAGGCCGCGCCGGACGTCCGCGTCCTGGCTGCCGAGTTCGCGGCCCAGCAGCGCGCCGTGGCCGCCTCGGCGCACCCGGCGCGGCTGCGACTGCTGCTGGCGGCCGAGTCCCAGGGGGCGCTCGTGGCGGCGGAGATGCACCGGTCCGGCCTGCCCTGGCGGGCCGACCTGCACGACGCGCGGCTGACCGAGCGCCTGGGACCGCGGCCGGCCGAGGGCGAGCGGCCGGCCCGCCTGCAGGCCCTCGCGGAGCGGGTGGCCGCCGACCTCGACTCCCCCGGGCTCAACCCGGACTCCCAGAAGGACCTGCTGCGCGCCCTGCAGACCGCCGGGGTCACGGTGGACTCCACCCGCCAGCACGAGCTGCAGGCGTGGGCGGCGCGGGGCGGCGCGGAGGCCGCGGCCCGGACCGCGCGGATCGCGGCGCTGCTGGAGTACAAGGCCCTGTACCGCCTCTGGACCGCCAACGGGTGGCACTGGCTGGACACGTGGGTGCGGGACGGGCGCTTCCACGCCGCCTATCTGGTGGGCGGCGTGGTCACCGGCCGGTGGGCCGCCCACGGCGGCGGGGCCATGCAGGTGCCCGCGGTGGTGCGCGACGCCGTCCGCGCCGACCCCGGCCACCTCCTCACCGTGGCGGACGCGTCCCAGGTGGAGCCGCGGATCCTCGCGGCCATGGCGCAGGACGCCGCGCTCGCCGCCGCCGGGTCCACCCCCGACCTCTACCGGGAGGTGGCGGAGCAGGGCCGCTCCGCCGGCACCGCGCTGGACGACCGCTCCCGCGCGAAGGTCGCCCTGCTCGGGGCGATGTACGGGGCCACCACGGGCGACTCGGCGGCGCTGCTGCCCCACCTGCGGCGCCTGTACCCCGCCGCCCTGGCGCTGCTCGAGCAGGCGGCCGCGGCGGGCGAGGCCGGCCGTCCCGTGGCCACGTGGCTCGGCCGGTTCTCCCCGCTCCCCGAGCCGCGGTGGCTGGAGGCCGTGGCCGACCGCTCCACCCGGCAGGCTGAGTCCCGGGCGGGCACGATGCGGCGCTCGGCCGGCCGGTTCACCCGCAACTTCGTGGTGCAGGGCACGGCGGCGGAGTGGGCGCTGTGCTGGATGGGCGGGATCCGGCGTCGCCTGCGCGCGGCGGGGGCGAGGACCGAGCTGGTCTTCTTCGTGCACGACGAGGTGGTCCTGCACGGGCCGGCCGAGGAGGCGGAGGCCGTGGCCGCGGCGGTGCGGGAAGCCGCCGCGGAGGCGGGCCGGCTGCTCTTCGGCGACGCGCCGGTGGACTTCCCCCTCACGGTGTCCCAGACGGAGTCCTACGCGGACGCGAAGTGACCCACCGGCGGACGCGTTCCGCGGAGCGTCCGGGGGCGCTCAGCCGCCGAAGCGGACGAACGCCCGTCCGGGGAACCGGCCGTCCCGGATCTCCCGGAAGCCGGCGGCCTCGTAGAACGCCCGCTGGCCGGGCTCGGCGTCCGTGATCAGCACGTGCTGGCGGACCTGCGCATAGGGCGCGAACGCGTGGCGCAGCAGCGTGGAGGCGATGCCCCGCCGGTGATGGGCGGGGTCCACGAGCACGTCCTGCAGAAAGGCGATCGTGTGGCCGTCCGAGACGATTCGCGCCAGCCCCACCAGCTCCTCGCCCGCCCACGCGGTGACCACCCGGGAGGACCCGGCGACGCCGGCCACGAGCGTGTCCATGTCATCGGTGTAGGCGCTCCACCCGACCGTGTCGTACAGGCGCCGCAGGTCCTCGGCCGCGGGGACCTCGTCCTCGCGGACGGCGACGTCCGGCATCGGGCGCGGGGCGGCGGCGTCGTCGGCCGGGGCGTCACGGGACGCCTCCCACTCGGCGCGCAGCAGGCCGAGTCGGACCGAGTCCCACCGGCGCCCGCCCCACACCCGGGCCTCGGGGACGCGCCCGACGGGCGTGTACCCGACCCGCTGCGCCGAGGCCACCATGCGCTCGTTGCCGGACCACGTGGTCAGGGTGATCAGGTGCGCGGCGGTCTCCTCGAAGGTGGCCGCCGTCCACGCCGCCAGGGCGCGGCGGCCGATCCCCCGGCCCCAGCGGGCCGGGTCGAAGAGCAGGATCCCGAGCTCCCACCAGCCGCCGCCGGCGGGGGGCTCCTCGTGGCGGGTCACCAGACCCACGGGCTCGCCGTCCACGGTGACGATCCGGCGGTGCGGGTCCACCACGGCCCGCGCGTGCGCCGCCGTGAACGCGTCCCGGTCCGGGGCGCCGTCGGCGGCGGCGTGGAAGTAGGGGGCGTCCCAGCGCTTCCACTCCGGGTCCGGCGTGCCGTGCATCCACCTCCAGAGGAACTCCTCGTCCTCGGGCGCCGCGGGGCGCAGGTCGACGGCGGGGTCGGGCGAGGGGCGGGCGGCGTCCATCCGGCCATCCTGCCGAGCAACCGGGGCCGGGACAACCGGGAGTCAGTCCACCGCCCACCCCCGCACGTCCGCGAGCGCCGAGCCGTCCCCCACGCTGGAGTCCGTGATCACGGAGATGGACCCGTCCGACTCGAGGCACACGGCCGCCACCTGGTCCAGGCCGCCGACCCCCTGGGAGCGCACCGCCTGGCGGACCTCGTCCTCCGTGAGCCGGACGTCCGTGAGGACGTCCGGGAGGAACTCGCCGTGACGCACCATGAGCGTGGGCTCGGAGCGCACCACGGAGGTCTTCACGTGGCGCCGCGAGGTCAGCCAGGACACCAGGATCTGCAGCAGGAGCAGCAGGCCGAACCCGGCGACCCCGGAGAGCAGGGCGGTGTTCGAGGAGGTCACGGTGCTGGCCAGGACGGAGCCGAGGGCCACGGTGACGATCAGGTCGAAGGCGTTGAGCTTGGCGAGGGACCGCTTGCCGCTGACGCGCAGCAGGACCACCGCGGCCAGGTAGATGAGCGGGGTGACGATGAGGATGCGCATCAGGGCGTCGAGGGGGGACGAGCATCCCCCCCAGTCTGACGCCCCTGCCCGCCGCCGCGCGCCCCCGCACGCGCGGTGCGCCGGCCCACGCCCCGGCCGCGCCTGGTTGACTGTCCCCCATGAACCACGCCGTCGCCCGGGTGCCGGTGGTCCAGGAGCCCCACACCGTGCACCGCGCCTCCCCGCTGCGCCGCCTCTTCCGGCCCTTCTGGGTGATCCCCGCACTCGTGACCGTGGCCGCGGTGGCGCTCGGCTTCGTCCTGCCCCTGGTGGACAGGGGGGCTGGAGCACCGAATCGGCATCGCCTTCCCGGGCGGCCCGGCCGGCGCCCGCAGCGTGCTCGGGACCATCGCGAGCGCGATGATCTCGGTGACCGGCCTCGTCTTCTCGATCACGATGGTCGTCATGCAGCTGGCCTCCAGGCAGTTCAGCCCGCGGATCCTGCAGGACTTCCTGTCCACCCGCATCACGCAGTGGACGCTCGGCGTCTTCGTGGCCTCGTTCGTGTACGCCCTCACCGTGCTCCGGGAGGTGCGCGGGGCCGCGGACGACGCCGAGGCGTTCGTGCCGCAGCTGTCCGTGTCCCTGGCCTCTCTCCTGGTGCTCACGGCCTTCGTCCTGTTCCTCGCGTTCATCCGCACGATCATGTCCCTCATCCAGGTCTCCCAGGTGGTGAGCCGGGTCGGGGACGCCACGTGCGCTGCTGTGGCGGAGCACTTCCCGGAGGAGGACACGGTGCCCGAGCAGGCCGACTGGGAGCCCCGGGGCACCCCCCTCCCCGGTCCGGATGGGCGACCGCCACGGCCACGTGGTCGAGGTGGACGAGCGGCGTCTCACCGCCCTGGCGCACGAGAAGGACCTGCACCTCGACCTCCTGCCCACCCCGGGGGCGTTCCTGGCGCCCGGGACGCCGCTGGCCCGCGTGTGGGGCGAGGTCACCGATGACGTCCGCGACGCCGTCGAGCGCGCGGTGGTGGTGGCCGCCGAGCGGCGGACCGCCCACGACCCCGGCTTCGGCGTCCGCCAGCTCGTGGACGTGGCCGAGCGGGCCCCCTCCCCCCGGGATCAACGATCCGACGACGGCCGCCCAGGTGGTCTTCGCGCTGCGCCGGGTACTGGGCACGGCCGTGGCCCGGCACGACCGCCCGCGGCACGTGGCGGACGACGACGGCGTGGCCCGGCTGCGGATCCGCCCGGCGATCGTGGCCGAGCTGCTGACCCTGGGCGTGGAGGAGATCGCGCACTACGGCGCGGGAGGTGTGCAGATCCCGCGCCGGCTCGAGGCGCTCCTCGACGAGCTCGAGGACGTCGCCCTCGACCGGCACCGCACCGCTCTCGAACGCGCCCGGGCCCTCGTGCACCGGCACCTGGAGGAGGACTGATGGACCTGCCCCCGATCACCCTGACCGCGGCGGGCATCGCCTTCCAGACCGTGCTGGGGAACATGTTCGCCAGCATGGTCATCCTGGCACGGGACCGCTTCCGCGTGGGCGACCAGATCGCCGTGGCCGAGCACGCCGGCACCGTGGTGGAGATGGGCCTGTCCGCCACCGGCATCAAGACCTTCGACGGGCGCCTGGTGCTGCTGCCCAACCAGCTGCTGCACTCGAACGCGGTCACCGTGCAGACCGGCTTCAACGCGGTGCGCTCCTCCGTGTGCCTGGACCTCGACGACACCACCGACCTGGACCGTGCCCGCGCGGTGGCCGTGGAGACCATGGCGACACTGCCCTCCGTGCTTCCGGATCCCGCGCCGCAGGCCCTGCTCACCTCCGTGGGCGTGACCACGGTGGAGCTCGAGCTGCGCTTCTGGTCCGGCGCCCGCCAGATGGAGACCCGTGAGGCCCAGGACGCCGTCATCGCGGCGGTGCTGCGGGCGTTCACGGACCACGGCGTGCGCACCGGCAACGACGTGCGGATCGTCGACGCCGGCCCCGAGCTGCGCCGCGCCCTCCGCCGGATCGCCGGGACCTCCGACGCCGCCACCGCAGCCCCCGACGCGACCGCCCCCGACGAGGAGACCCCATGACCGACCAGACCGGCCCCGAGCGCACCCCCGACGGGCGCCACATCATCGTGAACGGCCGGCGGTGGCGCGCCGCGGACCCCGGCATCCCGGAGGCCCTGCGCGCGGAGCTGGTGAAGGAGCTCATGGCCGCCCGCCGGCTCGTGAGGAGCCGCGGCGACAACGTCCGCTTCCGCGTCCAGGACGCCAAGGTGGCGCTCGGTGAGCGGGGGGACCCGTGGTGGGAGCCCACGGAGGAGGGCCGGCGCGAGCGGCTCGCCGCCGCCATGCGGGCCCTGCTGCGGCGCCGCGGCGAGGGGAAGACCATCTGCCCCTCGGACGCGGCCCGCGTGGTCGGCGGCGAGGACTGGCGGGACCTGATGCCCGTGGCCCGGGAAGTGGCGGGCGAGCTGGCGGCGGCGGGCGTCGTCGTCGTCACGCAGAAGGGCGAGGCCGTGGACATGGCCGCAGCGCGCGGACCGGTGCGGCTGGCCCCCGGCGACGCGCTCGGCCTCTGACGGCCGGCGCCCGATGCGCGGGCACCGCGGGGTTCTCATCCTGGGCTCACGCACGGTTGATGTGATCACCCGCGTCGGCGGCGGACGCCCCCGACCGGCCGTGCCCGGACCCCCGGTGCCGGACCTACCACCCCTTCGGACCGAGGAGCCACCGTGCAGACCGAGACCGCCGACCTGATCGCCTCGCTCAGCTTCGAGCTGGAGCAGCAGTACCGTCACCTCGCCGACCACCCCGCCGAGGGCCACTCCGTGGACGGCGTGGAGGACGTGGAGCTGAGCCCGCGCCGCCTGCGCCGCGCGAAGACCTCCTACAACGCCCGCGCCTTCCGCCTCGCCGCCCGCGGGAACGAGAACCGCGGCTACGGTCTGCGGCGCGGCCGCGACGTGTCGCCGAAGGCCGGTGACGTGGTCCTGGCCCGGATCGCCGCGATCGGCCACCACAAGCGCCTCGAGTCCTTCAACTCCCGCCGGCGGAACCTGTTCCTGGGCGACGAGGTGATCGTGGCCTACGGCGACCGCTACGCCCCGGACCAGTTCCTGTCCGAGGTCCCGCGGAACCTGGACTACACCAACCTGGTGGCCGCCGGCGGCATGGCCTCGCGCGTGGTCGAGAAGCACGAGAACGTCGACCTGGCCACCGTGCTCGAGCCGCTGGGCCTGATCACCCGCGACGGTGAGGTCGTGTCCATGGCCGACTCCGCCCCCCACGCCATCACCCCGTGGGCCGAGGCGAAGGCGTCCCTCGGCGAGGACGGCCCGCTCGTCGTCGTGGTGTTCGGCTCCTCCATGAACTCCGGCAAGTCCACCACCGTGGGGTGCCTGGTGAACGGCCTGGTCAACGCGGGTCTCACCGTGCACGCCGGCAAGGCCACCGGCACCGGTGCGGGCAACGACGCCGGCCTGTTCCGCGACGCGGGCGCGGACAAGGTGGTGGACTTCACCGACTTCGGCCTCGCCTCCACGTTCAAGCTGTCCTTCGAGGCGATCAAGGACATCATGTTCTCCATGACCGCTGCACTCGCCCAGGGGGACCCGGACGTCATCGTGGTGGAGATCGCCGACGGCATCTACCAGGGTGAGACCTCCGCCCTGCTCGCCGACCCGGACTTCGGCGCGCTGACGGACAAGGTGCTGTTCGCCTGCGGAGAGGCCCTCTCCGCCGCGGCCGGCGTGGCCCTGCTCCAAGGCGCCGGCCTGCCGCTCGTGGCCGTGTCCGGCGTCCTGACCTCCGCGCCCCTGATCTCCCGTGAGGCCGCCGAGGTGGTGGACGTGCCGGTGATCCCCACCTACGACCTGTGCGAGGCCGACGTCGCCCGCCGCGTCCTCGGCCTCGACGACGCCGCCCCGGAGGCCTGACCGCGTGGACCCCTCGATGCCCGCGCTGTTCGTCGGCCGCCGGCGGCTGCTGCTGATGGCCCTGGCCGGGCTCGGCGTGCTCCAGGCCGCCCTGTCCGTGGCCGTGGCGGTCCTCACGCCGCGGCTGCTGACGGCCGGCGCGGGCGCGTGGGGGCTCGCCGTGGTCCTGCTGGGGGCGGCGCTGCTGGTGGGCGCCGCCCGGATCGGCGAACGCGTGGCCGCCGAGGACCTGGGCCAGGACTACGTGCGGGAGACCCGACGGCTGCTGGTCACCAGCGCGCTCGTGCCCGAGCGGTCCATCAACCTGGGCAGCACGATCGCCCGGACCACCAACGACCTCACCGCGGTGAAGAACTGGATCTCCCTGGGGATCAGCCCGATCGTGGTGGGCGTCCCCCTGATCGCGGGGATCGTGATCGGCCTGTTCCTCCTGCTGCCCACGCTCGGGGTCGTGGTCCTGGCCACCCTGGCCGTGTTCTTCGTGACGCTGTGGGGTCTGTCCCGGGTGTTCCTGCGGCGGGCCGTGGCCCTGCGCCGGGTGCGCGGCAAGATGGCCGGCTACGTGGCGGACACCGTCACCGCCGCGGAGTCCATCCGCGTGACCGGCGGCGTCCAGCGCGAGGTGGGCAGGGTGGACCGCATCTCCGGCCAGCTGCAGGAAGCCGCCCACCGCCGCGCGGTCATCTCCGGCACCATGCGCGGCTCGGCCGCCTCGATCACCACCGTCCTGGGCGTGCTCGTGGCGATCACCGGCAGTCTGGCGGGGTCGACGGGGGCAGCCGTGACCACGGCCGTGTTCATTGCCGGCATGCTCGGCGCCCCCGTGACGGAGCTCGGCCGCGTGGGCGAGTACCGGCAGAACTTCAACGCCGCCTGCCGGGTGCTGCGCCCGCTCCTGGAGAACGCCCGCGGGTTCGGCGCACGGGAGCGGCGCCAGAAGCGTGCCCGGGCCCGCATGCGCCATCACGGCAATCCCCGTGGGCTCGCGCGGGACGCCGTCCACGTGGCGGACCTGCGGGACGCCGAGGGCACCGTGCCCGCGCTCGTGGCCGCACCGGGCTCCCGCGTGCTGCTCACGGGAGGTTCCCCCGAGCGTCTCGAGCGGGTGACCCGGGAGATCACGGGCGACATGCCGGCGTCGGACGCGTGGATCACGGTGGCCGGCCGCCACCTGTACGCCATGACCGCCAAGGACCGGCGGGAGCTGATCGGCGTGGCCTCCAGGGACGTGCCCCTGCAGCGCGGCACCATCTCCCGGATCATCCGATACCGAATGCCGAAGGGCGCGGACGTGACGGTGGCGCAGCTGCTCGATCGGGTGGGCATGACGGAGCGGATCGCCCGTCTGCCCGACGGCGAGGCCACGCGCCTCAAGCGCGGCGGCGAGCCGCTGTCCGTCAACGAGCGGGCCCTGCTGAAGATCGCCGGCGCGGTGGCCGCGGACCCGCCCCTCCTGGTGCTCAACCACGTGGACGACCAGCTGGATGTGCGGGACCGCCCCCGGCTGCGGGCCATCCTGGCCGACTATCCCGGCTGCGTGATCCTGCGCAGCTCCACGCCGCACGAGCTGATGGACCGGTACGAGGTGTGGAACGTGGACGAGCTGGCCCCCACCCTGGTGGCCGCGCCCTCCACACTCCACGCCAGGTTCCGGGGGCCCGGCCCCACCACCTACACGGCGGACCGCGCGTCCCACCCGTTCGGCCCGGACGTGCGCCATTCGGCCGCCGAGCTGGCCGGCCTCCGGCACACCGCCTCCGCCGCGCACGACGGCCGCGGCGACGACCTCGAAGGGGACGACGAATGAACCGCAGGAAGCCCACGGGGCGCCTCAACGCCTCCGGCCGCGCCCGCGTGGTCGCCTGGATCGTCGGCGTCTCCGCCGTCGGCCTGCTGCTCATGCTGGCGGCGATCGTGGTGGCGCTGCGGTGGATCGCCACGGACAGCATCCAGACCTCGATCA
>NZ_JAUNHR010000014.1:6833-37672 GCF_030523875.1 Micrococcus sp. | reverse complement strand
GCCCACCACGCGATGCGCCGGGCCATGCGCCGCGCGGGCGAGGAGCCGCCGTCGTCGTGCGGGGTGCGGGTCAGTCCCGCGGGGCGCGGTGCAGGCGCGTCGAGGAGCCCGCGGCCGGGTCGACCACCGGCGTCGCGCCGGTGTGCAGCTGGATCTCGTCGTCCGGGCCGGGGGAGGCCATCTCGGCGATCTTGCGCTGGTGGTCGCGGCTGAGCGAGGCCCACCACTGCGAGGCGGCCACGGGTCCGCCCTCCACCACGTCCGGGTCGTCGGTGTCCAGGCCGAGCCGGTCCTTGATGGAGCCGAGCATGGCCTGCCGGCGCACGGCCTCCACGCGGGCCACCGAGTAGCCCAGGACGCGCAGGGTGGCCACGCACATCACGAGCATCATCACGGAGAACGGCAGGCCGATGGTGATGGCCAGCGTCTGGATCGCGGACAGGCCGCCCGCCATGAGCAGCGCCGCCGCCATGAACGCGGTGGCGATCGCGAAGAAGATGCGCACGATCACCTTGGGGTTCACGTCGCCGCCGGTGGCCAGCATGCCCATCACGAGCGAGCCGGAGTCCGAGGACGTCACGAAGAACACGGCGGAGAGGAGGATGAAGCCGATCGTCATCATGGCGCCGGCGGGCAGCTGCTCGATCACCTGGAACAGGGCGGTGTTCGCGTCGATCGCGCCCTCCGGCCCCACGATGGAGCGGTAGCCCTCGGGGCGGACGGTCTCGAGGTAGATCGCGGTGCCGCCGAGGACGCCGAACCACACGATCGAGATCAGGGTCGGGACCAGGAGCACGCCGACGATGAACTCGCGCACGGTGCGGCCACGGGAGATGCGGGCGATGAAGATGCCCACGAACGGGGTCCAGGACATCCACCAGCCCCAGTAGTAGGCGGTCCAGCCGGCCTGCCACGCGTCACCCTCGGCGCCGAAGAACGCGGAGACGTTCAGCGAGTTGGCGAAGAAGCCGTTCAGGTACGCGCCGGTGGACTGCACCATCTCCTTGAGCAGGAAGGCGGTGGGGCCCACGATCGCCACGAACAGCAGCAGGCCTGCGGCCAGGATCAGGTTGAAGTTGGAGAGGTACTTCATGCCGCGCTCCACGCCGGAGACCACGGTGTAGAGCACCACGCAGGTCACCAGGGCGATCATCACGTACTCCACCCAGGCGGAGTCCTGCGGCACGAAGCCCAGGGAGCGCAGGCCGGCGGCCATCTGGGTCACGCCGAGGCCGAGGGAGGTGGCCACGCCGAACACGGTGCCGATCAGGGCGATGTTGTCGATCAGGTGGCCCCAACCGCCGCGCGTGCGGCGCTCGCCCAGGAGGGGCTCGAAGGCCCAGCGCAGGGAGAGCGGACGGCCGCGGCGGTGGATGGCCAGGCCGACGGCGATGCCGACGACGGCGTAGATCGCCCAGGGCTGCAGGCCCCAGTGCAGGAACGTGGTGGCCAGCGCCTGCTGCGCGGCCTGGCCCTCGTTCGGGTTCGTGGCCGCGATGTCCGGACGCGGGGTGACGAAGTGCATCATCGGCTCGGTCATGCCGTAGAACACGAGGCCGATGCCCATGCCCGCCGCGAAGAGCAGCGAGAACCAGGACAGGGTGGAGAACTCGGGCTTCTCATCCGGTCGGCCCATCGTGATCTGGCCCTTGCGGGAGAACGCGAGGTAGAGGCAGAACAGCACGAAGAACAGCGCGACGGCGGCGTACCACCAGGAGAAGTTCGTGATGATGCCCTGCTGCACGGCGCCGATGGCGTCGGTCATCTGCTCGGGCAGCAGCATCGTGGCGACCACGAAGGCCAGGACGATCACGGTGGAGGGCCAGAAGACCCAGCCGACGAGGGAGCGGCCGGGCTCGACCTGGGCCGCGGCGGAGGTGGCCGGGACCGTGGGGGACGGGGCGGACGCCTCGGCGGAACCGGGCGGCCCGGCGGTGCGGTGGGGTGGAGTGGTGTCGGTCATTCTCCCCACGGTACGCAACGCACAGGGACGTGACGCCGTCCAGACATGGGGATGGCGATGTTTCTCACAACAAGGTGAGACGCCCCTCACCATGATGGGTGAAGGTGCAACAGCTCCCTCACGCGTCCACGGGGCGACGTGGCGGAGCGCTGGACATGCAGGAAGGCCCCCCGCTGCTGCGGGGGGCCTTCGCACTACTGTGGCTCCGACCGGCGTCGATCCGGTGACCTTACGATTTTCAGTCGTACGCTCTACCAACTGAGCTACAGAGCCGGGCGATTCGCATCGCCGGGATCCTCCAGGCACCGGACTCCGGTGTATCGGATGATCCGAGCGACCCTGACGGGACTTGAACCCGCGACCTCCGCCGTGACAGGGCGGCGCGCTAACCAACTGCGCTACAGGGCCATCTTCTGTTGTTCATCGCCCCGGATCTCTCCGTTGCAACGAGTAGAGACTCTATCAGGGTCTCCGCACCGCGTGCAAATCGCTTCCGGCCAGCCCGTCCGGGCCGGCTCCGGCGACCTGCGACGCCGTACCCCCAACGGGATTCGAACCCGTGTCGCCGCCGTGAAAGGGCGGTGTCCTAGGCCTCTAGACGATGAGGGCGCGCCCGTCCGGCACGGCCGGACGGACCAGTGGAGTCTATAGGGTGGCCGCACCGGCCGCGAGCAGAGGAGGCGTCCCGTGGAGGACCGCATGAGCGAGGCGGAGTTCGACGCCGTCGTCGACGCCGCCCTGGCCCGCATCCCCGACGAGCTGGCCCGTCTGCTCACGAACGTGGTGGTCGTGGTGGAGGACGAGTACGAGCCGCAGCCCTGGGAGGACCCGGACACCGAGCTGCTCGGCGTCTACGAGGGGATCCCCCTGACCGAGCGCGCGGAGATGCCGTGGCAGCTGCCCGACCGGATCGTGGTGTTCCGCGGCCCGCTCACCCGGCACTGCCGCACCCGCGCCGAGCTCGAGCACGAGATCACCGTGACGGTGATGCACGAGGTGGGCCACTTCTTCGGGATCTCCGAGGAGCGCCTGCACGAGCTCGGCTGGGGCTGAGCGGCCGGAGCCGAGCGGCTCAGCCCTCCCGGTGCTCCTGCTCCGCGACCGCGCCGAACCGTGCGCGGGAGCCCAGGCGGACGTCGTCGCGGAACGGGACGATCATGACGGGGCCCTTGGCGTGGTTCGCCACGCCCTGGCTCGTGGATCCCACGAGGGCGCCGGAGAACCCGCCGAGGCCGCGCGTGCCCAGCACGGTCAGGCGGGCGGTGGCGGTCTGCTCCACCATCACGTCCACGGGGTTGCCCTCCACCAGCTCGGTGGTCACCGTCAGGCCCGGGAACTCCGAGGCCAGCCACTCCGCGCCCGCGTCGAGGCGCTCCTGCAGCTCCCGCCGACGCGCCTCCTCGTCCAGGGTGACGGCCAGCCAGGCCGCGTTCGGCCCCACGGGGGGCAGGGCGCACACCAGGCGCAGGGGCGCCGTGCGGGCCGCGGCCTCCTCGGCCGCCACGAGGGCGGCCGCGCGGCCCTCCTCCGAGCCGTCGACGCCGGCCACCACGGGCACGCCGTCCGCCGCGCGGGTGGCCTCCACGCCCGCCGGGATGATGGCCACGGGGCAGTGCGCGTGGCCGGGCAGCGCGGAGGACACCGAGCCGAGCAGCCGGCCCAGGAACCCGCCGCGGCCGCGGCTGCCGGAGACCAGCAGGGAGGCCTGTGCGGAGAGGTCCACCAGGACGCCGGCGGCGTCGCCGACCTCCACGCGCAGCTCGGGGGTCACGCCCTCGGGGTCGAGCTTGCCCACGACCTCGTGCAGCAGGGCGTCCACGCCGACGCGGAGGCGGTCGCCGTCGGCCATCGCGATGCCGCCGTCCAGGGAGCTGCCCCAGAACGCGGGCACGGTGTAGGCGGTGACGAGGGTCAGGGCCTCGCCCCGCAGGCGGGCCTCGCGCTGGGCCCAGCGGGCGGCGGAGATGGACTGCTCCGAGCCGTCCACGCCCACCAGGACGCCGAGCGGTGCGTCCTCACGGCGGGGGGCGGCGGGCTGGGTCTGGGCGGACATGGCGACCTCCTGTGTCGGTCCTGCCGGACCTCGCCATCGGGGCCCGGCGGTCGCCTCCAGCGTAGTGGTCCGTGCCACATCGCGCCCGCCCCGGGGCGCGCCCCGGGGCGGAGCGGGACGGGCCGGGAGACCGGTCAGGGCCCGTCCGCGACCGACGGGGCCGGGGGCACGGGGACCAGCGGGGTGGCGTCCGGGGCGAGGCCCCGCGTGAAGGCGGCGACGTCGTCGACCAGCTGGGCGGGCAGGGCGTCCGAGCGGAGGGCGCGGGCCAGGGCGGCGCGGCCGCCGAGGTCGTCCCCGGCCAGCGGCCGGTCCGAGGCCGCGGCGATCACGTTGCCGCGGCGTCGGCCCTTGAGCATGGCCGGGTCCGCCATGACCTCCACGTGCGCGAACACCGCGGTGAGCGCGGCGACCTCCCGGCGCACCGAGGTGAGGTCCGGGCCGCCGCCGATGTTGAGCAGGAGCACCCCGCCCGGGGTGAGGACGCGGGCGGCGTGCGCGGCGGCGTCGAGCCCGGTGAGGTGGGCGGGGGTGATGTGGGCCCCGTCCGGGGCGGCGGGATCCGGGGCGAAGACGTCCCGGAAGACCACCTCGCGCGTGGCGTCCCGGAGCCCGGCGAGGACCTGGCCGGCCTCGCCCACGCGGATCTTCAGCTGCGGGGCCCGCGGCAGGTCGAAGTGCTCGCGGGCCAGGGCGGCGAGGCCGGCGTCGAGCTCCACGGCCAGCTGGTGGGCGCCCGGGTAGGCGTGGGACACCCAGCGGGCGAACGTGCAGCCGGCCCCGCCCAGGTGCAGCACGCGCAGCCGCGCGTCCGGGGCGAGGCGGTGCGCCAGGACGGCCGCGGCCCAGCGCATGTACTCGAAGCCGAGGGTCTCCGGCCGGTCCGGGTTGAGCTGCGAGGACTCGACGCCGTTGACCCGGAGCAGGAACACGCCGTCCGTCCAGGGGTCGGGCTCGATCGTGGCGACGCCCGAGCTGATGGGATACGTGCCGGGGGTGATCATGGGCTCGATTCTCCCCCGGTTCCGGCACGCCCGTGCGCCGAGGGGGAGGTCAGCGGCGCACCATGAGCCGCTCGTGCGCCTCGCCCCACGCGCCGCCGATCCGCTCGGGCTGCCCCACCGGGACGTAGCCGTGGCCCGTGTAGAAGCGCACCGCCCGCCCGTTGCCCTCGAGCACCCTCAGCACCGCGGGGGCGTCGCCCACCGCGGCGTCGTGCAGCCGGTGCCCCAGCCCCGTGCCGTGGGCGCGGGCGAGGACGTAGAGGCTGGTCAGCACGGTGTCCGGCAGGTCCTCGGGCCACCCGTCCGCGCCCTCGGGGGCGGGCAGGGACCGCTCGGTGCGGGGCGCCGTCGCCGCCATGCCGACGACGGCGCCGTCCGCCTCCTCCGCCAGCCACACCCGGCCGCCCTCGGCCAGGAGGCCGCGCCACGCCTCGACCTGCTCGTCGAGCCGGTCGTCCAGGCGGTCGAGCAGGGCGGGGTCGATCACGTGCGCGTACGTCTCCCGCCAGGACGCGTTCTTCATGGCGAGCACGGCGGGCAGGTCGCCGGCCGTGGCGGGGCGGACGAGCGTCATCCGGCGTCCTCCGCGAGCGCCGCTTCGAGCCGGGCGACCTTGCCGTCCAGCTCGCCCGTGCGGCCCGGGCGGATGTCCGCCTTCAGCACCAGGGACACGCGGGAGCCGAAGGGGGCGACGGCGTCGCAGGCGGCCTTGACCACGGCCATCACCTCGTCCCATTCCCCCTCGACCTCGGTGAACATCGAGGAGGTGCGGTGCGGCAGGCCCGAGTCGCGGACCACGGCGACGGCGGCCGCCACCGCCCGGTGGACGGAGGCGGGGTCGCCGTCGGAGGACGGGGTGTGGGCGGCGTCGGCGGGGGCGCCGGAGGGGGCGACGGAGAAGGCGACGATCATGGCACCAGTGTGCCCCGACCCCGCCGCCGGCTCACCCCCCGAACACCGGCTGCAGGGCCTTGAGCAGCTCGTTCACGCCGATCGCCACGAACACGGCCGCGGTGATGCCGAGCAGGATGTTCCGGACCCAACCGTTGCGGAACTTCGGGGGCACGGTCCTCGCATTGTTGAGGAACAGCAGCGTGACGGCCAGGAACGGCATGAACAGGGCGCCGAGCGTGCCGTAGAGCAGGATCAGGAAGATCGGCCGCTCCAGGAACAGCAGGGCCATCGGCGGGAGGGTGAGCCACAGCAGGTAGAAGCGGGCAGGCACGGAGGCCAGGGAGGGGGCATCGTCCTGGTCCAGCTCGTCCGCGGGGCGGCGGAAGTTGGCCCAGAAGTCCGCGAACATCAGGGACACGCCGTGCCACACGCCCAGCAGGGAGGAGAAGGAGGCCGCGAAGAACCCCACCAGGAACACGGTGGCCCACACCTGGCCGTAGCGCTCGGCGAGCACGGTGCCGACGTCCAGCAGGCCCTTGTCCCCCGAGGAGATGGCCAGGCCGGCCGAGTGGAGCAGCTCCACGCCCATGATCATGGTGGCGATCACGAAGATGCCGGTGAGGATGTACGACGTCGCGTTGTCGAACTTCATCACCTTCATGTACTTCGGGACGTTCCAGCCCTTCTCGCGCAGCCAGTAGCCGTACGCGCCGAGGGTGATGGTGCCGCCCACGCCGCCGGCCAGGCCGAGGACGTAGAACATCACCTCCGGGTCGCCGGAGGGGATGCGCGGGACCAGGCCGGTGAGGATCTCCCCCAGGTTCGGCGCGGTCAGGGCGGCGGAGACCAGCACGGTGACGAACATGACGCCGATCAGCACGGTCATGATCTTCTCGATCAGCCCGTACCGGTTGAGCCACACCAGCGCGAGGCCCACGAGGCCGGACGCGATGGCGAACACCTTCGAGTCCACGCCCGGGAACAGGGCCGCCAGGGGCAGCGCGGTGGAGGACATGGCGGTGGCGCCGTACACGAAGCCCCAGATCAGGATGTACGGGCCGAAGTACCATGAGGTCCAGGAGCCCAGGCCGCGCCAGCCCTGGAAGATCGTCTTGCCGGTGGAGAGGTAGTAGCGGCCGGTGCCCTCGACCAGCACGATCTTGAAGATCACGCCGAGCACCACGGCCCACAGCAGCATGTAGCCGTAGCGGGAGCCGGCGGTGAGGGTGGCCACGAGGTCCGCGGCGCCCACGCCCGTGGCGGCGGCCACGATGCCCGGGCCGAGGGAGTTCCACTTGGGCTTGACGGGGGTCTCGTCGATCTCGGCCTGGGTGAAGCCGATGATCTCCGGGTTGTGGACGGGGTGGTGGCGGTCCACCGGGCCGTGGCCGGCGGCGGTGCTGTGGGACATGGGGCTCCTCGGTCGGTGCGGGGACGGTCCGCCCGGGGCCGGTGCGCGGCCGGCGGGCAGGGGTGGAGTGACGCACCTCACGGTAGCCCACGGGGCGGGGCGTGTCGGCGTGTGTCCGACGACGACGCCGACCCCGCGTCCCCGACGTCGCCGTCCCTCCCCCCGCCCCCGTCGCGGGCGCTCGGCGGGCGGGACCTGGGGTCGGCGCGGGGGCGCTCGATAGTGTGGCCGAGGGCCCCGTGAGACCCCTCCCCCATCGACTCCGCACCGCCGTCGCACGCGAAAGGGCACCATGCCGCAGGGACTCTTCGTCACCACCACCACGCCGGGCGCGGGCAAGTCGCTCGTGAGCCTCGGCCTGGCCGATTCGCTGTACCGGCGCTCCGGCTCGGTCGGCTACTTCCGCCCCGTGGTGCCCGGGGACGATGTGGAGACGGACCCCATGGTGCTGCTGATGCGCGAGCAGTTCGGGCTCAGCGCCGAGCAGGCCCGCGGCGGGCTCACCGCCGCGGAGGCCCGGTCCCTCATGGCCGAGGGCCGCGGGGACGAGGTGCAGGAGCGCTGCGTCGAGGCGTTCGACGCGATGGCGGCCTCGGCCGGCGTCGTGGTGGTGGAGGGCACGGACCTGGCCGACGCCGACCCCGCCGCGGACCTCGAGCTCAACGCCCGGCTGGCCCTGAACCTGAACACCCCCGTGCTGGCCGTGGTCTCCGGCGCCGGCCTGGACCCGCGCCGCGCCGCGGACGCCGTGGACCTGGCCCGGCACGCCCTGGACGAGTCCGGGGTGGACCTGCTGGCCGTCCTCGTCAACCGCGCGGACGCGGACCGGGTGGACGAGATCGGGGCCGCCATCCGCCCGGGCCGGCACGCCCGCCCCGTGTACGTCCTCCCCGAGCTGCCCGAGCTGGCGCACCCCTCGGTCGCCGAGGTCGCAGACGCGCTGGGCCTGGATCAGGTGGCCGGCCGGGAGACCCTGGACCGGGACGTGACCGAGGTGAAGGCCGTGTCCATGGAGGGCGGCAACTTCCTCGAGATCCTGCGCGAGGGCGCCCTGGTGATCGTCTCCGGCGACCGCTCGGACGCCATCCTGGCCGCCGTGGCCTCCTCGCTCACCCCGGACTTCCCCACGCCCTCGGCCATGGTGCTGACCAACGGGATCCTGCCCAACGCCCAGCTGCAGCGCCTCTACCTGGACGCGTCCTTCCCCGTGCTCGTCACGCACGACGACACCTTCCGCACCGCCACGAAGGTCTCCCAGGTGCGCGCCGAGCTCTCCAGCGCCCAGCCGCGCAAGACCGCCGCGGCCCTGGGCGCGTGGCACCAGCGCGTGGACGGGGACGAGCTGCTGGCCCGCGTCGACCTGCCGCGCAGCACCACGGTCACCCCGCTGCGGTTCCTCCACGACCTGATCGAGCGCGCCCGGGCGGACCGGAAGACGGTGGTGCTGCCCGAGGGCGAGGACGCCCGCGTGCTGCGCGCCGCGGAGATCCTCCAGCGCCGGGACGTGTGCGACCTCGTGGTGCTCGGCGCCGAGGCCGAGGTGCGGGAGGTGGCCTCGCGCGAGGGCATCGACCTCACCGGGCTCACCCTCGTGGACCCGGCCACGTCCGCGGACCGCGAGCGCTACGCGGAGGAGTACGCCCGGCTGCGCTCCCACAAGGGCGTGGACCTGGAGCGGGCCCGCGAGGTCATGCTCGAGGGCGCCTACTACGGCACCATGATGGTCCACCTGGGGGACGCGGACGGCATGGTCTCCGGCGCCGCGCACACCACGGCCAACACCATCCGGCCGGCGCTCGAGTTCGTGAAGACCCGCCCGGGCGTCTCGATCGTCTCCTCGGTGTTCTTCATGCTCCTGCCGGACCGCGCGCTGGTCTACGGCGACTGCGCCGTGAACCCGGACCCGGACGCGCAGCAGCTCGCGGACATCGCGGCGGCCTCCGCGGAGACCGCCGCCCAGTTCGGCGTGGACCCGCGGATCGCGATGCTCTCCTACTCCACCGGCGCCTCCGGCTCCGGCGACGCCGTGGACAAGGTCCGCCGCGCCACCGAGCTGGTCAGGGAGAGCCACCCGGAGCTGAAGGTGGAGGGCCCCCTGCAGTACGACGCCGCCGTCAACGCCTCCGTGGCCGCCTCCAAGATGCCGGACTCCGAGGTGGCCGGCCAGGCCACGGTGTTCGTCTTCCCGGACCTGAACACGGGCAACAACACGTACAAGGCGGTCCAGCAGTCCTCGGGCGCGGTCGCCGTCGGCCCCGTCCTGCAGGGCCTGAACAAGCCGGTCAACGACCTCTCCCGCGGCACCACGGTGGAGGACATCGTCAACACGGTGGCCATCACCGTCATCCAGGCCCAGGCCCAGGCCTGAGCCGCGGACGACGACGGCACCCGCCGCCGTCGTCGTCCGCCGCGCCGCCGCCTCCCGCGCCCTCCGAAAGGACCCCCGTGAGCGACTCCTTCGACGCCTCCCCCGTGACCGCCTCCCCGGCGACCACGGCCCTGCCCACCGTGCCGGCCCGCGAGATGCGCCAGGACACCCTGCTGGTGCTCGTGGTGAACTCCGGCTCCTCGTCCCTGAAGTACCAGGTCCGGGAGATCACCTCGGACGGGAGGGACACCGCGGACCCAGTGGTGACCAGGGGGCTCGTGGAGCGGATCGGCGTGGCCGGCTCGGACGTCCCCGACCACGCCGCGGCCCTCGAGCGGGTGGAGCGGCAGATCGCGGAGGTGATCGGCGGGCGCCGCCTGGCCGCCGCCGGCCACCGCGTGGTGCACGGCGGCGAGCGGTTCAACGCCCCGGCCCTGGTGACCAACGAGGTCATCCGCGCGATCGAGCGCCTCGCGCCGCTGGCGCCGCTGCACAACCCCGCCGCCGCGCAGGGGCTGCGCGCCGTGGCCCAGCGCTGGCCCGACCTGCCGCAGGTGGTGGTGTTCGACACCTCGTTCCACCAGTCCATGCCCCGCGAGGCCTGGCAGTACGCCCTGCCGGACGAGCTCTACACGGAGCACGGCATCCGCCGGTACGGCTTCCACGGCACCAGCCACGACCTGGTCACCGGCCTGGCCGCACGCCACCTCGGGATGGACCGCCGGGAGTTCGACGGCGTGGTCCTGCACCTGGGCAACGGCGCCTCCGCCACGGCCATCCGCCGGGGCCGCTCCGTGGACACCTCCATGGGCTACACCCCGCTGGCCGGCCTGGTGATGGGCACCCGCTCCGGCGACCTGGACCCCTCCGTGGTGACGCACCTGATCACCGCCCACGGCATGTCCGCCGAGGAGGTGGACACCATGCTCAACAAGCAGTCCGGCCTGCTGGGGCTCTCCGGGCACGCGGACATGCGCGAGGTGCTCGAGGCCGCCGAGGCCGGGCACCGGGCCTCCCGCGAGGCCCTGAAGATCGCCTCCTACCGCCTGGCCAAGTACGTGGGCGCGTACCACGTGGCCGTGGGCGGGGCGAAGGCGATCGTGTTCACCGCGGGCATCGGGGAGAACTCCGCCCCGTTCCGCGCCCGCGTGCTCGACCGGCTCGAGGCCCTGGGCGTGCGGTACGACCACGCCCGGAACATGGAGCGCGGCGACGACCCGCGGACCATCTCCACGGACGACTCCGCGATCCCCGTGCTCGTGGTCCCCACGGACGAGGAGATGGCGATCGCCCACCTCACCCACACCGTGGTGGAGCGCGAGGAGGCCTGGGCGCTGGCCGAGGACTGAGGCCGGGCCCGAGCACGCCCCGGGCCCCGGCCCGGCTCAGACGTGCTCGCCGTCGCCCTCCACCGCGATGTCCAGCTCGTTGCCCGGGATCGAGGCGAGCAGGCGCCGCGTGTACGGGTGGCGGGGGTTCGTGAAGATCTCCTCCGAGCTCGCCGCCTCCACGACCTCGCCGTCCTTCATGACGCACACGTAGTCCGAGATCAGGCGCACGACGGCGAGGTCGTGCGAGATGAACAGGTAGCTCAGGCCCATGCGCTCCTGCAGGTCCTTGAGCAGGTCGAGGATCTGCGCCTGGACGAGCACGTCGAGCGCGGAGACCGGCTCGTCGCAGACGATCAGGTCCGGCTCGAGGGCGAGCGCGCGGGCGATCGCCACACGCTGGCGCTGGCCGCCGGACAGCTCGGCCGGGTAGCGGCGGTGGAAGTGGGCCGGCAGGGCCACCTGCTCCATGAGCTCGAGGGCCCGCGCCCGGCGCTCCTTCGCGTTGCCGCGGCGGTACGCGTGCAGGGGCTCCTCGATGATGCGGCCCACCGTGAAGGAGGGGTTGAGGGAGGAGAACGGGTCCTGGAACACCGCCTGCACGCGCTGGCGGAAGTCCTTCAGGGCCGCGCCCTTCATGCCCAGCACGTCCCTGCCGTCGAAGGTGATCTCCCCCGAGGTGGGCTCGATCAGCTTGAGCAGCATGCGGGCCGTGGTGGTCTTGCCGGAGCCCGACTCGCCCACCACGGAGACCGTGGCGCCGCGCGGGATCTTGAGGGACACGTCCTTGGCGGCCGTGAAGTCCTCGCGCCCGCGGACGGGGTAGACCTTGGTCAGGTCCCGGATCTCCACGAGCGGGGTGAGGTCCCGCGTGCGCAGCGCCGCGGTGCTCAGGGCCGCCGGGTCGTCCTCGGCCAGCGCGGCCGGGGCCGGGTCGAACGCCTCGGGCAGCAGGCGGGCCGCCGCCACGGAGGGTGCGGCCGCCACGAGGGAGCGGGTGTAGGAGTGCTGGGGGTCCTCCAGGATCGCCCGCGCGTCGCCGGCCTCCACCACGCGGCCGCGGTGCATCACCACCAGCTGCTGGGCGCGCTCGGCGGCCAGGCCCAGGTCGTGGGTGATCAGCAGGACGGAGGAGCCGAGCTCGCGGGTCATCTCGTCGATCTGGTCCAGGATCACCTGCTGCACGGTCACGTCCAGGGCGGAGGTGGGCTCGTCCGCGATCAGCAGCTGCGGCCGGCAGGCCAGGCCGATCGCGATCAGCACGCGCTGGCGCAGGCCGCCGGAGAGCTCGTGCGGGTACTGTCCCGCCCGGCGCTCGGGCTCGGGGATGCCCGCGCGCTCCATCACCTCCACCACCTGCTGCCTCACGGTGGCCTTCGTGGCCAGGCCGTGCGTCAGGAGGGTCTCCCCGATCTGCTGTCCCACCCGCGTGACGGGGTTGAGGTTGGACATGGGGTCCTGCGGCACCAGGCCGATCCGCCGGCCGCGGATGCGGCGCATCCGGGAGTCCGGCAGGCCGACGAGCTCCTCGCCGTCGAAGCGGATGGAGCCGCCGGTCACCCGACCGTTGCCGGGCAGCAGGCCGATCGCGGCCATCGCGGTGGTGGACTTGCCCGAGCCGGACTCACCCACGATCGCCAGGGTCCCGCCGGCCGGCAGGGTGAGGGAGGCGCCCTCCACCGCCTTCACGGTGCCCTGCTGCGTGGCGAACTCCACGTCCAGGTCGCGGATCTCCAGCAGCGGGGCGGCGGAGGCGGCGTGGGAGCCGGAGCGGCGTGCGACGTCGTCGTTCATGGGGTCCTCTCAGCGCTTCCGGGACGTGGGGTCGAGGGCCTCGCGCAGGGACTCGCCCAGCAGCGTGAAGCCCAGGGCGGTGATCGCGATGCACAGGCCCGGCAGGAACGCGAGCCATGGGTTGATGCCCAGCTCCGCCTGCGCGTAGGTGAGCATGCGGCCCCACTCGGCGGTCTCGGGGCGGCCGCCGCCCAGGCCCAGGAAGGACAGGGCGGCGGCGTCGATCACGGCGGTGGCCAGGGTCAGGGTGGCCTGCACGATCACGGGGCCCATGGAGTTGGGCAGCACGTGGGACATCGTGATGGTGCGCCGGGACAGGCCCAGGGTCTGGGCGGCGAGCACGTAGTCCGAGCCGCGCTGGCTCAGCATGGACGAGCGCAGCAGACGGGCGAAGATCGGGATCTGGGCGACGCCGATCGCGATCATCACGGCGAACGGGGTCTGGCCCAGGATCGCGGCGATGGACACCGCCAGCAGCAGGTGCGGCACCGAGAGGAGGATGTCCACCACGCGCATGACGACGGCGTCCACCCACCCCCCGAACATGCCCGCCAGCAGGCCCAGCAGCATGCCGCCGGCCAGGCCGAACGCGGTGGAGACCACGCCGATCAGCAGGGACGCCTGCGCGCCCCAGATCAGCTTGGACAGCACGTCCCCGCCGAAGCGGTCCAGCCCGAGGGGGAACCCGGCCAGCTCGCCGGGGCCGGGGATGTCCGTGGGGCGGATCTCGCGCATGCCCGGGGTGTCGGTGCCCGCGTAGGGGGCGAGCAGGGGGGCCAGGACGGCCACCAGCAGGAACAGCGCCACGATCACGGCGCCGGCGATGGCCGCGGGGTTGCGGCGCAGCCGCTGGAACGCCGCACCCCACACGGAGGTGCCGCGCGCGTCCGCGCCGGGCTCCGTGGTGGTCTGCGTGCCGCCGGGGGCGATCGCCTCGTCCACGGCCTGCTCGGTGGGGCCGCCGCCCGGGGAGGGGGGAAGGACCATGCTCATGAGACACGCACCCTGGGGTCGATGAGGCCGTAGGAGACGTCCACGACCAGGTTGATCAGCGAGTAGATGAGGGCGATGAAGATGATGAAGCCCTGCAGCACCGGGAAGTCCAGCTGGAAGATCGCCTGGCTGAGGAACCGCCCGATCCCGTTGAAGGCGAACACGGTCTCCGTGAGCACCGCCCCGGAGATCAGCAGGCCCAGCTGCAGGCCCAGGGTGGTGGTCACCGGCAGCATCGCGTTGCGCAGGATGAACCGGTTCCGGATCAGCCCCGGTGCCAGGCCCTTGGCGCGCGCCGTGCGGACGAAGTCCGCGTTCTGCACGTCCAGGACGGAGGCGCGGGTGATGCGCGCGATGATCGCCAGCGGGATGGTGCCCAGGGCCACGCCCGGCAGGATCAGGTGCAGGAGCGCGTCCCACGCGGCGTCGTACTCGCCCGTGATCAGCCCGTCCCACACGTAGAAGTCCGTGTAGTGGGTCGCGTCGATGCGCGGGTCCTGGCGGCCGTCCGTGGGCAGCCAGCCGAGCTTCACGGCGAACACCCACTTGAGCAGGAACGCCAGGAAGAACACCGGCACCACCACGCCCAGCAGGGACAGCACGACGGCGACGTCGTCCTGCCACCGGCCCACGTGGCGCGCCGCCCAGTAGCCCAGCGGGATGCCGAGGGCCACGGCGAAGACGATCGCGAACAGGGACAGCTCCACCGTGGCCGGGAAGCGCTCCGCGAACTCCTCCACCACGGGGCGGTTGGTGACGATCGAGGTGCCGAAGTCGCCCTGCAGCAGCCGGCCCATGTACGTGAAGTACTGCTCCACGAGGGGCTTGTCGAAGCCGTACGCGGCGTTGACGCGCGCCACCGCCTCCGGGGTGGCACGGTCGCCCAGCAGGGCGGTGGCGGGGCCGCCGGGCAGGCTGCGCACCCACACGAACAGCAGGACGGACAGGCCGAACAGCGTCGGGATCAGCAGCAGCAGGCGGCGGCCGATGAGTCTGAGCACGGGGGTCTCCTCCGGGCCGGGGCGAGGGGCCCGGCCGCTCGGTGGGGGGCGGTCATGGCGACGACGACGCCGGGGGCTCCGGCGCCGTCGTCGCGCGGGGACGGGAGGACCGCGGCGGGACCGGTCGGGCCCCGCCGCGGACGGCTCACTCCGTCAGGTCGATGTCGGTGAAGACCTCGTCGTTGACCGGGCTGGCCGGGTAGGAGGCCACACGCTTGTCGAACGCCAGCGACGGCGCCGGGTGGGCGAGCGGGATCGCCGGCACGAAGTCGGAGATCTCCTTGTTGATCTCCTGGTACTTCGGCGTCTGCTCCTCCAGGGTCGGGATCCCGCGGGCCTCCTCCAGGGCGGAGAACAGCTCCGGGTTGTCGAAGCCGAACTCCGGCTTCTGCTGGCCGAAGAACACGCCCACGAAGTTGTCCGTGTCGTTGTAGTCGCCGGTCCAGCCGAGCAGGTGGATGCCGTGGTCCGCGGTGCCCTGGATCTGGTTGAGGTAGTCCGGGCTCCACTTGGCGGGCTTGGCGTTGACCTTGATGCCCACCTGCGCCAGCTGGTTGGAGAGGTTGGAGAACGCCTGCTCCGGGGTGGGCATGTACGGACGGGAGACGCCCGTGGGGTAGTTGAAGTCCACGGTGAACCCGTTGGGGTAGCCGGCCTCGGCGAGCAGCTGCTTGGCCTTCTCCGGGTCGTACTCGTACTGGGTGACGTCCTCGGCGTAGCCGTTCACGGAGTCCGGGATGAACTGGGTGGCGGCCTTGGTGCCCTCGGGCAGCGTCTGGTTGATCAGGGCCTCCTTGTCGATCGCGTGGGCGATCGCCTGGCGGACCTTCACGTCCTTCAGCTCCTCCTGCTGCTGATTCAGGCCCAGGTAGAGGATGGTGAACGGGTCGCGCTGGACCACGGTGAACCCGGCGTCGGCCAGGGCCTTGGTGTCGGCGGGGGCCACGAGGTCGTAGCCGTCCACGTCGCCGGCCTCGAGGGCCTGGCGGCGGGCCACGGGGTCGTCGATCACCCGGAAGGTGATGTCGGTGACCTCGCCGCCCTCGCCCCAGTAGTCCTCATTGGCGGTGAGCTTGACGTCCTCGCCCACGTTCCAGGAGGAGAACTTGTAGGGGCCGGTGCCGGTGGGATGAGCGCGGGCGTACTCGGACATCTCCGGGGACTCGGCGGTGCCGCCGATCTCGTCGGCCTTGTACTTCTCGAGCGCCTCGGGGGACTGCATCGCGAAGGCGGGCAGGGACAGGGAGGCGATGAACCCGGCGAACGGCTCGGCGAGGGTCACCTTCGCCTCGTTCTCCCCGGTGGCCTCGCAGGACTCGTAGACGGCGGTCTCCGGGGTGTCGGCGAAGCCGCGGAAGAGCTTGCCGTAGTAGTAGGAGACGGTCTCGGCCTGCTGGATGCCCTCGAAGTTGTACCAGCGGTCGAAGTTCGCGCACACGGCCTCGCCGTTGAACGGCGTGCCGTCGTGGAACTTCACGTCCTTCTTCAGCTGGAAGGTGTGGGTCAGGCCGTCCTCGGAGGACTCCCAGGACTCGGCGAGCAGCGGGGCGGGGTCCGCCGTGCCCGGCTTCGTGCCCACGAGGCCCTCGAAGATCTGGCGGGAGACGCGGAAGGACTCGCCGTCCGAGGCGAACGCGGGGTCCAGGGTCTTCGGGTCCGAGGACGCCGCGAAGATGAAGTTGCCGTCCACGGAGGCGGCGTCGCCGTCGGAGGCGGAGCCCCCGGCGTCGCCGCGCTGGCTTTCGGCGCAGCCGGTGACGAGCAGGGCGCCGGCGGCGGTGAGGGCGGCCGCGGACAGGACGCGGCGACGGAACGGGGTGGCCATGACGGTCCTCCGGTCTCGAGGGTGCGAGGCGTGCTCCGCGTCGGCGGTGACACGGACCACGTGATGTGATGCGGGTGACTATAACCACACCAGCACGGGTCCTGCGTCACACCGGCGTCACGCGGGGCCTGCCGACCCCCGCCCCCGGCCTCAGGGCGCGGCCGTGGGCGCCACGGCGGGCGACGCCGTCGCGGCCTCCGTCACCCAGCGCGCCACGTCCGCGGGCCGGTCCGTGGTGAGCTCCTGCACGCCCTGGGCGAGCAGGAACGCGGTGTCCTCGCGCTCGTTCACGGTCCACACCCGCACGCGCCGGCCGGCGGCGAGCCAGGCCTTCACGTCCGCGAGGTGCCGTCGCACGTAGGCCACGGAGGGCCCGGCCAGGCCGG
Organism: Micrococcus sp.; assembly: GCF_030523875.1. Lineage (GTDB taxonomy): Bacteria > Actinomycetota > Actinomycetes > Actinomycetales > Micrococcaceae > Micrococcus. The sequence goes on along the minus strand of NZ_JAUNHR010000014.1, from coordinate 20,652 downwards.
CGCGACCCTGCCACACGAGGGCCTCGGCGTCGGCGAGGGACCGCCCCACGGCCGCCCGCACGGCGGCGCGGGAGACCGGCCCGCGGGCCAGCCGGGAGGGCACCCGGCCCGGGAGGAGGTCGATCAGGGGGCACAGTGCCTCGGGGCCGGTCAGCGGCGCCACGTAGGCCAGGGCGCCGGGGTCGAAGCTCATGAGGGACACCGTGACCTGTCCCATCAGGCCGGTCTCGGGCTCCCAGCCGGCCGCCACGAGCTCCCGCAGCACCTTCTCCTCCAGCTCCCGGCCGAACGGCGAGGGGTGCTTGAGCTCCACCGCCAGCCGGAGCGGCCGGCCCGCCGAGCCGACCAGCTCGAGCGCCTCCCGCAGGGTGAGCAGCTGCTCGTGCGGCGCGCCGTAGGCGGCGGGCAGGCGCGTCCGCCCGCTGCGGCCCTCCGCCATGCCGGCGTGCCACGAGACCACGTCCAGGCCCCGCAGCTCGGCCAGGGTCCGGTCCGCGAGCGCCCCGCGGCCGTCCGAGGTGCGCTCGAGGGTGGCGTCGTGCCACAGGACGACCTGGCGGTCGCGGGTCAGCTGGACGTCGCACTCGACGCCGTCGGCCCCGACGGCGATCGCGTGGCGCAGGGCGGCGCGGGTGTGTTCGGGGAAGGCGGCGGACGCGCCGCGGTGGGCGATCACGAGGGGCAGCACGCGGCCGACGCTAGGCGCCGCGTCTGACCCGTCCCCCACGCCCGCGCCACGGGCGGGTGAACCCCGGGCGACGACTACGCTCGTCCCATGGCATCGACCCCCGTCACCGGCGTGGACGCGTCCTTCCCGCTGAGCGCGTCCTCGATCGAGCGCGCCGCGGCGCTGCGGCGCATGAAGGCGGTGGCCACCGGGCTGCTGGTGGCGCTGGCCGTGGTGTTCGCCGTCGCGTTCCCGCTGCAGGACGTGCACCCGTTCTGGGGCTATGTGCGCGCGGCCGCGGAGGGCGGCATGGTGGGCGCGCTGGCGGACTGGTTCGCGGTCACGGCGCTGTTCCGTCATCCCGCGGGCGTGCCCGTGCCCCACACCGCGCTGATCCCCAGGAAGAAGGACCAGCTGGGCTCCGCGCTCACGGAGTTCGTCCAGGAGAACTTCCTGGACTCGGACGTGGCGCGGGAGAAGGTCGAGGGCCTCGAGGTGGCGCACGCCGCCGGCGGCTGGCTGCGGCAGCGCCCGCACGCGGCCCGCGTGGCGGGGGAGATCGCGACGGCGGCGCGTGCGGCCGTCTCCGCGGCCGACGAGGCCGCCGTGCAGGACCTGCTCCAGCAGCTGATGCAGACCCACATGGTGGAGCCGGACTGGTCCCCCACGCTCGCGGGCGTGCTGGACAGCGTGCTGGAGGGCCGCCACCACGAGAAGGTCGTGGACCTGGTGGTCAACCACACCGGGGACTGGGTGGCCTCGCACCCGGAGATGTTCGTGGAGACGGTCCGCCGCCGTTCCCCCGAGTGGAGCCCCGACCTCGTGGACCGCCTGCTGGCTGAGCGCCTGCACGCCGAGACCCTCAAGTACCTCGCGGGCATCCGCCGGGACCCGGAGCACGAGGCGCGCCGGTCGGTCGACGACTGGCTCGCCCGCCTCTCGGTGAACATGCGCCAGGACCCGGAGACCCGCGCCGCGGTGGAGCGGTTCAAGGCCAGCCTCTTCGCCGACGAGAACCTCCGCGCGTGGGCCGGGCGCGCGTGGGCGGCGCTGCGCGACTCGCTGCTGGACGCCCTCGAGGACCCCGCCTCGGACCTGCACCGCGCCCTCGTGGACGCCCTCGTGGACCTCGGCGCCCGTCTGCAGGAGGACCCCGCGCTGCGCACCACCGTGGACGCCCGCGCCCGCCGCGTGGCCGCCTATGCGCTGAGCTCGTACGGCCCGGCGCTCACCGGTGTCATCGAGGAGACCGTGGCCCGCTGGGACGGCGAGCAGACCGCCCGCACCCTCGAGCTGCTCGTGGGCCGGGACCTGCAGTTCATCCGGATCAACGGCTCGGTGGTCGGCGCCCTGGCCGGCCTGGCCATCCACGCGCTCGCCACGCTGGTCTTCTGAGCCGCCCCACCCCCGGCACGACGACGGCGACGCCCCCTGGGGTGGGTGCGTCGCCGTCGTGGTGGTGGCGGGGCCCTGCGGGCCCGGGCCGGATCAGGCCTTCTTCTCGTCCTTCTTGCCGACCGGCAGGGCCTTGATCAGGCCGGAGAGGAGGTTGCCGTCCTTGTCGGCGCCGTCGGCCACGTCCTCGCCCGCCGCGGCGGCCTGGACGATCTCGCCCGGGATGGCGGCGGGCAGCGGGCCGAAGAGGTCGCGGGCGTTCTGCACCACGGCCTTGGCCATGGCGCGGTTGCCGACCCCACCGATCACGGCGCCGATGCCGAACGGCACGGCACGGCCCAGCATGCCGGCGCCCTGACGGACGAGCAGCTTCTTCATGAAGCGGCGCTTGAGCTGGTCCACCACCATGGCGCCCATGCCGGCGCCGGAGGAGGTGCCCATCATGGCGGCCAGGCCGGCGGCGGACTCGGTGGTGCCGGTGTTCTTCACGCCGGACTTCCGGGAGACCTCGCGCAGCAGCTCCTTGGCGTCGTCGCCGAGCATCACGGCCATCACGAGGGCCTTGGAGCGCTCCGGGTCCTGAGTGGTGACGCCGTGCAGCTCCGCGAGGGACTGCGCGTAGAGCGCGGTGGCCTCGAGGAACGCGACGGTGGCGGCGCCGGAGAGGCCCAGGGCGGCCACGGTGCCGATGCCCGGGACGATCGCCGTGCCGCCGACGGCCGCGCCGGCCCCGGTCATGGCGGTGACGTACTGGTCCTCGAGACGCTCGGCCAGCTGCTGCGGGGTGTCCCCCGGATGCTTCTCGTGCAGGCGCTGGATGTTCTTCAGCACCAGCGGACGCTGGATGTCCAGGGTCGTGAAGACGACCTTCTCGAAGCCCTCGGTGGGGTTGCCGTTCTCATCGAAGGCGGACTTCAGTGCCATGTCCTTCGCCTTGCCGGACGCGAACCGGCCGATCATCGAGTTCTTTGCCATGGGGGACACGGTAGTCGTCCCCGACCCCCGCGGTCAGGCTCCGGAGGACCGGGGGGATCAGGCCGAGGCGAGGACGTGCTCCAGGAAGATCCGCACGTCCCGGGCCTCCTCGGGACTCGTGGCGTGCAGCATGCCCGGGTACGTCCGGGCGGTGAGCCGCGTGTGCTCCTCGGCCCACGCCTGGGTGTGCGCCACCGCGTCCTGGTGGATGACCAGGTCCTGCACGTCCCGTCCCCAGAAGAACGGGCGCGGGCCGGGCCCCTCGGCCGGGGAGTCCAGGACCGCGAGCAGCTCGTTGTCCACCGCGAACCCGCTGAGCCCCACCGCGCACGTGAACGCCTCCGGGCGCAGGCGCAGCGCCGTCGTCGCCATGGCCATGCCCTGGGAGAAGCCGAGCACGGAGACGGTGCGGAACCCGGCCTGCTCCACCTCCTCGGAGGACAGGGCGTCGTACACGCGGTGGGCGGCGGCCAGCACCTGCGCGAAGTCGGACTGCAGGAGCAGGTCCAGCAGGAACCAGCCGTGGGCGCCCGGATCGCCGGGGCCCTCGGCGGCGTCGGCGTCGATCTCGAACCCGCCGCGCAGGGCCAGGCCCGTGCACCGCTCGGGGAGCATGGGGAAGAAGGTGCGGGCGGCGCGGACCTCGTTGGAGCCGTAGCCGTGCAGGACGAGGACCAGGTCCGTCCCGGCGCGCTCGGCGGCGGGACGCGACCACACGGCGTGGCCGCCGGAGCTGAGCACGGCGCTCTCTGGCGCGGATCCGGTGGGCATGGTTCCATCCTAGGTGTGATGACCGCCCCGTCCCCGGCGGCACCCCCGTACGCCCGCTACGCGGCCGCCCTGCGCCGGCTCCCCCCTGCGGACCGCTCCGCCCCCCTCGGCCTGCTGGACCTGGACGCGTTCCGGGCCAACGCCGCCGCCCTCCACGCCCGCGCCGGCGGGCTGCCGGTGCGCGTGGCGTCGAAGTCCCTGCGCGTGCGCCGCGCCGTGGAGGAGGCCCTCACCCGGCCGGGGTACCGAGGCGTGCTGGCGTACGCCCTCCCCGAGGCGCTGTGGTGGGTGGAGCTGGGGCAGGAGGACGTGCTGGTGGCCTACCCCTCCGTGGACGAGGAGGCCCTGGCGCGCTGGGTCGTGGACCCCGCCGCGCGCGCCGCCGTCACGGTGGCCGTGGACTCCCCCGACCACCTGGCCGTGATCGAGGCCGTGGCCCGCCGCGCGGGCGTGCCCCTGGACGACGACGCCGGCCGCCCCCCGCTGCGGGTGTGCCTGGACGTGGACGCGGCGTGGGAGCCGCACCGGCTGCTGCGCGTGGGCGCGCTGCGCTCGCCGGTGCGCACCCCGGAGCAGGCCGCCGCGATGGCCCGCCGCATCACCGGGACCCCCGGGCTGCGCCTGGCGGGCGTGCTGGCCTACGAGGGCCAGGTGGCGGGCGTCCCCGAGGGCTCCGGCCCGCGCTCGGCCGTGGTGCGGGGCATCAAGCGCACCTCCATGCGGGAGCTGGCCGCCCGCCGCCCGGCGATCGTGGCCGCCGTGCGGGCCGTGGCCCACGAGGCCGGCGCGGACCTGGAGTTCGTCAACGGCGGCGGCACCGGCTCGGCGGACCTGACCGCCCAGGACCCCTCCGTGACGGAGATCGGGGCCGGCTCGGGGCTGATGGGCCCGGCGAGCTTCGACGGCTTCCGCGGCCTGGACCTGCGCCCGGCCTCCTTCTTCACCCGCCCCGTGGTGCGCCGACCGCGCCCCGGCGTGGTGACGGTGGCCGGCGGCGGCTGGGTGGCCTCGGGCATGCCCGGGGCGGACCGGCTGCCCGTGGTGGCCTGGCCCGAGGGGCTGCGCTACTCCGGCCAGGAGGCTGCGGGCGAGGTCCAGACCCCGCTGCGCGGGACGGCGGCCGACCGCCTCTCCCTGGGCGACCCGGTGTTCTTCCGCCACGCCAAGGCCGGCGAGCCGGCCGAGCACCTGGCGGCCGTGGCCGTGTACGCGGCCGAGCAGGACGCGATCGTGGACCTCTGGCCCACGTACCGCGGCGAGGGGAGGGTGTTCGGATGAGCCCGACGACGACGACCGGCGGGCCCGCCCGCACCGTCCGCCCGACCCGCCGGACCTGGTCCGGCGCGCACCGGTGGACCCCGGCCCGCGAGGTGCGGCCCGGCTCGGCGGACGAGGTGGCCGCCGCGGTGGCCGGGGCGGCCGCCGAGGGGCTGCGCGTCCGGGCGATCGGAGCCGGGCACTCCTTCTCCCCCGTGGCCGTCACCGACGGCGTCCAGCTGGACCTCGAGCGGATGTCCGGGCTGACGCGCGTGGACCACGCCACCGGGCGGGTGCGCGTGCTCGCCGGCACCCCGCTGCACCAGCTGGGCCCGCTGCTGGGCCCGCACGGGCTCGCCCTGGCCAACATGGGGGACATCGACCGGCAGTCCGTGGGCGGCGCGCTGTCCACCTCCACCCACGGCACCGGACTGGGCTTTACCGGGTACGCCGGGATGGTCACGGGGCTGCGCCTGGCGACGGCGGAGGGGGCCCTGCGCTGGGTGGACGCGGACCACGAGCCGGAGGTGTTCGAGGCCGCCCGGGTCAGCCTCGGCGCGCTCGGGGTGATCGTGGAGGCCGAGCTGCAGTGCGTGCCCGCCTTCCTGCTGCAGGCGCGCGAGCAGGCGGAGCCGCTGGCCGACGTCGTGCCCGCCTTCGTCGAGCGCTGCCGGGCCGCCGACCACCTCGAGTTCTACTGGTTCCCCGGCACGGACGTCGCCCTGACCAAGGAGAACACCCGGCTGCCGCTGGGCGCGGGCGTGGACCCCGTCGGCGCGTTCCGCAGCACGGTCATGGACGGGCTGCTGGCCAACGGGCTGTACGGGCTGATGTGCCGGGCCGGGGCGCGGGCGCCGCGGATCGTGCCGGCGCTGAACCGCGTCTCCGCGTGGGGCGTGGACCAGCGCACGTACCGGGACGTCTCCCACCGCGTGTTCGTGGCGGACCGCTCGGTGCGCTTCCGCGAGATGGAGTACGCCCTGCCGCTGGAGGCGTTCGAGGAGGCCTTCGCGGGCCTGCAGGCCGTGACCCGCGACCTCGCCCGGCGCGGGGACCTGCCCTCCTTCCCCGTGGAGGTGCGCGCCGCCGCCGCGGACGACGTCTGGCTCTCCACCGCGCACGGGCGCGAGTCCGTGTACATCGCGGTGCACCGCTGGCACGGGGAGGACCCCACCGCCTACTTCCGGGCGTGCGAGGAGGTCTTCGCCGGCCTCGGCGGGCGCCCGCACTGGGGCAAGGAGCACACCCGGGACGCGGCGTGGGTCGAGCGCGCGTACCCGCGGTTCGCGGACTTCCGGGCCGTGCGGGACGCCGTCGACCCCGGCCGCGTGTTCGGCAGTGACCATCTGGAGCGGGTCTTCGGCGCCTGAGCGCGGCGGGCCGTGCGGCTGCCTCGCGACAGGCTGCCGCGCGCCGGCCCGGGCGCAGTACTGCCGCGTACGGCGCGGTCTACGTGGCAGTGCTGCGCCCAGGCGGCCGGGGAGGGCAGGGCCGCCCGCCCTCCCCACGCACGACGACGACCCCCGACCCGGCATCATGCCTGGTCAGGGGCCATTCTCGGGTGGGCCCTGCGGGGATCGAACCCGCGACCGGCGGATTAAAAGTCCGATGCTCTGCCAGCTGAGCTAAAGGCCCTCGGTCCGCGGGAGCCCGGCGCCGTGCGGACGCCTCGGGACGCCGCCCCGCGGATGCCCTGCCATGGTAGCCGAGGCGGTGCGGCCGCTAGCGTGGTCCGCGCCCGTCACCACGCCACCCCGCCTCCACGACCACGTCCGCCCGGAAGGAGCCCCGCATGCCGCACCACCGCGCCGCCGGACGCGGGGCGAGCTCCACCGCCTCCGGCCTGGCCCGACCCCACCGCCCCCGCGTCACGGCCCCGGACGAGATCGCCGACCTGGCCGGCGGGGAGGACCCCCAGGAGGTCGCCGCCGCCGCGGCCCGGCTGGCCCACGCCCTCGTGGCGGGCGGGCGCGCGGAGGAGGACCCCGACGTCGTCGAGCGCCTCGTGGGGCTGGTGCGCGAGGTGGGCGTGGAGACCCTCGCGGGGCTGTGGGCGGACGCACCGCCGGTGTCCCTGGCGGGCTCGCTGTGGCGGCTCTACGCCCTGCAGGAGGCCACCGCGCGCGACGGCGAGCGCTGGGCCGCCTGGTACCGCGCCGGGCACGCGGCGCACGCGTGGCGGGCCGTGGCCGGCGCCGTGGAGCCGCCCGGCCCGGACGAGCTGCGCCGCCTCACGGACACGATCCTCACGGGCGCGTACCGGGCCGAGCTGGACGTGGCCCTCGAGCGGGCGGCGGCGTACGCCCGGGTGGTGGCCCTGGGCCAGACGCACCACGCCGACTCCCTGGAGGCCTCCGACCCGGCCCACGCCGCCCGCCTCACCGGCCGCGCGGGGCGCATGGTGGCCACCGCGGAGGCCCTGGAGGCCTCGGCTCGATCGTGGCGGGACGGCTCGCTAGACTGACCGCCGACGACGCCGGGCCGCAGGTGACCCCGGGCTCCAACACATCGCCGCCACGAGCGGCCTTCCGCCGAGAGGCGTCCCCGGTCCGGCGTCGTCCCGGACTCCCCCGTCCTCCGCCCGCCGACGGCGGCCCGTCCACAGAGAAGGTGACCCGCCGAGCATGGCCGCCCGCCCGCCCTGGCTCGTGACCCGCGACTCCCCCGCCCTCCGCCACCTGGCCGACCTGTGCGACGGCCTCGGCCGCGCCGTCCAGGCGGTGGCGCAGAGCACCGCCGCGGTCGGCGAGGAGCGGGACCGCGTGGAGCGGAGCCTCGAGGACGTCGACGCCTCGGCCACCGCCTCCCTCATGGCCCTGCTGACCGCGCTGCGCAGCGCCTACGTCACCCCCCTGCCGCGCCAGGACCTCTACCGGCTGGCCGACGGCGTCCACACCGCGGTGCACCGCGTAGTGGAGGCCGGACTGCTGGTGCACCGCGCGGACATGGCCGAGCTGCCCGGCCACGCCCTGGACCTGCTGGAGACCATGGGCCGGCAGGCCGAGCTCATGGCCGCAGGCGTGGGGCTGCTGCGGGACCTCGACGCGCTCGAGGACACCTGGATGCAGCTCGAACGGGGCCTGCGCCGGATGGACCGGGTCATGGTCGAGTGGCTCTCCGCCCTGGGCATGGACCTGCTGCAGCGGGACTTCAACCGTCAGCGCGAGGTGGCCTGGGCCCTGCAGGCGGCCCTCACGGCCCTGCACCGGGTGTCCACGGACCTCGGCGTGGTGCTGGTCCGTGAGTCCTGAGCGACGGGCCGCCGCATGACCCCCGTGCTGGCCCTCGTCCTGCTGCTGACCGTCCTGCTGGGGCTGCTCACGGGCTTCCGCGACGCCCCCAACGCCGTCGCCCTGCCGGTCCGGTTCCGGGCGCTGTCCCCGCGCATCGCCCTGGTCATGGCCGCCGTGCTGAACACCGTGGGCACGCTGCTGGGCATGGCCATGCTCGGGGCCGGCGTGGCGCTCGTGGGCGGCCTCCAGGCCCTCGCGGACGGGGCGCTGGCCACCCTCGTGGTGGCGCTGGTGGTGGCCCTCGCGTGGGGCCTGCTGCTGTGGTGGCTGCGGATGCCGGTCTCCATGACCCACGCCGTCCTGGCCTCGATCGCCGCGGCCCACCTCGCGGCGCACGTGGCCCTCGGCGTCCCCCTGGACGAGGCCTTCAGCCGCGACGCGCACCGGGACGTGGTCCTCAGCCTGGCCCTGTCCCCCGTGCTGGCGTGGGGCCTGACGCGCCTGCTCACGCCCCTGGTGGTCCGCCTGGGCACCACGGGCACCACAGTGAACGTCCAGCACCGGGCCCGCCTGGCCCTCGCCCTGTCCTCGGGGATGACCGCGCTCGGGCACGGCGTGCAGGCCGGGCAGCGGCTGGGGATGGTCTGGCTGCTCACGGCGGCCGGGGCCCTCGGCGCGGGGCTGCCCGCCGGCACGGACCTGACCTGGCCGTTCGCGGCCAGCGCCGTGGTGTTCGCGGCGGCCGTGGGGGTGGGCACGCTCGGCGGGGCCTGGCGGATCGGCTGGACCCTCACCGAGCGCCTGGTGATCCTGGACCCCCTGCGCGCCTCGGTGGCCGCAGCCGTCCCGGCGGGCCTGGTCTTCCTCGGCTCCCTGCTGCTGCACCTGCCGCTGTCCTCGACCCACACGCTCACCGCGAGCATCGTGGGCGCCGGCCAGACGCAGACCTACGCGTCGGTGCGCTGGCCCACCCTGGCCCGTGTGGTCGCCTGGTGGTTGCTGACGCCCCTCGTGTGCGGCGCCCTGGCCCTCGCGCTCGGCCTCGTGACCCTGCGCCTGCTCGGCTGACCGGCCCCCCTCCGGCACGACGACGGCGACCCCCGCCCGGACGTGCCGGGCGGGGGTCGCCGTCGTGATGCGGGGCGCGCGGAGCGGCTCAGCCGAAGCGGCCGGAGACGTAGTCCTCGGTCTGCTGGTTCGAGGGGTTGTTGAAGATGGTGTTCGTCTCGTCGTACTCGATGAGCTTGCCGGGCTGGCCGATGCCCTGGATGTTGAAGAAGGCGGTCTTGTCCGCCACGCGCGCGGCCTGCTGCATGTTGTGCGTGACGATGATGACCGTGTACTCCTCCTTCAGCTCGTTGATCAGGTCCTCCACGGCCAGGGTGGAGATGGGGTCGAGGGCCGAGCAGGGCTCGTCCATGAGGATCACGTTCGGCTCCACCGCCACGGAGCGGGCGATGCACAGGCGCTGCTGCTGGCCGCCGGACAGGCCGGAGCCCGGCTTGTCCAGACGGTCCTTGACCTCGTTCCAGAGGTTGGCGCCGCGCAGGGACTTCTCCACGATCTCGTCCGCGCGGGCCTTGTTCAGGCGGGTGCCGTTGAGCTTGTAGCCGGCCAGCACGTTGTCCCGGATGGACATGGTGGGGAACGGGTTCGGCCGCTGGAAGACCATGCCGATCTGGGAGCGGACGGTCACCGGATCCACGCCGGGGGCGTAGATGTTGTCGCCGTCGAGGTAGAGCTCGCCGTCCACGTGGGCGCCGGGGAGGACCTCGTGCATGCGGTTGATGGCGCGCAGGAAGGTGGTCTTGCCGCAGCCGGACGGGCCGATGAACGCGGTGACGGTGCGGGGGGCGATCTCGATGTTCACGCCCTCGACGGCCTTGAACTTGCCGTAGTAGACGTCGACGTCGTTGGCCTGGATGCGCTTGGACATGGGCTTCGTTTCCTTCTGGTGGCCGCTGGGGAGCGGGGAGTCTGGGGAGCGGGTCCACGCCCGCCCCGGCGCCTGGCCGGGGCGGACGCGGCGGTCACCGGCCGGTCTTGGGGGCGAACGCCTTGGCGATCACGCGGGCCAGGAGGTTGAGGGCCATCACGATGATGATCAGCGTCAGCGCGGCGGCCCAGGCACGGGCCATGGACGGGTCTGCGGCGGTCGGCGAGGTCGGGGAGACGATCTGGCGGTAGATGAACACCGGCAGGGCGGTCATCCAGTTGTCGAACGGGTTCCAGTTCGTGGTCATGGCGTAGCCGGCCGTCACGAGGATCGGCGCGGTCTCGCCGGTCACGCGGGCGATCGCCAGGGTCACGCCGGACGCGATGCCGGAGATGGCCGTGGGCAGCACCACCTTGAAGATGGTCCGCCACTTGCGGACGCCGAGGGCGTACGAGCCCTCGCGGAGCTCGTTCGGCACCACGCGCAGCATCTCCTCGGTGGAGCGCACCACCACGGGGATCATCAGCACGGTGAGCGCGACGGCGGCGGTCAGGCCCATCTTCACGGCCTGCAGGGCCTTGGGGCCCTCGCCCATGATCAGCTCCAGGAGCACGGTCATGGCCGCGTAGGCGAACAGGCCGGCCACGATCGAGGGGATGCCGGTCATGACGTCCACGAAGAAGATGATCGAGCGGGACAGCCAGCCGTCCCGGCCGTACTCGACCAGGTAGATCGAGGTCAGCATGCCGATCGGCACCGCGATCACGGTGGCGATCAGGGTGATCATCAGGGTGCCGACCAGGGCGTGCGCGAAGCCGCCCGGCAGGCCGCCGGCGGGCTTCCCGGCGTCGACCCAGGCCGCGTCGGTGGCGCCGGTGACGCCGCCCATGTCGTTCGCCAGCACCTGCGGGTTCCCGAGGAGGGTGGGCGCGCCGTCGGCGACCACGGACCACAGGACGGAGACCAGCGGGACGAGCGCGACCAGGAACGCGGCCCACACGAGGTGGCGCCAGAGCCCGTCCGTGGCCTTGCGACGGTTCTCCACGATGCGGGTGACCGCGTACATGCCCAGGATGAACGCGATCGCGAAGAAGACGATCGCACGGGCGATCTCGAAGCCCTCGCCCTTGACGAGGAATTCGAGGCCGACGGCGAGGGCGGCGGCGCCCAGGGCGACGGCGATCCACGTCCAGGCCGGCTTCTGCCCCTGGGTGAGGGTGTTCTGCCGGTGCGTCGTGACGGCGGCGGCGTCCCCCTGGCGGGGGGTGGTGTCCAGTGCGGTGCTCATGTCAGTTGGCCCCCGAGAATTCCTTGTGCCGGTTCACGATCCAGCGGGCGATCATGTTGACCACCAGCGTGATGACGAACAGCATGAGACCGGCCGCGATCAGCTCGTGCAGCCGGATGCCGTAGGCCTCCGGGAAGTTGAGCGCGATCTCGGACGGGATGGTCGCGTTGCGTCCCTCCTCGATGACGGAGGGGCTGAAGACGCCCGGCGAGAGGACCAGGGTCACGGCCATGGTCTCGCCGAGGGCACGGCCGAGGCCGAGCATGATGGAGGAGATGATGCCGGCCCGCGCGAACGGGAACACGGTCATCTTGATCATCTCCCAGCGGGTGGCGCCCAGGCCCAGGGCGGCCTCCTCGTGCAGCTTCGGGGTCTGCGTGAAGATCTCACGGCACAGGGCGGTGATGATCGGCAGGACCATCACGGCCAGCACGACGCCGGAGGTCATGATGACGCGGCCCGTGCCGGTGACGGGGCCGCCGAAGAAGGGCAGCCAGCCGAAGTACTGGTTCAGCCACTCATAGATGGGCACCATCAGCGGCGCGAGCGTCAGCCAGCCCCAGATGCCGTAGATGACGGACGGGATGGCGGCCAGCAGGTCGATGACGTAGCCGACCGGCTGCGCGATGCGCGGCGGGGCGTAGTGGGAGATGAACAGGGCCACGCCCACGGCCACCGGCGTGGCCAGCAGCAGCGCGATGACGGCCGCCATGAGGGTGCCCGCCATGAGGGGCCACACGTAGGACCAGAACGAGTCGCCGGACTCGAGCTCGGTGCCCTCCTTGGGGAACAGGGCCGGAAGGGCTTCGCTCACCAGGAAGATCGCCACGAAGGCGAGGATCAGGAGGATGAGGATGCCGGCGGCCAGGGACAGGCCGGCGAAGGCCCTGTCCGCGCCCGCCCCGCCCCGGGATGCCTTCAGGGACGAGGACGCGCGGGGTGCGGTCTCTGTTGCAGGTGAGGTCACGATGACTTCCCTCGTGGTCGGTGGGTCGGGGTCCGGGGGCCGAGGCGCCCCGGGGGGTGCCGGCCGCCCTCAGCCCGCCAGCCGCCGGCCCCGTGGGGGCCGACGGCTGGGGTGCTGAACGGCCGCCCGGCCGTCAGCGGACGCGGGTCAGCGGACGGTGACGGCGTCGATGCGCTTCTGGGCCTCGTCGGCCAGGGCGGAGTCGAGCGGAGCGGACTTGGCCACCTCCTGGGCGGTCTTCTGACCGTCCTCGGAGACCACGTAGGAGGCGAAGGCCTTGACCTGGTCGACGGTCTCCTGATCCTGGTACTGGTTGCAGAAGATGTGGTACGAGACCAGGACGATCGGGTACACGCCCTCGCCGGCGTTCGCGCGGTCGAGGGTGATCGAGCCGTCGTCCTCCTTCGTGCCCTCGGCCACGATCTTGGCGGCGGCCTCGGGGGAGATCTCGGCGAACTTGCCGTCCTTGCCGACCTTCGCGGTGGTGAGCTCGCCGACGCCGGACTCGTCCGCGTAGGTGATGGCGCCGTCGGTGGCGGCGGCCTGCGCCACGACGCCCTTGGTGCCCTGGGCGGACTCCGCGGTGATGTCGGACGGCCACTCCTTGACCTTGCCGTAGGTCCACGAGCCCTTGGCGGCCTCGTCGAGGTAGGCGGTGAAGTTCTCGGTGGTGCCGGACTCGTCCGAGCGGTGCACCACGGTGATGTTCTTCGCGGGCAGCTCCACGCCCTCGTTCAGCTTCGCGATCGCCGGATCGTTCCAGGTGGTGATCTCCTTCGAGAAGATCTTGGCGATCGTGTCGGCGTCGAGGTTGAGGGAGTCCACGCCCTGGAGGTTGTAGGCCACAGCGATCGGGGAGACGTAGGCGGGGACGTGGAAGGCGCCCTGGTCGCCGCAGATCTGCTTGGCCTGCTCCTTCTCCTCGTCCTTGAGGGCGGCGTCGGAGCCGGCGAAGGACGCGGCGCCCGAGAGGAAGGCCTTGCGGCCGGCGCCGGAGCCGTCCGGGGAGTACTGCACCTGCAGCTCGGGGGAGGTCTCCTTGACGCCCTCGGTCCACGCGGTCATGGCGGCCTCCTGGGAGGACGCGCCGGAGCCCATCAGCGTGCCGGAGGCGGTGGGGATCTCGGTGCCCGCAGCGGAGCCGGAGGCGGAGCCCGCGGCGGCCGAGGAGGAGCCGCCGGCCGGGGCGGACGAGGAGGGGGCCGCGTCGTCGCCGCCGCCGCAGGCGGTCAGGGCGAGGGCGGCCACGGAGAGGAGGGCGGCCGAGCGGCCGTAGCGGAGAGCCTTCACGAGGATGCCTCTTTCTATGAGGTGACGGTGACGACGCCGC
>NZ_JAUNHR010000014.1:0-6733 GCF_030523875.1 Micrococcus sp. | reverse complement strand
ATCGCGTGGATGGCGCTGGTGGAGTGCCGGCGCACGCAGGGCACCCTCGACGACGTCCGCAAGGAGCTGCGCCTGAGCGCCGAGCAGGCCGCGTACAACCCCCTGCAGCGCTCCTCGCGCGGGCTCGTGGAGACGATGTCCCGGGCGGCGGACCGCTCCGACCTGGCCGTGCGCTCGCTGCGGATCGTGGCTCGGCGCGTGGTCTCGATCCTGGACCACGGGGCCGTCGACGACGACCACCGCGAGCGCCTGGCCGCCTGGTTCGACGACGCCGCGGACGCGGTCGAGGTGCTGCACCGCTCCCTCGTGGAGCCGCAGGAGGAGGGCCGGCACCGCTCGCTCGGCGTGGCCCGGGACGCCCTGGGGACCTCCGCCTCCCGGCTGGACCCCGCGCAGCTGGCCGGGCGCACCGTGCACGGCGAGGCCCTGGTGATGCTGCTGCGCCCCATGATGGTGGACCTGATCGAGGCCACGGGCGCCTCCCACGACGAGGCCGTCTCCTACCTGCCGCGCGTCTGAGCCGGGGCGGGGCGACGTCGTCGGGCGGCCCGGCGGCGTCGGGGACGGTGCGCCGTGGGCGGAGGGCCGCTACGCCGTCCGGAGCCCTGCCTACAGTGGGCGCATGGCCACCAAGACCGCCGCGAAGCGCACCCCCGGATACCGCTGCACCGAGTGCGGGTGGACGTCCGTGAAGTGGGTGGGCCGCTGCGGCGAGTGCCAGGCGTGGGGCACGGTGGAGGAGGCCGGCGGGGGCTCGACGCCGGGCCGCACGAAGGCCTCCACGGTCGCCTCGCCCGCCCCGCGGATCGGCGAGGTGGACGCCACCCTGGCCTCCTTCCGCACCACGGGCGTGCGGGAGCTGGACCGGGTGCTCGGCGGCGGCCTGGTGCCCGGCGCGGTGATCCTGCTGGCCGGGGAGCCCGGCATCGGCAAGTCCACGCTGCTGCTGGACGTCGCCGCCCAGACCGCGCGCGGCGCGGGCGGGGGCGGGGAGCGCTCCGTCCTCTACCTCACCGGCGAGGAGTCCGCCGCCCAGGTGCGCTCGCGCGCGGACCGGATCGGCGCGGTGGCGGACACCCTGCGCCTGGCGGCGGAGACGGACCTCGGGCGGGCCCTGGGGCAGATCGAGCGGACGGACCCGGAGCTCGTGGTGGTGGACTCCGTGCAGACCCTGCAGTCCGCCGAGGTGGACGGCGTGGCCGGCGGCGTGACGCAGGTGCGGGAGGTGGCGGCGAGCCTGATCCGCACCGCCAAGGAGAAGGGCATCACCACGGTCCTGGTGGGGCACGTGACCAAGGACGGCACCATCGCGGGCCCCCGCCTGCTCGAGCACCTCGTGGACGTGGTCTGCCAGTTCGAGGGGGACCGCCACTCCCGGCTGCGCCTCGTGCGCGCCGTGAAGAACCGCTTCGGGCCCACGGACGAGGTCGGCTGCTTCGACCTGCGCGAGGACGGGATCGAGTCCCTCGACGACCCCTCGGGCCTGTTCCTCTCCGGCACCGTGGATCCCGTGGAGGGCACGTGCGTGACGGTCACCCTGGAGGGGCGCCGGCCGCTGGTGGCCGAGGTCCAGTCCCTGCTCACCCCCTCCGCCGGCGGCAGCCCGCGCCGCACGGTGTCCGGGGTGGACGCGGCCCGCGTGAACATGCTGCTGGCGGTCCTGCAGCGCCGTGCCCGCTTCGCCCTGGCCCAGGACGACTGCTACGTGGCCACCGTGGGCGGCGTGCGCCTGGCCGAGCCGGCCTCGGACCTTGCGGTGGCGGTGGCCATCGCCTCCGCCAAGCTCGGCGCGCCCGTGCCGCAGGGGATGATCGCGGTCGGCGAGCTCGGCCTGGCCGGGGAGGTGCGGCCGGTGCCCGGCGTGGGCCGGCGGGTGCGGGAGGCCGCGCGGCTCGGCTTCACCCGCGCACTCGTGCCCCGCTCCCCCGAGCCGCTGGGGGACGTGCCGGCCGGGTTCTCCGTGGCGGAGGTCGGCACCCTGGGCGAGGCCCTCGGGTCCATCCAGTCCTGGACCGGCGGGCGGCCCTGACCCCTCAGCCCCCGGTGGACGCCGGTGCCGGCAACGCCGGCGCGGGCGCGGCGGAGGACGGGGCCGGCGTCGCCGTGCCGGAGGGGGCTGCGGAGTCCGGCGACGAGGCGGACGGCGAGGGCGCCGGGGAGGCGGACGGGCTCGCGGTCTCCTCGAGCACCACGAGGGCCACGGGCCGGGACCGCACGTCCCCCAGGCTCACGGTGAGGGCGTGGCGGCCGGGCTCGGCGAGCCCGCCCTGCCGCGTGCAGTCCGCCGAGGAGGTCCGCCCGTCCCAGCGGTACACCGCCCGCTGCTGGTCCCCCGGCTCGAGGGCCACCTCCTGGTGGGCAGGCTCGGCCTGGCACACCCTGGTGCTCATCACCTGACCGCCCTGGGCGTCCTCGATCCGGAACTCCTGCGCCGCGGTGCCCACGTCCGCACGGCACGGGCGGGCCGAGAGGTTCGTGACGCCCAGCCGGAGCACCGCCTCCTGGCCGCGGGCGTACTCGTCGCGGTCCGAGGAGGCCACCACGCGCAGGTCCGTGGGCGCACACGCCGGCAGGGCGGCCACGTCCATGTCGTCCTCCGCGGTGAACCCCGAGGCCGATGCCCGGGCCGGCGTCGGGGACGAGACGGGGGTGGGGGCCGCGCTCGGGGCGGCCTCGGCGTCGCCGCCGCCCGCGGGCAGGAGGGCGTTCACCAATGCGCCCAGCCCCCAGCCCACCAGGAGCAGCACCAGCGCCGCCAGCACCGCCACCGCCAGGCGACGACGCCGGTAGACGGCCGCGGAGGGGCGGGGACGGGGCTCACGGGGTGCGGAGGGCATGGCATCCAGGGTAGGCCCGGGCACGGCCCTAGAGTGGACGGCATGCCCACGCCCGCCGCCCCCCGCGAAGACGCCCCGACCCCGGACGCCGCGGAGGCCGACGCCGCCCGCGCGGCCTCCCTCCACCAGGGGATCCTGGGCTGGTTCGCGGTGCACGCCCGCGACCTGCCGTGGCGGGACCCGGACTGCCCGCCGTGGGGCGTGCTGGTCTCGGAGATCATGCTGCAGCAGACCCCCGTGGTGCGGGTCCTGCCCCGGTGGCGCGCCTGGATGGAGCGCTGGCCCACCCCCGCGGACCTCGCCGCCGCCCCCACCGCGGAGGTGCTCACCGCGTGGGACCGCCTCGGCTACCCGCGCCGGGCGCTGCGACTGCAGGAGGCGGCGCGGGCGATCGTGGAGCGGCACGGCGGCGAGGTGCCGGCGGACCCGCAGGCCCTGCGCGCCCTGCCCGGGATCGGCGAGTACACGGCGGCGGCGGTGTCCAGCTTCGCGTTCGGGATCCCGGAGACCGTGGTGGACACCAACGTGCGCCGGGTGATCGGGCGCGCCGTGGCCGGCGAGCCCCTCCCGCCGAAGACCCTCACGCGGTCCGAGATGCGCCGCGCCCACGCGCTCATGCCGCACGACCGGGACCGGGCCAACGCCTGGAACGCGGCCGTCATGGAGCTCGGCGCCCTGGTCTGCACCGCCCGCTCCCCCGCGTGCGACCGCTGCCCCGTGCGCGTCTCGTGCGCGTGGGTGGCCGCGGGCTCCCCGCCGCCCGAGGAGCGGCCCCGCGGCCAGGCCTGGGCGGGGACGGACCGCCAGGTGCGCGGCGCGGTCATGGCGGCCGTCCGGGAGCACGGGAGGGTGCCGGGCGCACGGGTGCGGGACGCCGTCGTCGCCACGGGCCGCCTGGGCGCCCACCGCCCGGAGGACGCCCAATGGGAGCGGTGCGTGGCCGGCCTGCTCGCGGACGGCCTGCTGGTCCGTCACGACGACGGCGCGCTCGCCTTCCCCGGCTGAGGCCCGGACCGCCGCACCCTCAGAGGGTGCGGATCATGCGGGTGTTGCCGAGGGTGTTCGGCTTGACCCGCGCGAGGTCGAGGAACTCGGCCACGCCCTCGTCCGTGGAGCGCAGCAGCTCCGCGTAGACCTCGGGGTCCACGGCGGACTGGTCCGCCATCACCTCGAACCCGTGCCGGCGGAAGAACTCGACCTCGAAGGTCAGGCAGAACACGCGGGACACGCCCACGCGGCGGGCCCGGTCCAGCAGCTCGTCCAGCAGCAGGTGCCCCACGCCGCGGCCCTGGAAGCCGTCGGCCACCGCCAGGGTGCGCACCTCCGCGAGGTCCTCCCACATCACGTGCAGGGCGCCGAACCCGGCGAGCGCACCGTCCGCGCCCTCGGCCACCACGAACTCCTGGATGGCCTCGTAGAACGCCACCGCCTCCTTCTGGAGCAGCACCCGGCGCTCCGCCAGCGGCCGCACCAGCTCACGGATCGCATGCACGTCCTGCGTGCGGGCCGGGCGGAGAGTGACGGCGGGGTCGGCGGGCATGGCGCCAGTCTAGGGGCCGGGCGCACGAGGACCCCCGCCCGGGTCGTCCCGGTGCGGGGGTCCTGGGGCGGGGGGTCAGGCCTGCTGGCCGCCCATCGTCTGGCCCTCGGCCTGCTCCTGCACGTCCCCGTTCAGGAACCTGCCCTGGGCGGCGTCGACGCCCTGGTTGACCTTGTCGGCGTGCTGGCCGAGCTTGTCGCCGTGCTGCTCCTGGGCGGAGTCCACGTGCTGGTTGATCTGGTCGGAGTTCTGGTTCGCGAAGTCCTTGATGCCGTCGATGCCCACCATGGGGTCCTCCTTCGTCTGGTCCGTCTGCTGGTCGGTCTGGTCCCGGGTCCCCGGGTCAGTCCTTCTTGAAGGCGTTCTTGACGCCGTCCGCGGCGCCCTTGAGGGAATCGCCCGCGTTCTGCGCCGCGTCCTTCACACCCGCGGCGGCGGACTCGGACTTGCCCTCGGCCTCGAGGCGGCGGTCGCCGGTGGCCTCGCCGGCCTTGCCCTTGACGTCGCCCTTGAGCTTGTCGAACGTGTTGTCCATGTCTGCCATGGTCGCCTCCTGGAGGGGTCGGGGACCCGGTGGGGTCCACGGGGACGCGGCGGGCACGCCCCGCCGGTCCCGACAGTGAACGCGTGAGGCGGGGGAGGGGTCAACCCCTCCCCCGCCTCCGCGGGGTCGTCAGCCTCCGGTCAGTCGACCGGCGCGGCGACGTGCCCGGCGTCGGGACCCTCGTCCCCGCCGTCGGTGCGCGGGGCCCGCGGGACGTCCGCGCCCGGGGCGCCCTCCTCGGCGTGGTCCGGGGCCCCGGCCTCGAGCTCGCCCGGGGCGTCGCCGTCGAGGGCCTTCCGCCCGCCCGTGTGGGAGAACGTCAGCTCGGCCTCGGCGCCCTCGCCCGTGGCGTCCACGTGGATCGTGGAGCCGCCCGGGATCTCGCCGAACAGGATCTTCTCGGAGAGCTGGTCCTCCACCATGTGCTGGATGGTGCGGCGCAGCGGGCGGGCGCCCATGGCCGGGTCGTAGCCCCGCTCGGCGAGCAGGTCCTTCGCGGCCTGCGTGAGCTCGATGGACATGTCCTGCTCGTCCAGGCGCTTGGCCAGGCGGGCGATGAACAGGTCCACGATCTCCACGATCTCGGACTTCTGCAGCTGCGGGAACACGATCACGTCGTCCACGCGGTTGAGGAACTCCGGGCGGAAGTGCTGGCGCAGCTCCTCGCGGACCTTGCCCTTCATGCGCTCATAGCCCGTGGAGGTGTCCGTCGAGGACTGGAAGCCGGTCATCACGCCCTTGGAGATGTCCCGGGTGCCCAGGTTGGTGGTCATGATGATCACGGTGTTCTTGAAGTCCACCACGCGGCCCTGCGAGTCGGTCAGGCGACCGTCCTCGAGGATCTGCAGCAGCGAGTTGAACAGGTCCGCGTGGGCCTTCTCCACCTCGTCGAAGAGCACCACGGAGAACGGCCGACGGCGCACCTTCTCGGTGAGCTGGCCGCCCTCCTCGTAGCCCACGTAGCCGGGAGGGGCGCCGAAGAGGCGGGAGACCGTGTGCTTCTCCTGGAACTCGGACATGTCCAGGGTGATGAGGGCGTCCTCGTCCCCGAACAGGAACTCCGCAAGGGACTTGGCGAGCTCGGTCTTGCCGACGCCGGTGGGGCCGGCGAAGATGAACGACCCCGAGGGGCGGTTCGGGTCCTTGAGGCCCGCGCGGGTGCGGCGGATGGCGCGGGACAGGGACTTGATGGCCTCGTCCTGGCCGATGACGCGCTGGTGGAGCTCGGCCTCCATGTTGCGCAGGCGGTCCGTCTCCTCCTCGGTGAGCTTGAAGACGGGGATGCCGGTGGACAGGGAGAGCACCTCGGCCACGAGGTCCTCGTCCACGGTGGCGACGGCGTCCGCCTGGCCGGTGCGCCAGGCCTCCTCCTTCTTCTGGCGCTCGTCCTCGAGCTGCTGCTCCTGGTCCCGGAGGCGCGCGGCGCCCTCGAAGTCCTGGCCGTCGATCGCGGCCTCCTTCTCGGCGCGCACCTCGGCGATGCGCTCCTCGAAGGCCTTGATCTCCGGCGGCATGGTCATGCGGCGGATGCGCAGGCGGGCGCCGGCCTCGTCGATCAGGTCGATGGCCTTGTCCGGCAGGTGGCGGTCGGAGACGTAGCGGTCCGCGAGGGACGCGGCCGCGGAGAGGGCGCCGTCGGTGATGGACACCTTGTGGTGGGCCTCGTAGCGGTCCCGCAGGCCGCGCAGGATCTGGGTGGCGTCCTCGACGGAGGGCTCGGGCACCTGGATCGGCTGGAAGCGGCGCTCGAGCGCGGCGTCCTTCTCGATGTGCTTGCGGTACTCGTCCAGGGTGGTGGCGCCGATGGTCTGC
>NZ_JAUNHR010000102.1 GCF_030523875.1 Micrococcus sp. | reverse complement strand
GCGCTCAAGCTCAAGGAGCTCGCCTACATCCACGCCGAGGGGTTCGCCGCCGGCGAGCTCAAGCACGGCCCGATCGCCCTGATCGACGACGGCCAGCCCGTGTTCGTGGTGATGCCGTCCCCGATGGACCGCCACTCCCTGCACGCCAAGGTCGTCTCCAACATCCAGGAGGTCCGCGCCCGCGGCGCCCGCACCTTCGTGGTGGCCGAGCGCGGCGACGAGGCCGTCCGCCGGCACGCCGAGACGGTGTTCGAGGTGCCCGAGACCCAGCCGGTGCTGATGCCGCTGCTGACCACGGTGCCGCTGCAGATCTTCGCGCTCGAGCTGGCCTCCGCCAAGGGCTACGACGTGGACCAGCCGCGCAACCTGGCCAAGTCCGTCACCGTCGAGTGACCCCGCGCTGACGCGCCGCACCCGACGCCCCCCGCCCGCCCGGGCGGGGGGCGTCGTCGTGTCCGGGCGAGGGGGTAGGGTGATGTGCGTCACGTCGAC
The DNA here is from genome assembly GCF_030523875.1 of Micrococcus sp. GTDB lineage: Bacteria > Actinomycetota > Actinomycetes > Actinomycetales > Micrococcaceae > Micrococcus. The sequence goes on along the minus strand of NZ_JAUNHR010000102.1, from coordinate 5,958 downwards.
CCTCCAGCAAGGACCCGCCATGCACCCCTCCCGTCGGACCGTCACCCGCGGCCTTGCCGCGTCCCTCGCCGGGCTCGCCCTGCCCGCCGTCGCCGCCCCGGCCTCCCTCGCCGCCCCCGCGTCCCGCCCGTCGGCCGATCCGCGCACGGCGCAGGTGCAGGCCGCCCTCGAGGCCCTGACCGCCTGGCCGGTCGTCGGCGCGGTGGGGTCGTTCGTCGCGGGCGGCTGCGTGGTGGAGGTGGCCGCCGGCCGCCGCTCGGCCGCCTCGCCGGCCCCCGCCCGCCCGTCCTCCGTGGCCCGTGTGGCGAGCGTGACCAAGGCGATGACCGCCACGGTGGCGTTCCAGGAGGTCGAGCGGGGCACCCTGCGCCTGGACTCCACGATCGGCGAGGTCCTGCCCGGGCTGTGGCCCGGCCGGGAGGACGTGACCCTGGGCCAGCTGCTGAACCACACCTCCGGCATGCCGGACGCGATCTGGGTGCTGCTGCGCCACCGCGGGCTGTGGGAGCTGCCCCTGGAGGACGTCCAGGCCATGGTGGCGCGCCGCTACGGCCTCCGCGAGCTCGTGGGGATCGCCCGCCAGGACCCGTGGTGGTTCGAGCCCGGCACCGCGTGGGGCTACTCCAACACCGGCTACGTGGTGGTCCAGCTCATGGTGGAGGCCGTCACCGGCCGCCCGCTGGGGCGGCTCATCCGCGAGCGCGTCTTCCGCCCGGCCGGCATGCACCGGGCGCGCCTGGAGGACGGCACGCTGGTGCGCGGCGCGGAGATGGAGGACGCCGCCGTCCGCCCGGGGGAGACCGCGCGCTTCACCACGCTGGACCAGTCCGTGTTCGCGGGGGCCGCGGCCGTCAACGCCACCGCCGGGGACGTGGTCCGCTTCTACCGCGCGCTCATGCAGGGGCGCCTGGTGTCCCAGGCCTCGGTGGAGCGGATGGTCACCCCGGTCGGTGCGGCCGTGCCGGCCGGGTACGGGTACGGGATCTTCTCCGTGCCCGACCCCGCGCGGCCGGGCGCGCTGCTGTACGGGCACGATGGCGGCGGCTTCGGCTCCGCCTCCCTGGCCCTGGCCAGCCGGGACGGGGAGCGCGCGATGGCGTTCACCTTCGTCGGGCGCCCGTACTGGGAGGCCGGCGCCGCCGAGGTGTGGGACCGGCAGCTGGCCGTGTTCCGCGCGGCGGTGGCCCTGCCGGGCGGCGGCGTCGGCTCGGGCCGGGGTGCGGCCCGGGGCCTGGGCCGGGCGGGGATGGGCTCGGGCCGACTCGGGTGAGCCGGGGGCGGACGGGTCGCTCCCACTAGACTCGGGGGGATCGCGCGCCCGGACACGGCGCGCCCCCTCGAGACCCCCGGAGACACCCTCATGCACACAGTGGACATCGGCCAGCCGTACCCCCTGGGGGCCACGGTGGACGAGAGCGGCACCAACTTCGCGGTCGCGGTGGGCCGTGAGGTCGAGGCCGTGGAGCTGTGCCTCGTGGACGGGTCCGGGGCCGAGACCCGCATCCCCGTGACGGAGCGCCACGACACCACGTGGCACGTGCACGTGGCGGACGTGGGCCCGGGCCAGCGCTACGGCTACCGCGTCCACGGGCCGTGGGAGCCGGCGCGGGGCCTGTGGCACAACCCCCACAAGATCCTCGCCGACCCCTACGCCCGCGCCTTCACCGGGGAGTACGCGTGGGGCCAGCAGCACCACTCCTACCGCTTCGACGACCCGGACGCCATGGACACCCAGGACAGCCTGGGCACGTCGATGCTCGGCGTCGTGGTGGACGACGCGTTCGACTGGGGCGACGACGCCTCCCCGGCCACCGAGATGACGGACACGATCGTCTACGAGACGCACGTCAAGGGCATGACGGCCACCCACCCCGACGTGCCCGAGGAGCTGCGCGGCACGTACGCGGGCCTGGCGCACCCGGCCGTGGTGCGGCACCTGACGGACCTGGGGGTGACCGCCGTCGAGCTGATGCCGGTGCACCAGTTCGTCAACGACGCGACCCTGCAGGAGAAGGGCCTGTCGAACTACTGGGGCTACAACACGCTCGGCTACCTGGCCCCGCACGCCGCGTACGCGTCCACGGACGAGGTCGGCGGGCAGGTCCGCGAGTTCAAGCAGATGGTCAAGGACCTGCACGCCGCGGGCCTCGAGGTGATCATCGACGTCGTCTACAACCACACCGCCGAGGGCAACGACAAGGGCCCCATGCTGAGCATGCGCGGCCTGGACAACGCCGGCTACTACCACCTGGTGGAGGGCGACGAGCGGCACTACATGGACTACACGGGCACCGGGAACTCCGTGGACCTGTCCAGCCCCAAGGCCCTGCAGCTGGTGATGGACTCGCTGCGCCACTGGGTCACGGAGATGCACGTGGACGGCTTCCGGTTCGACCTGGCCACCACGCTGACGCGCGTGGAGGGGGAGCAGGGTCCGGACATGTTCTCCGGCTTCTTCGACGTCGTGCGCCAGGACCCCGTGCTGCGCACCGTCAAGCTGATCGCCGAGCCGTGGGACGTGGGGTGGGGCGGCTACCAGGTGGGCAACTTCCCCGGCATCTGGAGCGAGTGGAACGGCATGTACCGGGACACCGTCCGCGACTTCTGGCGCGGCGAGCCCGGCACGCTCGGCGAGTTCGCCACCCGTCTGACCGGCTCCGCCGACCTCTACGAGGGCGACGGGCGCAGCCCCGGCGCGTCGGTCAACTTCGTCACCGCGCACGACGGCTTCACGCTCCACGACCTGGTCTCCTACAACGAGAAGCACAACCACGCCAACGGCGAGGACAACAACGACGGCGACGCGCACAACCGGTCCTGGAACCACGGCGCCGAGGGCGAGACCGACGACCCCGAGGTGCTCACCCTCCGGGCCCGCCAGACCCGGAACTTCCTGGCCACGCTCATGGTCAGCCAGGGCGTGCCGATGATCAGCCACGGCGACGAGCTGGGGCGCACGCAGCGCGGCAACAACAACGTCTACTGTCAGGACAACGAGCTGGCCTGGATCGACTGGGCCGCGCAGGACGACGCGCTGGTCGAGTTCACGCGGGAGGTCGTGGCCCTGCGCCGGGACCACGCCGTGTTCCGCCGCCGGCAGCACTTCGACGGCCGCCCGGCCGCCCGCGACGTCGAGGCCCCGCTGCCGGACATCGTCTGGCTGGAGCCGGACGCCACCGCCAAGACCGAGGACGACTGGGGCGCCGAGGCCCGCTCGATCGCGTTCTACCTCAACGGCCACGACCTGCCCCGCCGGGACGAGGACGAGGAGCCGTACCGGGACTTCTACGTGCTGATGAACGCGTGGTGGGAGCCGGTGCCCTACACCCTGCCCGGCCCGTTCTTCCCCGAGGAGTGGGAGATCCTGGTGGACACCTCGTCCCATGTCGCCCCGCACGGCACCCGCCCGCACGTGCACGCCGGCGAGGTCCTCGAGGTCCCCGCCCGCTCCACGATGATCCTGCGGCAGGTGCCGCGGGCGTGACGGACGTGGGGCAGCGGCCGCGGGCGGTGCGGCGTGCTCTCGCGGCGTGCGTCGTCGTCGTGCTGGTGCTCCTGGGGGTCGGAGTGTCCCGTGCGGCCTGGCTGACCACCCATCCCGAGCCGGAGCAGCCGGACCGGGTGGACGCCCTGCTGGTGCTCTACAGCCGCCCCCAGGTGTACGAGGCCGCCCTCGAGGCGATCGACCGCGGCGTGGCGGACCGGGTGTTCGTCTCGGCGCACCTGGGCCCGGACGGGTTCCAGACCCTGTGCGGCCCGCCGGGCGTCCGCGACCCGCGGGCCGACGGGGCGGTCGTGGAGTGCTTCGCCCCGGATCCCGTGACCACGCAGGGCGAGGTGATGCACGCCGCCGATCGCATGCGCGAGCTGGGCCTGGAGCACCTGGGCGTGCTCACCTTCCCCCAGCATGTGGAGCGCGCCCGCATCCTGGCCGAGCGCTGCCTCCCGCCGGAGGAGGGCACGGTCTCCCTGCTGATGTTCACGCCCCGCCAGACCTCGCCAGTGTGGGAGCTGCGGCAGGACGTCTACGGCACCCTCGCCTTCGGCAAGGTCTGGGCGACCCCGGACTGCGCGGACGAGCTGCCGGCCGCGGTCCAGTGGCCGCTGGACGTGTACAAGCGCCTCAAGGGCCTGTCCACGGTGCCGGACCACCAGTGGGACGCGGCGGTGGCGCCGTGATCGTGGGCGTCGGCGTGGACGTGGTGGACGTGCCCCGGTTCCGGGGCCAGCTCGAGCGCACCCCCGCGCTGCGCGAGCGGCTGTTCACCGAGCTGGAGCGGGACCTGCCGCTGCGCTCGTTGGCGGCCCGCTTCGCCGCGAAGGAGGCGATCGCCAAGGCGATGGGCGCCCCGCCCGGGATGATGTGGCACCACTGCTGGATCCCGCGCCCCGACCACGGGGACGGGCGCCCCGAGGTGCACCTGACGGGCACCGTCCGGGCGCAGGCCGAGGCGCTCGGCATCACCCACTGGCACCTGTCCCTGAGCCACGACGGCGACGTGGCCACCGCGTACGTGGTGGCCGAGCGCCGCGACTGAGCCCGGCCGCAGGCCGGACCGAGAGGAGCGTCCATGCGCGCATTCACGGGCACCCAAGTGCGGGAGGCCGAGCGGCCCCTGCTGGCGGCGGGGCAGGGCCCCGCGCTGATGCGCCGCGCGGCGTGGGGTCTGGCCGAGCACGTGGCGGCGGTGCTGCGGCAACGGGGCCGGGTCTCCGGCGTCACCGTGGCCGCCCTCGTGGGCACGGGCAACAACGGGGGCGACGCGCTGTGGGCGCTCGCGTTCCTCTGCCGCCGCGGGGTGGAGGCCGTGGCCGTGCCCGTCGTGCAGGACGACGACGGCGCCCCCCGCTGGCACGCCGAGGGCGCCGCCGCCCTGCGCGCCGCGGGGGGCCGCGTGGCGGACGCCGTGCCGGCGCGGGCCGCCGTCGTGGTGGACGGGATCCTCGGGACCGGCGCCCAGGGCGGGTTCACGCTGCCCACCGCGGCCCGGGACCTGCCCGACGGGGCCGTCGTGGTGGCGTGCGACGTGCCCTCCGGGGTGGACGCGGACACCGGCGCGGTGGCCGGCGAGGTCCTCACCGCGGCGCACACCGTGACGTTCGGGGCCGTGAAGACCGGGCTGCTGCTGGGCGAGGGGGCGGCGGCGGCCGGGCGGGTGCACCTCGTGGACATCGGCCTGGGCGAGCACCTGCCGGCGGGGCCCCGGACCGGCCTGCACGTGGTGGACCGCGTGGCCGTGCGTCGGCTGCATCCGGCCCCGGCGCCGGACGCGCACAAGTACACCCGCGGCGTGGTCGGTCTCGCCGCGGGGTCGGAGCGCTACCCCGGGGCCGCGGTGCTCGCGGTGGGCGGCGCGCTGGGCGCGGGGGCCGGGATGGCCCATCTGGCGGGTCCTGCGGCCGCGTGCGACCTCGTCCTGGCCGCCCATCCCGCCGCGCTGGTCTCCGCCGACGGGCCGGAGCCGGACCGGGCGGACGCGTGGGTCGTCGGGCCGGGCCTCGGCGCGGACGCCGCTGCCCGGGAGCGGCTGGAGCGCGCGGTGGACGCCGTGCTGGCGGCCGGGCGGGAGCCGGCCGGCGCCCCCGCCGTGGTCGTGGACGCCTCCGGTCTCGAGCTGGTGACGGGGGAGCAGCTGGCCGCGCTCGCGAACGCGGGGGCCCGCGTGGTGCTCACCCCGCATGCGGGGGAGTGGGCGCGGCTGCGCGAGCGGCTGCCGGTGGCGGACGCCGACCTCGGGACTGGGGCCGGGGGCCAGGCGGACGAGCTCGGCCGCCTGCGCGCGTGGGCCGCCGCCCACGGGGTCACCGTCCTGCTCAAGGGGCCGCGCACCCTCGTGGCCGCCCCCGACGGCGAGGCGTGGCTGATGCGCGACGGCGGCGCGGCGCTGGGCACGGCCGGCACAGGGGACGTCCTGGCCGGGGTGCTCGGCGCGGTCCTCGCCGCCGACCGGGCCCGCA
>NZ_JAUNHR010000101.1 GCF_030523875.1 Micrococcus sp. | reverse complement strand
GCGGGGCAGGACCGCTGGAATGTCGCCGGGGCACTGGTCGCCGGGCGGCACCCGGGGGAGGGGAAGGAAAGGGCGGAAGCGGGGACGGGAGGAGCCGGGTCAGTCGAGCCCGAGGAGACCGCGGAACACGCCCATGCCGAAGAACAGCACGAACGCGGCGGCCACCACCCACAGCAGCGGGTGGACCTCCCGGGCCCGACCCTGGCCGGCCCGGATCACGGCGTAGGCGATCATGCCGGCGCCGATCCCGTTGGCGATCGAGTACGTGAACGGCATGAGGATGAAGGTGAGGAACGCGGGCAGGGCCACGCCCCAGTCGCTCCAGTCCACGTGGACCACCTGCGAGCACATCATGAAGCCCACCACCACGAGCGCGGGGGCCACGGCCTCGAAGGGCACGAGGTACACGAAGGGCGAGAGGAGCAGCGCCACCACGAACAGCAGGCCCGTCACCACGGAGGCGAGCCCGGTGCGGGCGCCCTCGCCGATGCCGGTGCCGGACTCCACGTAGATCTGCCCGGCGGACACGGAGGCCGCGCCGCCGGCGGTCACGGCGAGGGCGTCCATCATCAGCACGCGGTCCTGGTTCGGGATGGTCCCGTCCTCGCGCATCGACCCGGCCTCGCGGGCCAGGCCCACCATGGAGCCCATCGCGTCGAAGAACACGGAGAGCAGGATCGCGAACACCAGCAGGGACGCCATCAGCCAGCCCAGCTTCTCGACGGCGCCCACCAGGGACACCTCGCCCAGCAGGGACAGGTCCGGGGCGCTCCACGCCGGCAGGGACGGGGCCACGAGGGACCAGCCGTGCGGGTTCACGGTGCCGTCGGCCGCCACGGACGGGCCGATGTGGAAGACCGCCTCGAGGACGTTGGCCAGCACCGTGGCCACGACGATCCCGATGAGGATGGCCCCGCGCACGCCGCGGATCACGAGGATGGAGGTGAGCAGCAGGCCCACCACGAACACGAGCACCGGCCAGCCGGCCAGCTCGCCGCCGGTGCCCAGGCCCACCGGCACGGTGGTCCCGGCGGCGTCCGGCAGGCGCCGTACGAACCCGGCGTTGACCAGGCCGATCAGGGCGATGAACAGGCCGATGCCCACCACGATCCCCGTCTTCAGGCCGTCCGGCACCGCGTTGAACACGGCCGTGCGGAAGCCGGTGGCCACGAGCACCACCATCACGAGGCCCGCGAGCACCACGAGGCCCATGACGTCCGGCCAGGTGAGGCCCGGCGTCGTCGCCACGGTGATGGCCACGAACGCGTTCACGCCCAGGCCCGTGGCGAGGGCGAAGGGGTGGCGGGCCCACAGGCCCATCGTGATCGAGGCCACCGCGGCCACGAGCGCGGTGGCGGCGGCGACGCGCGGGATCCCCAGGGTCGCGCCCGTCGAGTCCGCGCCGGAGAGGATCAGGGGGTTGAGCACCACGATGTAGCTCATGGCCAGGAACGTGGCGATGCCGCCGCGCACCTCCTGGCCGGGGGTCGAGCCGCGCTCGGTGATCGAGAAGTACCGGTCGAGGCCGGAGCGGGCGGCGGGCGGGCGGACGTCCTGGGACGTGGGCCCCGGTGCGGGGGCGCCGGCGGTGCGGGAAGACATGCCGCACAGCCTAGTGAGCCCCGCCCCCCGCGCACGGTCCGCGTCGGCGTGCGGCAGACTCGGCCGGGATGAACCGTCCTCGCCTGCCCGTGGCCCTCGCCGCCGCCGTCCAGATCTACGCCCCCTCCACCGTGTACGCGGTGGGCCTGGGCGCCATGACGCCCGCGATCGCCTCGGCCGCCCTCGCGCTCGGCCTGGGGGCGGCGCAGGCGGCCGCCGTCGTCGTGCTGGTGGGCCTGGGCTCGCTGCTGGCCAACACGCCGGTGTCCCTGCTGGCGGCGCGGGCGGGGGAGCGGCGCACCATGGTGCTCTCCGCGGCGCTCGGCACGCTGGGCGCCGGCCTGGCCTGGGCGGCCACGGCCCCGCTCACCGCCGGCGGCGTGCGCGCCGAGGGCGTCGACGACCCCGTGCGCCTCGCCGTGCTGCTGGTCGGCGTGCTCACGGTGGGCGCGGCCGGCGCCGGTTTCAACCTGGCCCGCCAGTCCTACCTGGCGGTGGCGGTCCCGGCCACGCACCGCGCCCGCGCGATGTCCACGCTCGGTGGGACCATCCGGATCGGCGTGTTCCTGGGTCCGTTCCTCGGCGCCGGGCTGCAGGCGCTGCTGGGCCTGAGCGGGGCGTTCGCCGCGGCCACCGTCATGATGGCCGCCGGCGCCGCCCTGTGCGTGCGGATCCGGGAGCTGCCCGTGCCCGACGACGGCGGCGCCGCCCCCGCCTCGGACGCCGCCGGAGTCCGGGGGCCGGAGCGGGGCGCCGGTGGGACCGTCCCCGCGCGTCGCCGGCCGCGGCTGACGGACGTGGCCCGGGCCCGGCGCGGCGTGTTGGCCACCGCCGGCTTCGGCGTGGTGGCGGTGGCCGCGGCGCGGGCGGCGCGCAACGCGGTGATCCCGCTGTGGGCGGCGCACCTGGGGATGTCCCCGGCGGCGGCGTCGCTGGTGTTCGGGGTCGCCGGGGCCGCGGACCTGCTGCTGTTCTACCCCGCGGGCCGGCTCATGGACCGCCACGGCCGCCGGGCGGTGGCCGTGCCGTGCCTGGCGCTGCTCGGCGCCGGGTTCCTGGCGGTGTCGCTGACGTCCGAGCCCGGGTGGTTCGCCGCGGCGGCGCTGCTGCTGGGCGTGGGCAACGGGTTCGGCGCCGGGATCGTGATGACCCTGGGGGCGGACTACTCCCCGCCGGACGCCCGGCCCGAGTTCCTCGGCCTGTGGCGCTCCATGTCGGATGCGGGCATGCTCACCGGGCCCCTGCTGGTGTCCGCGGTGACGGCCGTGGCGGGCCTGGGCGTCGGCGTCGGGGTGATGGCGGCGGTGTGCGCCGGCGGGGCCGCGGTGTTCGCGCGCGTGCTGCCGGCCGGGCCCGGCGCGGTGGACGACCCGGCGCCGCTGGGCCGCCGCTGAGCCGGCTCAGCCGGCCGCGGGGGCGCGACCGGGATCGTCCGAGGGCTCGGGCGGCAGGGTCTGCCCCGAGGCGTGGTCGTCGAAGATCATGTAGGTCTGCGTGTCCACCACGGCCGGCAGCGGCTGGAGCCGCTCGAAGATCACGTGGCGCAGGTCCGCGGTGTCCCGGGCGCGCACCAGCAGGATCACGTCCATGTTCCCGCCCACCAGGGACACGTGCCACACCTCCGGGATGGCCAGCAGGGTGGCGCGCAGCTCGCGCCAGTCGTGCTGGCGCAGCTTGAGCATCACGTGCGCGGACGCCGTGAAGCCCGTCTTCACGGGGTCCACGCGCGCGGAGAACCCGGTGATCACGCCCGTGTCCTGCAGGCGGTTCAGGCGGGAGTAGCAGTGGGCGCGGGAGACGTGCACGCGCTCGGCGAGCGCGGCCACGGACAGGCGACCGTCTTGGGAGAGCTCGCGGACGATCGCACGGTCCACGCGGTCGAGGGGGGACGGGGTCATGGCGGTCACCTCCGGATCGGGCCGGCGCGGGGGACCGGCGGGGCGGGACCGGGACGGGCAGGACCCGACGCCCCGTCCTCGTGACCCGGGTCACCTCGGCAGGATGTCTTTCCAGAACGCCTCGCACGGGCATCCTGTCCGGTGATCATCCCATATGCGGTGACGATGTGCCCGCCCCCTGCACACTGGTGCCCACAGATCGAGAGGACACCCATGACCAGCACCAGCCCCGCCGCGCCCGCGGGCGACGGCGCCCCCGCGCCGGACGCCGGCACGCGCGCGGCCGCCGCCGCCGCGTTCGGCATCTCCCTCGAGGAGTACCTGCTCCCGGCGTCCCGCCGCATCCAGCTGATCTCCGAGGACGGCGAGGTCCTGCCGGTGGACCGGCAGGGCACCTCCCCGGGCCACGAGTACCCCCTGCCCTCGGACGACGAGCTGCTGGCGGCCTACCGCCACCTCGTGATCGGCCGCCGGGTCAACGACCAGGCCTACGCGCTCGTGCGCCAGGGCCGCATGGCCGTCTACCCGTCCTCGCACGGGCAGGAGGCCTCCGAGGTCGCCGCCGCCGTGTGCCTGGGCGAGGACGACTGGCTGTTCCCCACCTACCGGGACACCGTGGCCGTGCTGGCCCGCGGCGTGGACCCGCTGCAGGTCATGGTCGCCTACCAGGGCACGTGGCATCAGGGCTACGACCCCAAGGAGCACCGCGTCTCGGTGCAGTCCACCCCGCTGACCACGCAGATGCTGCACGCTGTGGGCATGGCCAAGGCCGCCCGCCTGCGCGGCGAGGACGTCGTCACGCTCGCCATGGTGGGCGACGGCGGCACCTCCGAGGGCGACTTCCACGAGGCCCTGAACTTCGCCGCCGTGTTCAAGCTGCCGGTGGTCTTCTTCGTGCAGAACAACAAGTACGCGATCTCGGTGCCCTTCGCGAAGCAGTCCGCGGCGCCGTCGCTGGCCCACAAGGCCGTGGGCTACGGCCTGGCCGGCGAGCGCGTGGACGGCAACGACCTCGCCGCCCTGCTGGCCGTGCTCGGCCGCGCCGTGGACCTGTGCCGCGAGGGCAAGGGCCCCTTCCTCGTGGAGGCGGACACCTACCGCATGCAGTCCCACACCAACGCCGACGACGCCACGCGCTACCGCGAGGCCGCCGAGGTCGCGGAGTGGGAGGCCCGCGACCCGCTGCGCCGCATGACCGCGTACCTGACCTCCACCGGCGCCCTCACCGAGGAGCTCGCGGAGCGGTACCGCCAGGACGCCGACGACGTCGCCGCCTCCCTGCGCGACGCCATGAACGCGGAGGCCGAGCTGGACCCGCTCGAGCTCTTCGACCACGTGTACACCGTGCAGACCCCGCAGCTCGCCGCCCAGCGCGCGCAGCTGGCCGAGGAGCTGTCCCGTTCCGAGAACCAGGAGGCCTGAGATGGCGGCACTGACCTTCGCGGCCGCGCTCAACGCGGCCCTGGCCGACGAGATGGCGGCCGACCCCATGGTGGTGGTGTTCGGCGAGGACGTCGGCACCCTCGGCGGCGTCTTCCGCATCACCGACGGCCTGACCAAGCGCTTCGGCGAGGAGCGCTGCTTCGACACCCCGCTGGCCGAGTCCGGCATCGCGGGCCTCGGCGTGGGCATGGCCCTCGGCGGCGCCCGCCCCGTGATGGAGATGCAGTTCGACGCGTTCGCCTACCCGGCGTTCGAGCAGATCGCCTCCCATGCGGCCAAGATGCGCAACCGCACCAGGGGCGCGGCGCCCATGCCGCTGACCATCCGGATCCCCTACGGCGGCGGCATCGGCGGCGTGGAGCACCACTGCGACTCCTCCGAGTCCTACTACGCCCACACCCCGGGCCTGAAGGTGTACACCCCGGCCTCCGTCAAGGACGCCTACCTCATGCTGCGCTCCGCCATCCGCCTGGACGACCCGGTGGTCTTCATGGAGCCCAAGAAGATGTACTGGACCAAGGCGGACCTGGACCTGGACGAGCTGCGCGCGGAGTTCGAGGCGCAGTGGTCCCGCGTGGAGTCGAAGGCCGAGCACGGCGAGGCGTGGGCGCGCGCCGCCGTCGTCCGCCCCGGCACGGACGTCACCCTGGTCTCCTACGGCCCCTCCGTGCCCACCTGCCTGGCCGCCGCCGACGCCGCGGGGGAGGAGGGCGTCTCGGTGGAGGTCGTGGACCTGCGCACCGTCAACCCGCTGGACGAGGACACCATGGCCGCCTCGGTGGCCAAGACCGGCCGCGCCGTGGTCGTGGCCGAGCCGCAGGGCTTCGCGTCCGTGGCCTCCGAGCTCGTGGCCCGCATCCAGCAGCGCTGCTTCCACTCCCTCGCCGCCCCCGTGGGCCGCGTGACCGGCTGGGACATCCCCTACCCGGCGCCGAAGCTGGAGGAGCACCACCTGCCGTCCGTGGACCGCATCCTGGACGCGATCGACGACCTGAACTGGGACCTCGACGCCGAGGCCCCCGCCGCCGAGGAGGCCCGCGCATGAGCAGCACGTTCACCCTTCCGGACCTGGGCGAGGGCCTCACCGAGGCCGACCTCGTCCGCTGGCTCGTGGCCGAGGGCGACGAGGTCGCCGTGGACCAGCCGATCGCCGAGGTGGAGACCGCCAAGGCCCTCGTGGAGGTGCCCTGCCCCTACGCCGGCACCGTGCTGACCCTGCACGGCGCCGAGGGCGAGACGATGATCGTGGGCGAGCCCCTGATCACCGTGGGCTCCCCGGACGAGGCCGACGCCGCCGGCCCGGCCGAGACGCCCGCCGAGCCCACTGCGGAGAAGCCCGGCGCCCTGTCCTACCGCGAGGAGGAGCGCGCCGGCGTGATGCAGCCCGGCACCTCCCAGCCCGCCCCGGACAAGGCCCGCGGCGGCGACGGCGACGTGGCCGGCTCCGACGAGGAGGCCTCCGGCAACGTCCTGATCGGCTACGGCACCTCCGGCCACGGCGCCAAGGGCCGCACCCG
>NZ_JAUNHR010000100.1 GCF_030523875.1 Micrococcus sp. | reverse complement strand
CCCGCCAGGCCCGCGGACGAGGTCCGCGAGCGAGGACACCCCCGGCCCGGGCAGATCCCCGGCCAGGGCCGCGGCGGCGGCGTCCATGACGGACTCCGTGCGCGTAGCGACGTACCCGGCCTGCCCGGCGATGGAGTCGCCGAAGTCCCGGCTGAGCGCGCGGCCGGAGTAGGTGGTGTACCCGCGGCCGGAGAAGGCGCCGCGCTTGGCAGGGGAGAACGGGAAGAACTCGCGGACCTTCTGCATGCTGTCGGCCACGAAGTTCTTGACCCGATCGAACCCGTCGGAGATGCCGTCCAGGAAGCCGGCCAGCAGAGCCCGCCCGGACTCCTTCAGCAGGCCGCCGAGGTCGCCGAGGGCGAACTTGATCCGCCCGGGCAGATCACGGAAGAACGCCTGGACGCGGAGCAGCCCGGTGGAGACGGTGTCCGTGACGGACTTGATCCCGTTGGAGAACTGGCTCTTAGCGGCCCGCCAGAGCGAGGAAACGCTGTTGCTGACCCCGCTCTTGAGGTTGGCGAAGAACCGCAAGATGCCCTGCACCATCTGGGAGACCATGGTCCGCAGCGCGGCCGTGGCCCCGCCGAAGGCGGAGCGTGCGACCGACCAGGCGTTCCGGATGATCGAGCCCATCCCGGAGGCCATGTTCCCGAAGAAGCGGAGGATCCCCTGGACGAGCCCGCTCACCAGCGACGACAGCCCGGACGCCCCAGAGCGCGCCGCCCCGAGCAGACCGGTCCAGGCCCCACGGACGAGCGCGACGATTCCGTTCCAGGCGGACCCGAAGAAGCTGGTGATCGAGGACATCCCGCCGCGGAATAGCCCGAGCATGGACGCCAGTCCGCCGCGGATGGCGCCGAGCAGGTTCACCGTCAGGACCACGTTCACGGCGTGCCACAGGAACTTGAACGCGCCGATGGCCATGTCCTTGGCCCCGTTCCAGGCGGCGGCCCAGTCGCCGCGGAAGACCGCGGCGACGAAGGACACGAGCCCCTGGATGAACTGTATGGCGCCCTGGATGGCGCCGCCCAGGTGGTCGATCACGGCCCAGGCCGACTGCACGGCGGCCACGATCCCGGTCCAGGCGGGGACCACGTGGGTCTGCCACAGCTGCACGACCTCCGGGGCCAGGGTGCCGTCGACGAAGTCGCTGAGGGCGCCGAGCCCCGGCAGGATGAGCCCGTTCCAGGCCGTGGACACCGCGGCGCCGATCGCCGCGAACGCCGGCACCACCACGCCCTGCCAGAAGCCCAGCAGGGCCGGGCCGACCACGGTGGTCAGGAACGCGCCAAAGGCCTGCAGGGCGGGCTGGATGTACCCGACCCACGCCGTCTGCACGGCGGCCTGGATCCCAGCCCAGGCGGCCTGCATGATGGCCCGGGCGGTCTCGTTGTTCTGGTACAGCCAGATCAGCGCGCCCGCGAGCGCGCCGATGGCGAGGATGACGGCGGTGACCGGGTTGGCGAGCATCAGCCCCCACAGGAGCTGCAGGCCGCTCCAGAGGCGGGTGACCGCGCCGACGACCAGCCCGAAGGCGCCCGAGACGAGCCCGGCGACACCGGTCACCGTGAGCATGACGCCCTTCACGAGCGCCCACGCCCCGGCGGCGCCAGCGAGCATGGACCCCAGCACCTGGAACACCGCCGTGTGCTGGGTGACCCACCCTGCGACGGCGGCCGCCGCGGCCTGGATCCCGGCGCCCATGGCCATAGCCGTGTCCCGCACCCACAGCAGCCCCGCGATGACCGGGGAGTCCGGGCCGACGCCGAGCGCGGTGAGCAGCTGGGCGGAGACGTCGCCGGAAGCGAACAGCGTGACCAGCCCGTTCCAGACCCCACCGGCGCGGGTGAGGAGGCCGACGAAGCTGTCGCCGACCACCTTGGCGGTGGCCTCGAGGGGGGCCATGGCCCGGGTGACGCCGAGGACGCCCTGGACCATCATCGGGTAGATGCCGCCCATGAGGTTGGCGCCGACACGGGACACAGCGGCCTGGAAGTTCATCCAGGCGCCGGGCAGGGTCTGGCCCATCTCCCGGGCCACGTTGCCCGAGGCGTTGATCATGGCCTGCTCGAACGTGGCGAAGTCGATCTTGCCGGCGGTGCCGAGCTTGAACACCTCGTCCTTGGTGACGCCGAGCATGTCGGCGAGCTCCTGGTAGATCGGGATGCCGCGCTCGGCGACACGCCCCAAGACGTCATTCTGTGCCTTGCCCTTGGCGGCGACGTCCAGGTACAGGTCCGCCATCTCCGTCAGCGGGGTGCCCGCGGCGGCCGCGGACTCCGCGATCGCCCCGAGGACCCGGTCCATGTCCTCGCCGGGCTGGATGCCGGAGGCAACGGCGGCGGCCGCAGCGGTGGCGGCTTCACCAAGCCCGTAGGGGGTGCCCTTCACCGAGGTCAGGGCGGACGCCATGAGGGAGTCCACTTCCTCGACGGTGAACCCCAGGCCGCGCATCTTCGCCTTGGCGGTGTCGATGTCCGCGAGGCGCTTGAAGCCGGTCGTGAAGATGCCGGTGACCTGGCTCATGGCCAGCTCACCGGCCTTGGCCAGGCCGATGCCGGTTGCCGTGGACAGCGATTCCGTAAGGAACGAGCCGAGCCGGGACCCGGCGGTCTGGGCGCCCGCGGTGGGGGTGGCCTTCACCGCGGCGTCGACCTGCTGGCCGACCTTGGACTGCAGGCCCGAGAACGTGGGGACGACGAGCAGCTCGGCGACACCGATCACGGGCATGCGGTCCTCCTCGGGGTGGGGACGGCGAAGGCCCCCACCGCAGAGGGGTGGGGGCCTTCGTCGGGGCGGGTCAGAAGCCGAAGTCGGCGGCGATGTCCGCGGCGTACGCCTCGTCGCGGCGGGCCTCGACGGCGGCGCGCGCCGTGCGCGGCGCCGGGAACGGGCGCTCCCGGCGGGGACGGCCACCGCCGGCGGCCGCCGTGGTCTGGCGCAGCGCCTTGAGTTCGTTGATGACCACGCCGAGCATCTGCGCGGTGAGGTTCCACTGCTCCAGCGGCGGCGTCCAGGCGGCGGGGCTGTCCCCGCCGTCGTCGGAGCGGCGGGCCTCCTCGTCGAGGAGCGCCTCCGCGACCTCCTCGTCGAGGGCGACGGCGGACCAGTACCGGGACGCCGGCGGGAGCTGGTCGATCAGGTCCAGAAGGCCTCTCACACGGCCCCGTCGCAGCCAGCCCGCCAGGTCCACGCCGTACACCTCGAGGAGGTCAGCGCGGATCTGGGCGGGCCAGCGGTCGATCAGGCCGGAGAGGCGCCGGATTCCCCCGGGGTGCCCGCCAGGCTCTGCTCGAAGTAGGCCATGGCTGCCTGCACGAAGCGGGCGTGCGCCCGGATCGGCAGGTCGGCCTCGACGTACGCGACGTAGTCCTTCTCGGACATGAGCTGCTGGAGCAGGTCCAGGTCGTCGATCTCGCCGCGCTTGGCGAGCTCGTACTGGGCCATGACCTCGGCGCGCTCGGAGAGCTTGAACGAGAACGGGTCCTTGACGTACACGACCTTCGAGTTGCGCAGCGCGAGACCGAACGGCTCGAGCGGCTGCGCTTCGGCCGCGCTCGGGGCGGGGGACTGGGGGGGGGGGGGGGGCTTCCCCGCCTGGGTGGGGTGCCGGCGGGGCTGGGGGGGGGGGGGGGGTCAGGACGACTTGGCGTCGCCCGTGGTCTCGGTGGCCGCGGCGCTCTTGCGGCGGCCCTTGGCCGGCGCCGCGCCGTCGTCCTGCGTGAAGCCTTCGGCGCGCAGCTGCGCCGCCTCGGTCTTGCTCTCGGTCTCGACGACGATCTCGCCGAGCTGCTCGTCGGTCTTGGTGAAGCGCATGGGGGTCCTCCCGAGGAGTCCGGGCGAGGTGCTGGAAGGGGTGGAGGCGGCGGCCCGGAAAGCGCCGCCCCCACCCGGTCAGGAGGCTCAGGCGGTGGCCAGGGTGAAGCCGATGTCCTCGGCGTACCTGAGCGGGCCGGTGCCGGCCAGGTAGTGGCGCACCGGGGTGCCGGTCTCCTCGTCGGACATCACGGAGAGCGTGATCTCCTGGGACACGGCGTCCTCGCCGCCCCACACGGACTCGGCGGACTCGGACATCTGCACGAGCCCGTAGCCGCGGCCCATGATCCACTCGTTGTCCGCGGGCCCGTCCTTGCCGAGCACGATCAGCCGGTACTCGCCCTGCACGGGGATATCCGGCTCGTCGAACACCACCTCGCCGGTGGCGGGGTCCATGGTCACCCCGGACAGGTCGGTGCCCAGGGTGAGCTCGTACATGTGCTTCCGGCCGGTCTCGATGGGCGTGAACTTGACGCTGCGGGTGACCTTGTCGATGTCCGTGCGGACCACGGAGTAGCCGAGGCCGTCGACCTCGGTGGTCTCCACCTCACGGCCGAACGTGTAGCCGTCCTTCGTGACGATGCCGACGGGCAGGAACCCCTTGGCCTTCAGGTCGATGAGCTGGCCGCCCTCGTAGAGGGACTCCGGCAGCTCGACGGAGGTGGGCGCGAGCATGGCCAGCGCCTTCTGGATCTTGCGGACGAGGCCGCGGCGATCCGCGGCGACGATCTGCTCCTGGATGGTGGGCATGGTGACCTCCTGCGGTCAGTCGATGGGGCGGACGACCACGTCCAGGGAGGACGTGATCCGGGTGATGGTCGGGTCGGGGTGGGGGACCTCCACGGGCCCGGTGCGGGTCCGCACGGCGTCGGCGTACACACCGCCGGCCTCCACGTCCGTCCCGACGAGCGCACGGTGGGCCTGCTCCGCGGTCCGCAGAGCCTCCGGCCCGCGCGGGGCGTAGACGTCCAGGGACACCACGTAGACGCGGTCGATCGCGCCCTCCGTGGACCCGGTGATGTAGATGACCGCCTCCGGCCACGGCCCGATGGCCTGCCCGTAGGCGTCAGCGGCCTGCTCGTACCGGGGCGTGAGAGCGCCGGTGGCGGTGTCCAGGCCGTCCAGCAGCGCGAACGCCAGCTCCCGGGGGTCCGGCCAGGTGAGATCGTCAAGCATGGGGCTCCTTCGTCAGGGAGATGGGGTACGGGTGACCGCGTCCAGAGCGGTGATCAGGACGCGTCCCTTGCGATCGGTGATCATCGGCGTGTTGAGGACGCGGCCCGAGCGCAACGTCCAAGGGTCCTCCCGAACCACGGCACCGGCGCGCGGCTCGTTCTGCCACCCGCCGCGAACGGTGGCCGGCTCAGCCGTGTACTGCTGGTCGCCGTCCGTGGTGGCCTGAACCGCCACCCGCTGGGCGGCAGTGACCGCCATGGACTGGACCTGCCCGGACAGGGCAACCGAGGCCAGACCCGAGGAGTCCGCCCGGTAGTGCTTGGACCCGGGGACGCGGTGCAGCGCCATCAGGGCTTCACCAGCCGCACCGCGGTGCCCATTGGCCACGCCGCCGGCGGGCCGTCGACCAGCCACCGGCCAGCCATGTGCTGCCCGTCCGGGATGATGACGACGTCCCTGTTCTGCAGGCCCAGCTGCTCGGCGCCCGGGTGGTAGAGGGTGGCCACGCCGTCCACGACGGCAGACCAGTCCTCGGGGTCTGACCCGGCGCCCGGGGCGATCAGGCACGGCGGCAGGTCACGGGTCGTGACCGGCAGCGCGCGACCCTTGGCGTCCCGGCCGCCGCCGGACTCCACGGTCGGGGTGACGTACCAGTCGGCGGGGTACCGCGTGTCCATGCCGTCGTCCTCCTGGGCGGTCAGGGGCCCACCCGCGTCGGGTGGATGGTGAACACGGCACCGGAGCGCCGCGGGGCCAGCAGGCGTCGGTCAGCGGCCTTCAGACCCAGCCAGCCGTCGTTGCCGGTGAACTCCAGGCGCTGGGTGAACGGGCCGGTGCCCTGGGTGAGGGCCTGGACCCCTTCCATGCCCTGCGCCTGCGGGGTCATGGCGCGCTTGACCATGCGGTGCAGGACGAGGCGCACGACCTCGACGCTGAGCTCGCCGGAGGCGATGCGGTCCGGGATGTCCTGGTACGTGGCCAGCACCTCGATCCATGCCTCGTCGAGGCGCTGCTCGATGAGGTCGCTCTGGTCCGCGGGCATCTCCGGCCAGTGAGCGACCAGCGACTCCAGGGTGGCCGGGACCCGCATGGGTCAGCCCTTCCGCGAGGAGCGGGTGCGCGTGGTCTTGGCGGGGCCGGTGAAGTCCGGGGCGTCGTCGGCGGTCTCGTCTTCGGCGTCCTCGGTCTGCTCGGCAGCGTCCTCGGCGGTCTCCGCCGCGGCCTTGGCCTGCGCGGCGTCGGCCTCCGCGTGGACGGCCGCGGCCTCGGCCTGCTGCGCGGCCTGCTCGGCGTTCTTCGCGGCGCTGGAGGCCTTCTGCTCGAGGTCGGTGAGCGCATGGTCGCCCACGAGATCGGTGGCCCAGTCGGGGAGCTCCTGGCCCTCGTAGAGGGTGGTGGGCGCGCCGGAGGGGTCGGTGATGGCGACGTTGGTCGTGAGGATCTTCATGATGGGCTCCTAGGAGGTCCGGCGGCGGCCCCCCGCCCGGGGCGCGGCGGCGGCCGGGGGGGGGCCGGGCAGTGGGGGCGGTTGGTGGC
>NZ_JAUNHR010000013.1:13552-39524 GCF_030523875.1 Micrococcus sp. | reverse complement strand
CCTAGAATGACGGTACCAGAAACCGTTGTGTTGCCAATTACACCATACCCCACTGATGTGTCAAGAGGTCATCTCGACGTCAGTGCTGTTCACTTGTCAGCATTCCCGGGTCTCCCCGGCAACGAGAAAGGACTCTACACGTCCCGGTCCGCCGATGCCAAATCGGCGCCCGCGGCCGGGAACCAGGCCGCCAGCGCGCCGAGCCCGGTGATCCGCCAGGTGCGCTCCGCGGCGTCCCACACCGGCGCCTCGACCCCGGGGCCCGCGCCGCCGGCCTCCCCCGCGCGCGTCGCCGGCCGGCACAGCCACACCGGCACCAGGCCGGCCGCCTGCGCGCCGCGCACGTCGTTCTCCAGGCTGTCCCCCACGCAGGCGACGTCGGCGGGGTCGAGCCCGAGACGGCGGCAGCCCTCCAGGAACGGCGCCGCATCCGGCTTGGGCGCGCCGGCTGTGTCGGAGCCCACGAGCACGGCCACGTCGGCCAGGCCGATCGCGTCCGCCTTCCCCCGCTGGTACGCCTCCACGTTGTTGGTGACGATCCCGACGCCGACGCCGGCCTCCCGCAGCCCTGCCAGGGCTGCCACGACGTCGTCGAACACGCGCCAGTGGGCGCGCACCCGCTCCTCGTACCCGTCCGTCCAGAGGGCGGCGTCCGGCTCCTCGCGGTCCGCCGGGGCCCCGAGCAGGGCCAGGGCGTCCCGGGCGCGGGCCAGGCGCTGGCCCAGGAAGTCCAGCTCCCCGGCCAGGTACCGCGGGTAGTGCCCGCCGAGGTCGGCGGCGAAGTGCTCGGCGGCCGCGGCGAACGCGGGCGCCCCCTCCTCGGGGGCCTCGGGCCACTGGGCGCGCACGGTCTCGGTGAACGCGGGCAGCTGCGCGGCGCGCAGGTCCATGAGGGTGTCGTCGAGGTCGAACAGCACCCCGGCCACGGCGGGCGTGGCCGGGGTGCCCGGCGCGGGGGCGGCCGTCACGGGACGCTCGGGCTCAGGCCGCGGACTGCTCGGCGGCGAACCGGTCCAGGCGGGCCAGCGCCGAGTCCCGGCCGAGGATCTCGAGGGACTCGAAGAGCGGCGGGGAGACCTTCCTGCCGGTCACGGCCACGCGCACCGGGCCGAACGCCTGGCGGGGCTTCAGGCCGAGCCCGTCGATCAGCGCGGCGCGCAGCGCGGCCTCGATCCGCTCCGTGGTGAACTCGTCCTCGCCCAGGCCGGCGAGTGCCTCGCGGGCGGCCGCCACGGCCCCCGGCAGGTCCGCGGGCATGCCCTTCAGGGCGCCCTCGGCCGTCGTGACGTCCGCGTCCGGGGTGAAGAGGAAGGCGAGCATCTCCACGGCCTCGCCGAGCAGCGCCACGCGCTCCTGCACCAGCGGGGCGGCGGCGTCGAGCACCTGACCCTCGCGGGCGGTCAGCTCCTCCCCCACCAGGCCGGCCTCGCGCAGGTACGGGACCAGGCGGTCGCGGAAGTCGGCCGGCTCGAGCAGGCGGATGTGCGTGCCGTTGATCGCCGTGGCCTTCTTCTCGTCGAACCGGGCCGGGTTGGCCAGCACCTTGTGGATGTCGAAGTGCTCCACGAACTGCTCGGGCGTGAAGATGTCCTCGTCCGCGGAGAGGGACCAGCCCAGCAGGGCCAGGTAGTTCAGCAGGCCCTCGCGGATGAACCCGTGCTCGCGGTGCAGGAAGAGGTTGGCCTGCGGATCGCGCTTGGAGAGCTTCTTGTTCCCCTCCCCCATCACGTAGGGCAGGTGGCCGAAGACCGGCATGTACTGCGCCACGCCGATGGCGTAGAGGGCGCGGTAGAGGGCGATCTGGCGCGGGGTCGAGGAGAGCAGGTCCTCGCCGCGCAGCACGTGGGTGATGCCCATGAGCGCGTCATCCACCGGGTTGACCAGGGTGTACAGCGGCGAGCCGTCCGCGCGGACCACCACGAAGTCCGGCACGGAGCCGGCCTTGAAGGTGATCTCCCCGCGCACCAGGTCGGTGAAGGTGATGTCCTCGTCCGGCATGCGCAGGCGCCACACGGGCTGACGTCCCTCGGCCTCGAACGCGGCGATCTGCTCCGCGGTGAGGTCACGGTCGGCGCCGTCGTAGCCGAGCTTGGGGTCGCGGCCCGCGGCCGTGTGGCGTGCCTCGGTCTCCTCCGGGGTGGAGTAGGACGGGTAGATGTGGCCGCCGGCCTTGAGCTTCTCGATGACCTCGGCGTAGATCTCGCCGCGCTGGGACTGGCGGTACGGCTCGTGCGGGCCGCCGACCTCGACGCCCTCGTCCCAGTCGATCCCGAGCCAGCGCATGGCCTCGAGCAGCTGCTGGTAGGACTCCTCCGAGTCGCGCTTGGCGTCCGTGTCCTCGATGCGGAAGACCAGCGTCCCGCCCGTGTGCCGCGCCCAGCCCCAGTTGAACAGGGCGGTGCGGATCAGCCCGACGTGCGGGGTGCCGGTGGGCGAGGGGCAGAAGCGCACCCGCACCGGAGTGCCGGCGTCCACCTGGGGGACGTCGGCGAAGGGGGCGGGGGCGTTCTCGGACACGGGGGAGGTGGCGTCAGTCATGGTGCCCCCGAGTCTACGCGCGCGCCCGGACACGACGACGGCGGCGCCCCTCCCCTGCGGAGGGACGCCGCCGTCGTCGTGGTGGGCCGAGGGGCCCTGCGGCTCAGCGGCGCAGGTGCGTCAGCAGCGTGCCGATCCCCTCGACCTCGCACTCCACGCGCTGGCCGGCCTCCACGAGGCCCACGCCGGAGGGGGTGCCGGTGAGGATCACGTCGCCGGGCAGCAGGGTGAACGCCTCGGAGATCGCGGAGACCAGCTCCTTGATGCCGAAGACCATGTCCGCGGTGGTGCCGTCCTGGCGGGTCTCGCCGTCGACCCGCGAGCGCACGGCCAGGCCGCCGGCGGCCTCCACGTCCAGCTCGGTCTCGATCCACGGTCCCAGGGGGCAGGCGCCGTCGAAGCCCTTGGCGCGGGCCCACTGCAGGTCGGTGCGCTGGGCGTCGCGGGCGGTGAGGTCGTTGGCCACGGTGTAGCCGAAGACGACATCGTCCACGCGCTCCAGCGGGACGTCCTTGCAGATGGTGCCGATGACGACGGCGAGCTCGGCCTCGTAGGAGACCTCGTCCGACCAGCTCGGCAGGGTCACCGGCTCGTTCGGGCCGACGACGGAGGTGTTGGGCTTGAGGAAGAACTGCGGCGAGGCGGGGACGTCGTTGCCCAGCTCCTTGGCGTGGTCAGCCCAGTTGCGGCCGACGCCCACGATCTTGGAGCGCGGGATGATCGGCGCCACGAGCCGCACGTCCTCGAGGCGGTGCTTCTGGTCCGTGGGCTGGACGCCGTGGAAGAAGGGGTCCCCCTGGAGGGCGGTGATGCTCAGCTCGGAGGGGTCGGCGTCCGCCGGGCCCTCCACGATGCCGTAGGTCGGTTCGGCCTGGTCCACGAAACGGGCGATGCGCATGCAGGCCAGCCTAGTGCTCGGGCGGGCGCAGCTCCGGAGGTCTCCACTCGGCGACTCCACGGCGGCGTCTCAGGCCTCCAGGTCCTCCACATGCTCCTGCAGCCAGGACCGGAAGTCGGGGTGCGTCACGCGGGTCTCGCCCTCACCGTACTCGAGGATCTGTCCGCGCTCGCCGGCGGGGCCGGGGGCGCAGTCGAGGATGACGAAGGCACCGGTGCCGTGGTCGTAGATCGGCAGCCACCCGCGGACGAACCCGCCGGGGGCCACGCGGCCGGAGCCGTCGTCGTTGGTGAAGCGGGCACGCTCGGCCTCCGGGTCCTCGGCGTGGGCGAGCTCCTCCGCCTCGTATTCGAGGAGCTCGCGGGCGTCGGCCGCGACCTCGTGTGCGCCGGCGAACTCGCGGTCCATCGAGCCGTTGGCCCGGTCCAGGAAGGCGCGGTAGTCGGCCGGAAGGGGCCCGCCGAGGAATGCCTCGAGCCGGTCCACCTGCTTCTGGGTCACGGGCCGACGCCAGTCGAGGTCGTCGAGCTCGAGGAGGCGGTCGAGCAGCTCGGCCAGCGGGCGCTCCGGGCGCGGCTCGCCCTTGCCGTCGGCCGCGTCCCCAGAGGGTGACGGCGCGCGCGGCGGCACCGCGAGGGCGGCCTGGCGCAGGCGCGTCAAGGCGGGCATGAACCCGGGCGGGAAGGCGGTGGCGGCGTCCGGCGCCGGGGTGTCTGCGCCGGCCTCGGGCGCGGTGATCGCGTGCTCGGCGCGCCAGTCCCGGACGCGGCCGGTGAGCAGCGCGTCCACGCCGGCCCGCTGCTCGGCGGCGAGGCCCGGATCCAGGCGGGTGGCCCAGGCGCCGGGGACGTCGGCGGGCAGGCCGGGCCCGGAGGCGGCGGCCACCGGGGTGGCCAGCCGGGCGGGCAGGGCGGCGTTGAACAGGGAGGCGTAGCCGGCCAGGCCGGTGGTCTCGGCGGCCCACTGCGCCGCCGGGAGCTCGGACCAGGGGCGGTCGGCGTCCGGGTCGGCGGCGAACGCGGCGGCGAGGGCCTCGCAGCGTGCGCGCACGGCGTCCCGGTCGGCGTGGGCGGCGGCGGCAAACCACGCGGCGTGGGCCTCGGCCAGGGGCATCGCGGTGGGCGGGATGGCGTCCGGGGCGGTCATCTCTGTCCCCCTCAGCCCTTGAACATGCGGCGGAACAGGCCGCGCTTCTCGGCGGGGTCCTCCGGGGCGGGAGGCTCCTCGGCGGCCTCGGACCGGGCGCCCTCCGGTGCCGTCCGGTCCGCGGCGGGCGCAGGCTGGGCGGGCATAGGCTCGGCCGGGGCGTCCACGAACCGGACCACGGGCGCACCGTGCTCGTCCATGCCCACGCCGGCCACACGGGTGCCGTCCGGCATCCCGCGCAGTTGCGCGTAGATGTCGCCGTTCCACATCCAGTGGGTCTCGAGGCTGTCGACCTCGCGGTTCTCCGGATCCTGGGCCCCGCCGAGGAAGGGGGGCACCTTCACGCCCACGCAGGTCCCGGGCTCCAGCTCGCTGACGCCGAGCGCGTCGAAGGTGCGACGGCGGTCGGCGTCGTCGAACAGGTCGAGGGCCACGCCGGTGGTGAGCAGCTGCTCCAGCCCGGAGTCGAACCCGCTGAGGCGTTCCCGGTCGCCGGTGGCGACGTCGTAGGAGACGAACGCGGGGCCGTCGTCTTCCTCGCACGTGACGTAGCGGCCGCGCCAGTCCACGATCACGGGCACCGCGTCGCGGGCAGCCTCGCCGAACGCGGTCGCGAGGTGCCGGCGCGCGTGGGCGGCGCCGTCGGCGTCGAGGAAGCGGAAGAGGCCGTGGTTGTGGACGCGCCCGGCGAGCCCGTACCACTCGATGGCCTCGGTGACCTCGGGCGAGCCCTGCGGCGCCTCGCCGTGCGGGTCGAGCGCGGTGACGTGCACGCCGGTCTCGGCGAGGGCGACGTGGTGGGGCGCCTCCGGCTCGAGCGGCGCGTCCGCGGTGTCCTCCCAGGGGCGCGGCGGAGCGGCGACGTCACCGGGTGCGCCCGCGGGGGCGGGCTGCAGCCGGAACACGCCGCCGGGGGCGAAGAGGTAGCCCTGCGGCCGGCGCTCAGGGCCGAGCTCCTGGGCCGCGCGGAGCAGCTGGGGGACGAGCCACCAGTAGACGTCCGTGGCCATGGCGCGGAGGTCGTCCGGGTCCACGGCGTCCTGCCCGGTGAGGGCGGGCGGGGCCGGGGGCACCAGCGCGTAGCCCTCGGGGATGAGCGGTAGACGCAGGCGGGCGCACTGGCGGGACTTCTCGTGTTCGCCGAGCAGGTCGTGCAGGGCGGGGTCCGTGGTGATCCGCTCGAGGAACCCCTCCCCCGCGCCGACGGTCTCGGCGGTGAGGGTGGCGGGGTCGTAGCGGACCACCGCGTCGGCGCCGTCGCGCGTGCCGCGCACGTAGATGCGCCCGCGCCAGTCCACGAGCAGGGGCGTGCCCTCGGCCTCGGGCCCGAAGGCCCCGGCGAGGTTCTCGGCGGCGGTCGCGGCGGCGTCGCCCGCGAGGCGCCGGGCGAGCCCGTGGTTGTAGACCTCGGGGCCCTCCGTGCTGGTGACCGCGATGATGTCCGTGCGGGTGCCGGCGCCCGGGGAGGCGGCCGGGTCCTGGTCCACGTCGAAGATCACGCGCATGCGGCCGTCCCGGGGCTCGAGGGAGGCGAGCCGGGCCCCGGCGGGGCGAGCCTCCCACTGCTGCTTCACGTCCGCCATGGCCACCGTGTAGTTCATGGTGGGCAGGGTGAGGAGGTTAGCGGGGTCCTCCATGTCCCCGCCCAGGAACGCGGGGGTGTAGCAGCCGAAGCTCTCCGCGAAGGGCAGCTCGGTCACCCCGTGCACCCGGCGTGCCCGCTCGAACTCGGGCTGGCCGAGGACGCCGGCGGCGGCCGGGTCCGTCAGGACGGTGTCCATGAACGGGGTGAAGTCCAACACGGAGCCGGCGCGGAACTCGGCGGGGTCCACGCGGACCACGGTGTCCACCTCGGGGGTGCGCAGGCGGCAGTATTGGCGGGCTCGCCAGTCGACGGCGATGGGCACCATGCCCTGCGCGGGGTTCTCCCCGATGTGCAGGGCCACGAGCCGCTGCGCCTCGGCGCCGGACTCGGCGGTGTGGAAGCGGAGCAGGCCGTGGGCCACGGTGGCGCCGGCCAGGCCGGCAGCGCCGATGCGCCCGTCCAGGTCCTCGTCCCGATGCGAGTCGGCATCGGGCTCACGCGCGGTGACGGCCAGGCTCATGACGTTCTCCTCCTCATGCACGACGTCGGGGCGCGGCCCACGGCGACACGTCGCCGCGCCGGGCACCCCATCCTGCCGTCCACCCTGCCACGGAAGGCGGCCGCCGGACGAGGCCGGGGTCCCCTCTGTGGATGCAGGCGTGTCAGTCGGTCACGAAGCCGGTGAACTCCACCGGCAACTCCACCCGCGGATCCGAGACCAGCACCGGCTGCTCCAACGCCAACCCCAACCGGCCCCGCACCATCCGCGCACACCACTCGATCTCCGCATCCGAGAACTCATCACTCCACCCATGCGCGTTCATCCACGGCGTCGCCCGCGCCACGATCAACCACCCCAACCGGTCCAGCACCTGACGGAAGAACGGCACGAACGAGGACGCCTTGCGCCACCGCAGACCATCAGGCTCCCCCGGAGTCCCCCACCATTTCACCTTCTCCGGCTCCCGCCACGACACCGGCGAAGAAACGTAGTAGTCCACCCGCGGAATGTCCTCCTCCGGAGCCGGCTCCGGACCCGCCGGAACAGCGAACACCTCCGCCCACCCCGTCAACCCCACACGCTGGGCACACCACCTGTTCACCACACGACGCGACTCCATCTTCGTCGAACGCGCCGGCTTCACCGCCTCCTCGATGAGCAGGTCGCCCCGGAACAATGGCACCAGAGCATCCCGCTGCCCTGTCAACGCCATCAACAGCACGAACTGGAAATGCGTATCCGAGAACTTATTGTCACCCAGCTCCTGCCCTGGGCGACGGCCCAGGAACTTCTTCGCCAGCTTCGGCAGGCTCCCCTCGATACGCTTCGGAAACCGCGCCCACTCATCCAGTGCTTGGTCCACCAGGTCCTGCCGCACGTGCATGCTCTGCTTGTACACCGACGCGTTCATCAGCGACCCACTTTCAACGAGACCTTCGAGACACGGGACTTCTCGTCGAAGGCGTCAGCGTCCTCAGAAGTCTCGTAGTCGAAGCGTTCCCGATGCACCTTGGACTGCGCGCCCACCGCACGGTTCGCCGACCGCTCCAACCACTGCAGATTATCGGCGGTGTCCGTGCCACCGAACTGCAGGTCACGCACGTGGTCCAGGTCGTAGTCGCGCATTGCACGGCGGACCGCCCTCTCCTGGAGGTACGGGGGCAACTCCTCCCACGTCTCTGCCGCCGCGCGACGATCATGCCCCTTGTCGGCTCTGGCCTCAGCCTCCAGCTCCGAGATGACACGCGCCCGCATCGTTTCGTTGAGGACCAGTCCTTCCGCAGCCTCCTTCTGCAGGATCGACTCCGGGTCCAAGAAGTCAGACCGTTTCTGCTGCCGGGCGACGGTGTCGGTGAAGCCCAGGCCCGACCTCTTCTGCGTAATCTCCACGTCTCCGGTGGACCGCACCGCTTTCTGGCCGGCGGCCATGTCCGACAGCTGCCCGGACTTGATCTCCAGATGCTCGTAGGTCTCCGCTCGTTGCGCATCCGACTTCCGGTCCCAGGTCCGGTTTCCGTCAGTCCAGTTCTTGCTGTCCCGGAAGACCATGTGTCCTCGGCTCTCGACCGAGCCAGGAACCCGGGATGCCCTGCTCCCACCGACGCGAGGACGCGTTCCCTCATCGAGCGCCGTTCGGAACATCTGTCCCATCGAGGAACCGGACGGCAACGCCACCACTCCGCCGTTCGCCAGGCGGGGTGCGTGAATCGCCCCGGGTTTGTTAGAGGCTCGTAGGTGCCGCCCAGGCAGGCGCCGGCACGGGATTCTCATGATGGTAGACGTCCTCGAACTCGACCGGAGGGACCAGCCCGATCTCGCCGTGCACACGACGATGGTTGAACCAGTCGATGTACTCCGCGACCGCGATCTCCAAGTCCTCGATGGACGTGAACGGGCCCCTGTTCCGGATCAGCTCGGCCTTGAACAGCGAGTTGAACGCCTTCGCGAGGGCATTATCGTAAGAATCCCCAGTGGACCCGACTGATGCGACCGCGCCGGCCTGGGCGAGCCGCTGGGTGTATCGCACGGCGACGTACCGGACTCCTTTATCGCTGTGATGCCGTAGCCCGGCCACGTCTTGGCCTGCACGCTGACGCGTCCAGAACGCCATCTCGAGGGCATCCAGGGCCAGATCCGTGCGCAGCGACGTCGAAAGCTGCCAGCCCAGCACCCGGCGGGAGAACACGTCGATGACGAACGCGGCATACACCCATCCGCTGAAAGTGCGGCAGTAGGTGATGTCAGCGACCCACAGCTGATTCGGGGCAGCCGCGGTGAAGTCTCGCTGGACCAGGTCCCGACGCTCATCCGGTCCCCGGCTCGGGACTGTCGTGCGAGGACCCTTCGCGCGGCTTGTCCCGCCCAGCCCTGCGGCTCGCATGAGCCGCTCCACCGTGCACCTGGCCACCTGCAGGCCCTCCCTCCGCAGTTGCGCGTGGACCTTCCGGGCCCCGTAGACCCCGTAGTTGGCCTCATGCACCCGCCGGATCTCAACGAGCACCTGCTCATCGCGCAGACGGCGGGCCGAGACAGGACGTGTCTTCGCGGCGTAGTACGTGCTCGGTGCGATCTGCGTGCCCGCTGCGGAGAGCGTGGCGCAGATCGGCTCGACACCGAACTCTGCTTGTGGTCGTCGATGTAGTCCACGATCAGCGCTGTGGGCGTCTCGAGCATCCGCCGCGAAGAAAGCCGATGCCGAGCGCAGGATCGCGTTCGCCCGCCGCAGCTCACGGTTCTCCTTCTCCAGCTCGGCCACCCGGGCGGCTTCGCTGGTCGTGATCCCGGGGCGGTGGCCACCGTCGATCTCGGCTTGGCGGACCCAGTTGCGCAGCGTCTCGGGATTGATCCCGAGCTGTTCTCCTACGCGTCGGAATGCTCCGGACCTCATGGCGGGGTCTTGGCGGGCTTCGAGAGTCATCCGCGTGGCGCGTTCGCGGAGCTCGTCGGGGTACTTCCGTGGTGCTGGCATGCTCTGCATCCTTCCGTTGGATCAGAGCCTCCACCAGACCCGGGGCGATTCACCCCCTTGGCGCCTTCACCCGGTCACAAACCCCGTGAACTCCGGCGGCAGGTCCACCCGCGGATCCGGCACCGGCACCGGCTGATCCTGCGGCAGGCCGAGCTGGGCCCGGATATTGCGCGCCAGCCAATCGATCTCCCTAGCCATCCATTCAGGAGACCACCCGCAGTCATTCATCCAGGGAATCGACTCGGCCACAATCAACCACGTCAAACGGTCTAGATCCATCCGCAAGAACGCCACGAAGTCCGAACCCGTGGGCGGAGTGGCGCCATCCACCATCCCCGCATCGTCGAACTCCATATCAGCCCACGACGGCTCCGGATCCTGGTAGAAGCTCACCCTCGGAATCCGGTCCTCCGGCCCCGGTTCCGGCCCCGCCGGCACACTGAACAGCTCCGCCCACCCGCTCAACCCCACCCGGGCAGCACACCATCGATTCACCGCACGGCGAGACTCCATTTTCGTCGAGCGAGCCGGCTTCACCGCCTCCTCTACCACGAGATCTCCCCGAAACAACGGCACCAGCGCCTCACGCTTTCCCGTCAGCGCCATCAACAGCACGAACTGGAAATGCGTGTCCGAGAACTCGTTGTCCCCCAACTCCGCACCCGGGCGGCGTCCCAGGAACTTCTGCACGCCCTTGGGCACATCGCGGTCCATCTCTCGGGGAAACTTCTTCCATTCCGCGCGCGCAGTCCGCAACAGTCCAGCGTCAACGGCAAGATTGCCCTTAAAGATCGGAGCGCCCATCAACGAATTCTTCCCAAGTCCCCGACATCAATATGTAGAATCCGGAGCAAAAAAATCCACATCCTCCACTCTCACTTCCACACCTCGGGACCGAACCCCTGGAACTCGGCCGGCAGATCCACGCTGAAGTCCGGCTCCGCCACCGGCTGCTCCTGCGGCAACCCCATCCACATCCGAATCATCCGCGCATAGAAGTCGACCAGCTCTAGTAACCGCTCCTCCGGCAGACCCACATTGTTCAACGCCGGCACCGACAACGCCAACACCGTCCGCTCCAACGCCATCACCAACTGCTGCAGACCCGAGACCTCCCCGTTGGGCACCGACCGCCACCCCGACTTGCCCGACAGATCCCCAAAATCCCGACGGAACACCGCATCCGTCTCCGGCCTCACATACCGATAGTCCCCTTGCCACACGAGAGGAGGCACAGCCCCGGCGCCCGGCCGTTCCACCAAGGTGGACGGCACGTTCCAGACTTCGGCCCACCCCAGCAGGCCCGTCCGCAACGCACACCACTCCAGCAGATGGGCAGTCTGCTCCATATACGCCGTCCGATGAGGATAGGCCGACGCCACGAAATACGTCTGCGAACGCATCAGCACAACCAGAGGCACCGTCTCACCGCAGAGCGCATACACCACGCTCTGGTGCCACGTCTCACCGCCGCCCTTGAGCAGGGCCTTCGACGGTTTCCGTCCCACGAACCGCTTCGCCAGCGGCGGTAGGGAAACACCCGCCACCACACGGTCCATGCTCTTGTACAGCTCCGTGCGCCGTCCCCGGAGTTCCTCGTCAATACGCGGCTTGTCCAATTAGCCAATCTTTCCAAGAGTTACGGTACTGAAATCCAGGAACTGGAGATCCGGGTTCTCCCCGTCTGCGACTCCAAGGATTTTGCTACGCCACGCCAGCTGGGAACCCCAGCTCCGGTTGACGTCCTGCCGCAGCCAGTTCAGGTTTTCGACGGCGTCCAGGCCGCCCAGCTGCAGGTCCACCTTATGGTCCATGTCGTACTTGCGCAGTACATCCCGATAGATGACCGGCATCTCCGACTCCCGGATCAGTGCCTTCGACTCCTCCGTCAACCCGCTTCGCGACAACGTCGCCTCCAGCCTCGCCTGGCGGTCATAGATCTTCTGGCGTGCACTGTTGGGCATGTCCAGCCGCTCGGCAATCCCCGCCGGATGATCCATGACGAACGAACGCGTGATCTCACGATCTGCGGGCGTCGTGAAATGAGCCGCACGGTTCGCCCCGGTATCCACGTGCCCGTCCACGTACCCGTATTTCCGCAGCACATCCTCGTGGTAGGCCACGCTATGCTTGGCCGCCACATTCAGTTCAACCTCACGGAGTGTGCCAGCCAGCGGGTCGTCCCACTCGTACACACCCGCGCCAAGCTCACGCACGCCATCAGGACGGAGAACCCCGGAACCGCGTTCCACTCCCGCGTTCGCATAGAAGGGATCGAACGTCCGCTTCGCCGGGCGAATCCGGTTCGTGTCATCAGGCCACAGCGCCTCCGCGTTGCGCACGCCCAACGGGCCCTGGAACCCCGGATCCGTAGGAGACGCGGCCCGCGGCGGTTCAGGAGCATCGCGGCCAACACCCCCGGAGAACGGTTCCTCCGGACCGGAGCCTCCCGATCCTGCACCCGCCCCACCGGAGGCCTTCGAACCTCCACCGGCCATGGCCATCTCTCGATCCGTCACGCGTGCCATGGCGGCATCTCGGTGCTCCACATGCAGCGCCTCACCGCGAGCCACCTGCTCACCAGGGGCCAGAACACGGACCCCTTCATCGCTCAGAACATGCACCGACTTGCCCTGAGACAACGCCAGTTGGCCCTGCATAGACAACGGCAGGTCCCTCGCACCTCCATTGGTCGGCATGGACTGGAAGGACGCTGCCGTCACACGCGCCCGAGTCAGGGCGGCCGCGACGGGCTGGGGCATCTTGTCGATGGCCTTCAATGTCACGTCGTACTTCAACCGCCCCGCCTTGTAAGCAAGGTCCTGAACCTTCGTCGTCGTGGAGTTGATCCCACGGATGGTACTGACGGTGAACTTCTCCGCTCGCACGGCCGGCACCCCCAATTTCTGCGACAGCTGGCCAGCCTTGATCACCACGGAGGTGGTACGCCCGGCCTTGGCGGCCGTAGAAACGCCCTTGGCGGCCACCCCCGCGCCCGGGATCAAGGCCGTCGCCAGATCACCGGTCAGCATGCCCGCCGCCTTCGCCGGGTTCTCCTTCCACATCTCCACGTTCAGCAGAGCCTCGCCCACCTGCACCAACCGCTCCCCCGACTGAGCACGCCGCTCATCCGAGACGAACGCCCCCACCGGAGTCGCCGTGATCGCGATGTCCGTGGCCAGGGTCCCGATCCCCTTCCATGTCGCCGAGAACGTCTCCCAGTCGAACGGATTCACCAGAGCCACCAGACCCGTCACCGTGCCCCTGAGCGACTCCCACACCCCGGAGCCGAAGTCCACGACCCCGTCCACCACGTCCCGGAACCACGGCTTGTCCCACTCCGCCGGCTTCGCCCACGGCGTCTCCCCCGCGCCCGAAGCCGAGTTCAGCATCTCCCGGCTCATCCCATACGCCTGCGCACCCTCCGGCACCGAACCATCCGCCGAGACCTGCACGTACCGCGTGCCCCCGTACAATGCGTTGATCGCATTCGCGCACGTCATCTCCGCGGACTGATGGCGGGAGATGATGTCGTTCATCGAGTCGACAATCCCCTGCTGGCGCTGGACCAGGCCCTCGTCCTTGACCCACTCCGCATTGCCGCCGATCTCGTTGAGCAGGCTCTGGTACTGCCCGTGCAGGGTGTTCTTCTCCTGCGCGAGCGCCCGCTCCGTGGCGGCGAAATCGTCCAGGGCGTCGGCGGCCTTGTTCGTGTCCGTGAACACGTCGTCCGCTCGCGGCTCGTTCGGGTTCAGCACCGCCAGCAGCGTGCCGGCGTCGGGTGACTCGAAGTGCGCCCCGAGCCCCTTCCACGTGTCCCGGTTGTCCCACAGGATCTGCGCAAAGCTCCGCGCGTGCTCCCGCAGACCGTCCGCCGCGGTCTCCAGCGCCCCTGCGTCCGCCAGCGGCGGGAACGCCCCCCAGTCGATGCCGATGTCCATGATGCTCCGCTCCTGCCCCGTCCCTGTCCTGTCCTGTCAGCGCGCCGTGCGCCTCACACGGCCTGCGGTCCGCCGCCGCGGCCACCCCAGGACGTCACCGTCCCGGTGCTGCCCTCGGTCGTCTCCAGCGAGGACACCGCCGTAGCGGCCATCTGCTCATCCCCCTCGTGGATGTACGTCAGGGCGTTGTTCGTCTCCTCGATGGCCTTCGAGACCAGGGACACCGCGGACTCCACGTTGCCGGAGACGCACTCCTGGAAGAAGCCGCTGACGGCCTCGCTCACGATCCCGGACTGCGAGGCCACGGCCGCGCCCTCCGCGGACGTGGACAGCCCCGTGATCGCGCCCTCGAACCCGCCGCACTGCACGGCGACGTCGTTCACCACCTGCGCGCACGCCGGCACGTTCACCGAATACCGCATGCCCTGTGTCCTCTCCTCTGAAGACCGGCCTCCGACGACAGCGGGCACCGCGCCAGGCGCACAGCGCCTGCGGTGCCCGCCGCGTCGGGCGATGACCGGCCTGGTCAGCCGATGTTCGTGATGGCCGTACGCGTCTTGGACTGCATGATGAAGGCCGTCTGGTCGTTCTCCGAGAGGGTCGTCTTCACCAGGTCGATGATGGCCCGCACCTCGTTGGAGGCGTTCTTCCAACGGGTCTCCACGTGCGCGTACTCGTCCGAGGCGCCGTCCATCTGGAAGTCGGCCATGGCCTGGGCCACGTCCGCGTCACGCTGACCCATGAGCGCCTCGAGGCGGCCCACGATGCCGGCGATGTCACCCTGGACGGACTGCGAGACGTCGGTGTCGAATCCGATGCGGTCGGTGGTCATGTCTGTTCTCCTCTGTGCTGTGCGGCCGGTCCCCGCCCGTGCGGGGCCGGCGTCGAGTATCTGAAGTGGTCCGGTGATGCCTGCGGCCGCGGGTCAGCGGCTGGAGGAGAAGCGGGCCGAGTCGAAGTTGGAGCGGCCCTCCGCGGCGGCGGCGTTGTCCGAGGTCTCCTGATCGCCGGTCTGCACGGCGGTGTCCATCTCGGACTGGCCCTGGTTGATGGCCGCGAGCGCGCCGTTGAGGTCGTTGGTGACTTCGTCCACCCGGGCCTTGAACTGGTCGAAGCGGGCGCGGCCCGCACCTTTGAACTTGCCCTCCAGCGGGGCGGCGGCGTCCACGAGCTGGCGGACCACCGCGACGCCGTCCCCGCGCGTCGTGCTGGTCCTGGACGACTACGACGTCCTCACGGCCGGCGGCGGCAGTCCGCTGGCCCCGCTGGCACCGTACGTGCCGATGGCCAGCTAGATCGGCCTGCACGTGGTGCTCGCCCGCCGGGTTACCGGCGCCGCGCGCGGCCTGCACGAGCCGTTCACGGCCGCCGTCCGCGAGTCCGGCGCCGCCGTGCTCCTCATGGACGGCCCCCGCACCGAGGGCGCGCTGATCGACGGCCGGCGCGCGCAGCGCCAGCCCCCGGGCCGCGGCATGTTCACCGCCGGCGGCCGGGGGTGGGAGACCGTCCAGACCCCGTACTCGCCGCCCCCGCCGAGGAGAGGAGCTGACCGATGTCCCACCGCTTCACCGTCATCACCCTGCAGCCGCCGGAGCCCGCCGCCTGGGCCTGGGCTGCGGCCGACCTCGACCCGGAGCTGGTCCTCACCGTGGACGACGCCGCCGAGTGCTGGCGCGTCGCCGACCCGACCGGCCGGGAGGAGCTCTTCACCGTGGACGTCCCCCTGCGGGTGCGCGTCTCCGGTGAGGTGCGCCGCGTCTTCGGCCACGAGGCCGGGTTCGACTTCTCCGGTCTCCCGGCCGATCCCGAGACGTACTGGAACGAGGTGCACGTCATCCAGCCGTCGGCCCGCGCGGAGTCCCTCGCCGCCCGCTTCTGCCGGTCGGTGGCGCATCTGGGGCAGGGGACGTGCATCGACCATGACGGCCGCTTCACCCATCTGGGCGAGACCGGCCCCGAGCAGCGCAGGGAGTGGGCATGAACCTCGCCACCACGCACACCGTCGTCGTCGGGCAGCGCCTGGCCGTGTTCTCCGAGGCCCCCGTGGTGCGCCACGGGAACTGGTTCAGCAAGGTCATGCACCAGGCCGCCCGGGACAGCCTGGGGCTGCTGGTGATCACGCCGCCGACGAGCGCCCTCTCCCGCGGCCTCCTCCACGTCCTGGACCGTCTGCGCGGCCTCTGGCTCGTGGAGGCCGACGATGGCACCCACTACCTGGGGCGTTCCGGCCACAACGTCCACCTGGGCGACGACGGCGCCGTGGAGGTCCTCGACGACCCCCACCCCGGCTGGCTGCGCGAGGGCGTGGCGGAGGACCGGGGCGGGCTTCTCGTGCAGGCCGAGTCGCTGTACCCCCGCCGACCGCGGACGCAGGTCGGCGGGCTCACCGAAGCGCTGACGGCGGCGCTCACCGGCGACGTGCCGCTCGGCTGGGGCATGCAGGAGCCCGTGACCGAGCCGTGGGACACGAAGTCGATCACCCGCCGGTTCTCGCGTGGGGAGCCGTACGACGTGCTCCTGCATGTGGCGGGGCCCCTGGGGCCCCATCGGCTGGCCGCCACCCTGGAGATCCAGCGACCGCGGAACGGCGTGGTGGAGCACGTGCGCACCGCGGTGGAACGGGACACGACGCTGGAGGGAGAGCGGTTGGAAGCCGTCCCGCTGCAGCTGCACCGGCACGGCGTGCGGTGGGCGGCGGGCCAGCAGGTCGCGGGCGGTGACCCGAGGGTGGTGCATCCGTACTGGCTGGGCGCGCCGGTGCCGGCCTGGCTGCAGTTCGGCCCCGAGGCGCTCCACCGACACGACGTGGAGGAGCTCGCGGCCTACGCGGTCGACCACGGCGCAGAGTCAACGCGCGTGCTCGGCAGCGGGTCCGGGAGCGGCCTGGCCGTGCACTTCCCCCAGACACCCCACGCTGCCGAGGCCGCCGGCGCGCATCCCCTGGAGGCCCAGCAGACGATCCTGCGTCACGTACTCGGCGACGCCCGCTGACTCCGTTCACGACGACGACCCGTCGCCCACGCGTGCGGGCGACGGGCCGTCATCGGCGCCCTCAGCAGCAGCGGCTGCCGGGGTTCGCGTCCTGGCGGGCGTACTCGGCCCGCCAGAACTGCCGCTCCGTCAGGGGCGCGACGTCCGGGTGGTGGGCCCGATGGTGGGCCACGTACGCGTCGTACCTGGCCTCTCCGTTCACGCCGCGCACCCACCACCGGACCGCACCCCAGGCGCGGGCCAGCGGCGAGCCGGAGGCGGTCCGGCCCGGGCCGACGTCGGCGGGCACCTCAGTGCCCCCGGACCGGCTGCTTCTGCGCCGGCAGCGCGTCCCACTGCGCCTGGATCTCCTTCTCCTCGGCGGTGGCGATCAGGCCGGCCGGGGCGAAGCGCCGGGAGGGCACGTACGGGTCCTGGT
This sequence comes from Micrococcus sp., assembly GCF_030523875.1. Taxonomy (GTDB): domain Bacteria; phylum Actinomycetota; class Actinomycetes; order Actinomycetales; family Micrococcaceae; genus Micrococcus. Next base: position 22,537 of record NZ_JAUNHR010000013.1, on the reverse strand, counting down.
GGTCGACGACCTCCGTGGTGCGGAAGGCGCGGACCACGGCGAGCACGGAGGTGGTGATGACGATCAGCGCCAGCACGAGGAACACCACCGAGAGGGTGCCCTGCACGAAGGTGTTGCGGACCACCGCGTCCATGGCCTCGGGGGTCTTGGCGGCGCCGAAGCTCGTCCTCCCCTGCGCGATCGCGTCCTGGAAGGCCCGGTGCTGCGCCCAGTAGCCCACCGCCGGGACCGGCGAGAAGATCTTGTGGAAGCTCGCCACCGTGGTCACCACGGTGATGAACGCGAGCGGCAGGGCCACGATCCACAGGCCGGCGAAGTGCCGCCGGCGCGCCACGATGGTCAGCACCACGGCGAGCGCGATCGAGGCGAGCAGCTGGTTGGCGATCCCGAACAGCGGGAACAGGGTGTTGATGCCGCCCAGCGGATCGGTCACGCCCATGATCAGCACCGCGCCCCAGGCCGCCACCATGACGGCCGTGGCCAGCCACGCGCCCGGCTTCCACCCGTGGTCCTTGAACTTGGGGATCACGTTGCCCAGGGAGTCCTGCAGCATGAAGCGGGCGACGCGCGTGCCGGCGTCGACGGCGGTGAGGATGAACAGCGCCTCGAACATGATGGCGAAGTGGTACCAGAAGCCCAGCAGCGCGTCGCCGCCGAGCAGCTGGCCCATGATCAGCGCCAGGCCCATGGCCAGGGTGGGCGCACCGCCGGTGCGGGAGACGATGCTCTCCTCCCCCACCAGCCCGGCGAGCGTGGACAGCTGCTCGGGGGTGGTGTGCGCGTTGGCGAGGCCGAGGCTGTTCACCCAGGCCGCCGCCGTCTCCACGGTCCCGCCCGTGAGCGCGGCCGGCGCGTTCATGGCGAAGTACACGCCGCGGTCGATCGTGATGGCCGCGACGAGCGCCATGACCGCGACGAAGGCCTCCATGAGCATGCCGCCGTAGCCGATGAAGCGGGTCTGCCGCTCCTTCTCCACCATCTTCGGGGTGGTGCCGGAGGCGATCAGGGCATGGAAGCCGGAGAGGGCGCCGCACGCGATGGTGACGAACAGGAACGGGAACAGCGAGCCGGCCCACACCGGGCCGGTCTGGCCCGCGGCGAACTCGGAGAACGCGGGGGCCTGGACGGCCGGCTGCACGATCACGATGGCCACGGCCAGGCCGGCGATCACGCCGATCTTCATGAACGTGGAGAGGTAGTCGCGCGGGGCGAGCAGCAGCCACACGGGCAGCACGGCGGCCACGAAGCCGTAGATGATGATCGCCCAGGCGAGCGTGACGCGGTCCAGCGTGAAGAGCGCGGCGCCCCACTCGGTCTCCGCGATGTACCCGCCGCCGATGATCGCGGCCAGCAGCAGCGCGAAGCCGATCAGGGAGATCTCGGTGATCCGGCCCGGGCGGATCCAGCGCAGGTACACGCCCATGAACAGGGCGATCGGGATGGTCATGCCCACGGAGAAGACGCCCCACGGGGACTCGCCGAGGGCGTTGACCACGATCAGCGCGAGGATCGCGGTGATGATCACCATGATCAGCAGGGTCGCGACGATCGCGGCGGTGCCGCCCACACGGCCCAGCTCGTCCCGGGCCATCTGGCCGAGCGAGCGGCCGCCACGGCGCATCGAGAAGAACAGCACGAGGTAGTCCTGCACCGCGCCGGCGAGGATCACGCCGACGATGATCCAGATGGTGCCCGGCAGGTAGCCCATCTGGGCGGCGAGCACGGGGCCCACGAGGGGACCGGCGCCGGCGATCGCGGCGAAGTGGTGGCCGTAGAGGACGCGGCGGTCCGTGGCCACGTAGTCCTGGCCGTCCGCGCGGTACTCCGCGGGGGTGGCGCGCGTGTCGTCCGGGCGGACGATCATCCGCTCCACGTAACGCGAGTAGAAGCGGTAGCCGATCAGGAAGGTCGCCACGGCGGCGAACACGAACCAGACGGCGTTGATGGTCTCGCCGCGGTGCAGGGCGAGCATGGTCCAGGCGACGGCGCCGAGCAGGGCGATCGCCGCCCAGAGGACGATCGTCAGGGGCGTCCAGCGGCGGGGCCGGGTGGCCTCGACCGGCGGCAGGCCCTCCGGGGCGGCCCCGCCGTCGGGCGCGGCGGGCCCCTCGGCGGTGGCGGAGCGGTGCGAGCTCACGGGGATCTCCGATCATGGGTGGGTGGGTTGACCGCCACAGTGTCTCACCGCACACCGCCACGCACGGCGCGTGGCGCTCCACGACGACGCCGGGCCGCCCCCGTGACGGGGGCGGCCCGGCGTCGTGCCCGCGGACGCGGCTCAGACGAGGCGGTGGAGCCAGCCGTGCCGGTCCTCGGCGGCACCCGTCTGGATGTCGAGCAGCTCCCGGCGGATGCGCAGGGTGACGTCGGTGCCGCCGGCGGACTCGATGACGTCGTCGCCGTCGAGCAGGCGGCCGATCGGGGTGACCACGGCGGCGGTGCCGCACGCGAAGACCTCGGCGACCTCCCCGGAGCGGACGCCCTCGGCCCACTCGGCCAGGGTGATGCGCCGCTCCTCCACGGTCAGGCCCATGTCCCGGGCCAGCTGGAGGATGGAGGAGCGGGTGACGCCCTCGAGGATGGTGCCGGTCAGCTCGGGGGTGACGATCCGCCCGTCCCGGAACACGAAGAACACGTTCATGCCGCCGAGCTCCTCGACGGAGTCGTCGTGGTACTGGTCCAGGAAGACGACCTGGTCCGCGCCCTTCCGGGCGGCCTGGAGCTGCGGCAGGAGGGAGGCGGCGTAGTTGCCGCCGGTCTTGGCGGCGCCCGTGCCGCCGCGCCCGGCGCGCGCGTACTCGCGGGAGACCCAGATGCTCACGGGCTTGAGCTCGCCGCCGAAGTAGTTGCCCGCCGGCGAGGCGATCACCGAGTACCGCACCTGCTTCGCGGGGCGCACGCCCAGGAACGCCTCGGAGGCGAACATGAACGGGCGCAGGTAGAGGGAATGGCCGTCGCCCGAGGGCACCCAGTCCCGGTCCGCCGTCACGATCTCGCGCAGCGAGCCGAGGAACAGCTCCTCCGGCAGCGTGGGCAGCGCCAGGCGCTCGGCCGAGCGGTTCAGGCGGGCGCCGTTGGCCTCGGGACGGAAGGTCCACACCGAGCCGTCCGCGTGGCGGTAGGCCTTGAGGCCCTCGAAGACCTCCTGGCCGTAGTGCAGCACCGCGGCGGAGGGGTCGAGCGGGATCGGCCCGTACGGCTCCACGCGGGCGTCGTGCCAGCGGCCACCGTCCTCGTCCCAGGTCCAGTCGATCGAGACCATGTGGTCCGTGAACACGTCGCCGAAGCCCGGGTCCTGCAGGATCTCGGCGCGCTCGGCGTCGGACAGCGGGGACATGTGCGGCTGACGCGAGAACTCGGTCTGGGACACGGACGATCACTCCTCGGACTTCGGATGCGCGCGGGCGGGGCGCGCGGCGGGACGGGCGGACGGCCGTGGGCCGCCCGGTCGGGCTCATCCTATGCCCCGGCCCCGTGGACGGGCCGGGACGGGGACGGGCCCTCAGAGGCGCGCGACGACGTCGGCCCCCACCTCGGCGGTGGAGCCGCGCTCGGCGCCGCGCTCGGCCAGGTGCGCCCACACCGCGCGGGTGAGGCGCTCGGCCGCGGCCTGCTCCCCCAGGTGCTCGAGCATCAGGCCGGCGGAGAGGATCGCGGCCACGGGGTCGGCGATCCCCTGCCCCGCGATGTCGGGGGCCGAGCCGTGCACGGGCTCGAACATCGAGGGCGCGGTGCGCTCGACGTTGATGTTGGCGGAGGCCGCGAGGCCGATGCCGCCGGTGATCGCGCCGGCCAGGTCCGTGAGGATGTCGCCGAACAGGTTGTCCGTGACGATCACGTCGAAGCGGGCCGGATCGGTGACCAGGAAGATCGTGGCCGCGTCCACGTGCATGTAGTCCACCTCGACCTCGGGGAACTCGGCCCCGACCTCCTCCACGGTGCGGCGCCACAGGTGCCCGGCGTGGACGAGCACGTTGTGCTTGTGGACGAGGGTGAGGCGCCTGCGCTCCCCCGCCGACGCGCGCTGGAAGGCGTCCCGGACCACGCGGCGCACGCCGTGGGCGGTGTTGAGGGAGACCTCCGTGGCGATCTCGTGCTCGGTGCCGGCGCGGATGGCCCCGCCGTTGCCCACGTACGGGCCCTCGGTGCCCTCGCGGACCACGGTGAAGGCGACCTCGCCGGGCTCGGCCAGCGGGCTGACGGTGCCCGGGTAGAGGCGGGAGGGGCGCAGGTTCACGCCGTGGTCCAGCTCGAAGCGCAGGCGCAGCAGCATCTGGCGCTCGATGAGGCCGGAGGGGATCCGGGTGTCCCCGGGGGCCGCGCCCACGGCGCCGAACAGGATGGCGTCGTGGCCGCGCAGCGCGTCCAGGGTCTCGTCCGGGAGGGCCTCGCCCGTGGCCAGCCAGTGCTCCGCGCCCAGCGGGTACGGGGTCAGCCGGGGGGCGGGGCGGCCCTCGGCGGCCAGGGCCGCCCCGAGCACGGCGACGGCCTGCTCGATGACCTCCGGGCCGATGCCGTCACCGCCGATCACGGCGATGTCCAGGGGCTCGGACGGGGACGCGGCGGGGGTGCTGGGCTGTGCGTTCATGCCGCCCAGGATAGGAGCGGCCCCGTCGGTCGGCCAGGATCCGGACACATGGTCTCGGATCCTGGACCGAGCGGTGGGGCCAGGGCGGACGGGGCTCGGACCGGAGCGGGCGCGGACCGGGGATCAGCCCTCAGCCGGCTCCTCGTGGCGCGGGAAGACGCCCTCGGGCTTCGGCAGCGCCGTGCCGGGGACGAGGTCCTCGGCGAAGGCCGCGAGGGACCGGGCGCCGGTGTTCGAGGCGTTCGTGCGGCCGGCGTCGCCCTCGGCGGGGACGCCGAGCAGATCCAGCAGGCGGGTGGCGGAGCCGGGCATCACGGGCTGCACCAGCAGCGCCACGCGGCGCACGGCCTGCAGCGTCACGTAGAGCACGGTGCGCATGCGCGGCTCGTCGGTCTTGCGCAGCACCCACGGCGCCTGGTCCGCGAAGTACGCGTTGACCTCGCCGAGCACACGCCACGTCTCCTCCAGCGCGGCATGGAAGTCCTGCACCGCGTACGCGGCGCGGGTGTGCTCCAAGAGCGCGTCCACCTGGGCGAGGATCGCGGTGTCCGCCTCCGTGGGCTCCCCCGGCTCGGGGACGTGGGCGTCGCAGTTCTTCGCGACCATGGACAGCGAGCGCTGGGCGAGGTTGCCCAGGTTATTGGCCAGGTCGGCGTTCTTGCGGCCCACGACGGCGTCGTGGCTGTAGGAGCCGTCCGCGCCGAAGGGGAACTCGCGCAGCAGGAAGAAGCGCACGGCGTCGAGGCCGTAGCGGGCCACCCACTCGGCCGGGGCCACCACGTTGCCCAGGGACTTGGACATCTTCTCGCCGTTGTTGTTGAGGAAGCCGTGGATCATCACGCGCCGCGGCAGCTCGACGCCCGCGGACATCAGGAACGCCGGCCAGAACACGCAGTGGAACCGGGAGATGTCCTTGCCGATCACGTGCACGTCGGCCGGCCACCAGCGCTCGAAGGCGGCGGGGTCCCCCTCGGGCCAGCCGGCTCCGGTGAGATAGTTGGTCAGCGCGTCCACCCACACGTACATGACGTGGTCGCCGCGGGACCCGGCGTCCTCGGCGCCGTCGGCGGCCGGCGTCAGGGCGATGCCCCAGTCGAAGGAGGTGCGGGAGATGGACAGGTCCTCGAGGCCGCCCTCCACGAAGCGGATGACCTCGTTGAACCGCGAGCGCGGCGCAGCGAAGTCCGGGTGGGCGCGGTAGTGCTCGAGCAGCGGCTCCTGGTACTTGGAGAGGCGGAAGAAGTAGGACTCCTCCTCCGTCCAGGTGACCTCGGTGCCGGTCTCCACCGCGTGGCGGGAGCCGTCCTCGCGGACCTCGGTCTCGTCCTCGGCGAAGAAGCGCTCGTCCCGCACGGAGTACCAGCCGGCGTAGCGGTCCAGGTAGATGTCCCCGTTGGCCTCCATGCGGCGCCACAGCTCCTGGGCGGCGGCGTGGTGGTCCCGGTCCGTGGTGCGGATGAACCGGTCGTAGGAGACGTCGAGGACCTCGTCGTCCATGCGCTGGAAGGCGGCCGAGTTGCGGGTGGCCAGCTCGAGCGGGGTCACGCCCTCGCGCTCGGCGGTCTGGGCCATCTTCTGGCCGTGCTCGTCGGTGCCGGTGAGGAAGCGGACGTCGCGGCCGTCCAGCCGGGCGAAGCGCGCCATCGCGTCCGCGCCCACCATCTCGTAGGCGTGGCCGATGTGCGGCTCGCCGTTCGGGTAGTGGATGGCCGTGGTCACGTAGTAGGGGGCGCGCGCGTCAGTCACGGTCCCCGAGTCTACCGGCGTGCCTCCGGCGCCCCCGGGCGGGTGTCCCCTCAGGGGCGGGTGCGGCCCTCAGCCGCGGCCGGCGGCGACGGCGCGGGAGGGGTCGGCGCGCACGTCCAGCACCCCGCGGGCGCGGTCGGCCCGCAGGTGCAGGTGCCCCCAGGGCGCGATCAGCAGCAGAGAGGAGCCGATCATCTCGGACAGTTCCTCGAGATGGGTGACCGTGTGGTAGAGCCACGTCCCCCGGTGGAGCCCGAACAGCAGCGGCACCAACTCCAGGACGATCGCCCCGAGGAAGAAGACCGAGATGCCGGCGACCGTCAGCCACGCGGTGCGCCGCGGCAGGGAGCGGGCGGCCAGCACGAGCGTCACGACGACCGCGAGGGCCGCGGGCACCCCCAGGGCGAGCCACTGGAACGCGTGCAGGGGGTTCTCGCCCGTGAACGGCAGCGCGTCCCACAGATCGCCGGCGCGCTCGTGGAGCTGGGTGAACTCGTCCAGGCTCATGACGGCGAGCAGGCCGGCGGGCAGCAGCCACGCCGCCAGGGCGCGGCGCCGGTCGGCCCGCAGGGCACGGCGGACCAGGCCGACGGTCACGAACCCCACCGCCGCGACCGCCAGGAGCACCCCGCTCCACCACGCGGCCAGGTTGACCTCATGGTTGACCTCGAAGAAGGAGCGCCACCACGGCATGTCCCGCAGGCCGAGGCCGAACACCGCCGGGATGGCCCACGACCAGACGGTGATCACCAGGCTGACGAGGATCAGCGCGGCGGCCACCCGCCGGGCCCACCGACCCTGCACGGCGTCCTGGGGGCGGACCGACGGGGGGACAGGAGTGCGGACGTCTGATGAACCGGGCATGACCACCAGTCAAACACGGGCTGGTGAGAGCGGCATGAGGCGCGCCGCCGTGCGGACGGCGCGCCGCGGCCACGGACCCCGGCGCGGTCAGCCGGCCAGGTCCACCTCCGCCGCCCGCGCGGCGCCGATGGCCCCGCCCAGGGCCTCGGCGGTGCCGGGCTGCAGGCCGGCGTCGAGGGTCAGCACGGCCAGGGCGGTGCCGTCCTCGTCCCGGGAGACGTCCATGCCGGCGATGTTCACCTGCTGCGCGCCCAGGGCCTGGCCGAGGGAGCCGATCACGCCGGGGCGGTCCGCGTAGGTGAAGATCAGCAGGTGGTCGGCCAGCGGGACCTCGACCTCGTGGCGGTCCACGCCCACCAGCTTCTGCACCTGCCTGGGGCCGGTCAGGGTGCCGGTCACGGAGGTCTGGCCCCCCTGGGCGGTGGCCGCGCGCACCGTGACGGTGTTGCGGTAGGACTCCGCGTGCTCCGTGGTGGTCAGGCGCGCCTCCACGCCGCGCTGCTCAGCCAGCAGCGGCGCGTTCACGTAGGAGACCTGCTCGGAGACGATGTCCGTGAACACGCCCTTGAGAGCGGCCAGGCGCAGGGCGGAGACGTCCAGGGACGCGATCTCCCCGGCCACCTCGACCTCGACCGCGGACAGCGACTGCTCCCCCACCAGCGCGGAGAGGACACGGCCGAGCTTCTCGGCGAGCGGCAGGCCCGGGCGCACGTCCTCGTGGATGACGCCGCCGGCCACGTTCACGGCGTCCGGCACGAGCTCGCCGGCCAGGGCCAGGCGTACCGACTTGGCGACGGCGACGCCCGCCTTCTCCTGCGCCTCGGCGGTGGAGGCGCCCAGGTGCGGGGTGACCACCGCGGAGTCGTGGCGGAAGAACGCCAGGTCGGTGGCCGGCTCGGAGCTGAAGACGTCCACGCCGGCGCCGGCGATGGCGCCGGAGGCCAGGGCACGGTCGAGTGCGTCCTCGTCGATCAGGCCGCCGCGGGCCACGTTGACGATGAACGCGGTCTCCTTCATGCGGGCGAACTGCGCGTCCGAGATCATGCCGACCGTCTCCGGGGTCTTGGGCATGTGGATCGTCACGAAGTCGGAGCGCTCGAGCAGGGTGTCCAGGTCCACCAGCGTGGCCCCGAGCTGCTGGGCGCGGGCGGCGCTGATGTAGGGGTCGTAGGCGAGGATCTCCATGCCGAACGCCCGCATGCGCTCAGCCACGAGGGCCCCGATGCGGCCCAGGCCGATCACGCCGAGGCGCTTCTCGAACAGCTCCACGCCGGCGTACTTGGAGCGCTTCCACTCCCCCGCCTTGAGCGCGCGGTTGGCCGGGGCGATGTTGCGGGCGGCCGAGAGGATGTGGCCGCACGTGAGCTCGGCGGCCGAGACGATGTTCGAGGTGGGGGCGTTGACCACCATGACGCCGGCCTCGGTGGCGGCGGGGACGTCCACGTTGTCCAGGCCGACGCCGGCGCGGGCGATCACCTTCAGGTCCGGGGCGGCGGCGATCGCCTCCGCGTCCATCTGCGTGGCGGAGCGGACGAGCACGGCGGAGGCGCCGGGCAGGTCGGCCAGCAGGCGCGCGCGGTCGGCGCCGTCGGTGTGGCGGATCTCGAAGTCGGGGTCCAGGGCCTCGACGGTGGCGGGGGAGAGCTCCTCGGCGATGAGGACGACGGGCTGGGCAGCGCTCACGGCACTTCCTTCGGTGAGGGGGCGGGGGCCAGGTCGGTGGTCCGAAGCCTAGCCGCATGGATATGCGGGGGTGTGAATACGACGACGGCGCCGGTCACCTCGCG
>NZ_JAUNHR010000013.1:0-13542 GCF_030523875.1 Micrococcus sp. | reverse complement strand
CCGACGCCGGCCCCCCTGGATAGCGGGGGGTGTCCGTCCGCCCCCGGGCCCGGCCCCGGCGCGCGGGGCCCGGCGCCGTCGTGTCCGGGGGTCTGCCCGGCGGGCGGGACCGGGCCGGGTCAGCGGGCGGCGGTGCCCTCGGTGTAGTCGTCGTCCGAGTCCTTCAGCCACGCGAACATCTGGCGCAGCTCGCGGCCGGTCTTCTCGATCGGGTGCTGCTCGCCCTTGGCGCGCAGCTCCGTGAACTCGGGGGCGCCGGCGGCCTGGTCGTCCATGAAGCGCTGTGCGAAGGCACCGGACTGGATGTCGGCGAGCACGGCCTTCATGTTCTCCTTCACCTCGGGGGTGATCACCCGCGGCCCGGAGACGTAGTCGCCGTACTCGGCGGTGTCGGAGACGGACCAGCGCTGCTTGGCGATGCCGCCCTCCACCATGAGGTCCACGATCAGCTTGAGCTCGTGGAGCACCTCGAAGTAGGCGATCTCCGGCTGGTAGCCGGCCTCGGTCAGGGTCTCGAAGCCGTACTGCACCAGCTGGGAGGCGCCGCCGCAGAGCACGGCCTGCTCGCCGAAGAGGTCGGACTCGGTCTCCTCGGTGAAGGTGGTCTCGATGACGCCGGCGCGGGTGCCGCCGACGCCCTTGGCGTAGGACAGGGCGAGGGCGTGCGCCTGGCCCGAGGCGTCCTGCTCGACGGCGATCAGCGCGGGCACGCCACGGCCGGCCTCGAACTCGCGGCGCACCACATGACCGGGGCCCTTGGGGGCCACGAGGGCGACGTCCACGCCCTCGGGGGCCTCGATGTAGCCGAAGCGCACGTTGAAGCCGTGCGCGAAGAACAGGGCATCGCCCTCCTGCAGGTTCGGGGCGATGTGCTCCTTGTACACCTGCGCCTGGACCTGGTCCGGGGTCAGGATCATGATCAGGTCGGCCTCGGCGGCGGCGGTGGCGACGTCCACCACGCGCAGGCCCTCGGCCTCGGCCTTGGCGCGGGACTTCGAGCCCTCGGCCAGGCCGACGCGCACGTCCACGCCGGAGTCACGCAGCGAGAGGGAGTGGGCGTGGCCCTGGGAGCCGTAGCCGATCACGGCCACGGTGCGGCCCTGGATGATCGAGAGGTCGGCGTCGTCGTCGTAGAACTTCTTCACGGACATGGTGTTCTCCTTGGCGTGTCGGGGGTCGGTGGTCGGACGGGTCCGCGGCTCAGCGCGCGAGGGCCCGGTCGGTCATGGAGCGCGGGCCGCGGGCCAGCGCGAGGGTGCCGGAGCGGACGAGCTCGCGGATGCCGTAGGGCTCCATCATCTCCAGGAACGCGGCGAGCTTGTCCCGCGTGCCGGTGGCCTCGAGCGTGAGGGAGTCCGGGGAGACGTCCACCACATGGGCGCGGAACAGGTCGGCCGCCTGGACCACCTGGCCGCGCACGCTCGCGTCCGCGCGCACCTTCACCAGCAGGTGGTCTCGCTGCACGGAGGCCTCGGTGGCCAGCTCCACCACCTTGATGACGTTGATCAGCTTGTTCAGCTGCTTGGTCACCTGCTCCAGCAGGTGCGCGTCCGCGTCCACCACCACGGTCATCCGCGAGATGCCGGGCACCTCGGTGACGCCCACGGCGAGGGAGTGGATGTTGAAGGCGCGCCGGGCGAACAGGCCGGCCACGCGGGTCAGGGTGCCGGGCACGTCCTCGACGAGCACGGACAGGGTGTGGCGTTCCATCGTGGCCCTCCTCAGTCTTCCTGGTCCCAGTCCGGGGTCATGCCCCGGGCGATCTGGATGGCGTCGTTGCCCACGCCGGCCGGCACCATGGGCCACACCATCGCGTCGCGGGACACCACGAAGTCGACGACGACGGGCCGGTCCCGGATCGCGAGGGCCTCCTGGATGGTGGCGTCCAGGTCCGCCTCCCGCTCGCAGCGCAGGCCCGCGGCGCCGTAGGCGTCGGCGAGCTTGACGAAGTCGGGCACGCGGCGGGAGCCGTGGCCGGTGTCCAGGTCCGTGTGGGAGTAGCGCTGGTCGTAGAAGAGCGTCTGCCACTGGCGGACCATGCCGAGGGAGGAGTTGTTGATCACGGCCACCTTGATCGGGATGCCGTTGATGACGCAGGTGGCCAGCTCCTGGTTGGTCATCTGGAAGCAGCCGTCGCCGTCGATCGCCCACACGGTGCGCTCCGGCTCGGCGACCTGCGCGCCCATGGCGGCCGGCACGGCGAAGCCCATGGTGCCCAGGCCCGAGGAGTTCAGCCACTGGCGGGGGCGCTCGTACTCGACGAACTGGCTGGCCCACATCTGGTGCTGGCCGACGCCGGACACGTACGTGGCCTCCGGCCCGGACAGCGCGGAGATCCGGGAGATCACGTGCTGGGGCGCCATGAGCCCGTCCTCGGTGGGGGTGAACCCGAGCGGGTAGGTGGCACGCAGCCGCTCCAGGGTGGCCCACCACGCGGACAGGTCCGGCAGCGGGGCCTGGCGGGACTGCGCCCGCAGCTCCGCGACGAGGTCCGGGATGATCTCCTTCACGGAGCCCACGATCGGCACGTCCGCGATCCGGTTCTTGGAGATCTCCGCCGGGTCGATGTCCGCGTGGATGATCCGCGCCCCGGGGGCGAAGGAGGCCAGGTGGCCGGTCACGCGGTCGTCGAAGCGGGCGCCGAGGGTGATGAGCAGGTCGGCCTGCTGCAGCGCGGCCACGGCGGGCACCCCGCCGTGCATGCCGGGCATGCCGAGGTTCTGGGGGTGCGAGTCCGGGAACACGCCGCGGGCGGTGAGCGTGGTGACCACGGGGGCTCCCGTGAGCTCGGCCAGCTCGGCCAGCTCTTCGTGCGCGTCGCCGCGGGCCACGCCGCCGCCGACGTAGAGCACGGGACGGCGGGCCTCCCGGATCAGTCGCGCGGCCTCGCGCACCTGGCGGGGATGGCCGCGCAGGACCGGACGGTAGCCGGGCAGGTCCAGGCGCGGGGGCCAGGAGAACTCCAGCTCGGACTGCTGGGCGTCCTTGGTGATGTCGATCAGCACGGGACCCGGGCGGCCGGTGCCCGCGATGTGGAACGCCTCGGCGAGCGCCGCGGGGATGTCCTCGGCCCGCGTGACGAGGCGGGAGTGCTTGGTGATGGGCATCGTGACCCCCACGATGTCCGCCTCCTGGAAGGCGTCCGAGCCGATCGCGGCGGAGCTCACCTGGCCCGTGATGAAGACGACGGCCTGGGAGTCCATGTGGGCGTCGGCGATCGCGGTGACGAGGTTCGTGGCGCCGGGGCCCGAGGTGGCGATCGCGACGCCGACGCGCCCCGTGGCCAGGTGGTAGCCCTGGGCGGCGTGGCCGGCGCCCTGCTCGTGGCGCACCAGGACGTGCCGGATGCGGTCCGAGTCCATCAGCGGGTCGTAGGTCGGCAGGATCGCGCCGCCGGGCAGGCCGAACACGTCGGTGACGCCGAGCTCCTCGAGGGAGCGGATGACGGCGGCGGAGCCGGTCATGGTCGTGGGCTCGACCACGGCGCGGGGGCCGGGCACGCGGGGCTCCACGGTCTCGGGGCGTGCGGGGCCGCGCGGGTCCCGTCCGGTGGGCGCCGCCGGGGCGGTGGCGCGGGGGGTCGTGCTCATGGTGCACCTCACTGCGTTCGCTGCTGGGCCGACCGCCGCGGGGGCGGTCGGCGTCGTTGCCGGGCATCCGTCCGGGGCCGGCGGGGTCGTCTGCCGCGGGGACGGATCGTCGGGCGTGGCCGGTCTGAGGTGGGAACGCGGACCGCCGGATCCTCGGGGGTGGCTCCAGTATGGGCGGCGCTCCGAGGCGCGTTCCAACCCGCCCCCACCTCGTCTCATGATGTGGAACACATCGTCGGATGGTGAGACCCGCACCGCCGGGCGCGGCGCGGGTCCCGGCGCCGGGCCTCAGCCCAGGTAGGCGCCCTCGGCGGCCGAGTGGACGAGCTTGGCGTACTTGCCGAGCACGCCGGTGGTGAACTTCGGCGCCACGGGGGTCCAGGACGCCCGGCGGGCCTCGAGCTCGGCGTCGTCCACCAGCAGGTCCATCGAGCGGCCGGCGATGTCCACGCGGATGCGGTCGCCGTCCCGGACCAGGCCGATCGGGCCGCCCTCGGCGGCCTCGGGCGCGATGTGCCCGATGCACAGGCCGGTGGTGCCGCCGGAGAAGCGGCCGTCGGTGATGAGCAGGACGTCCTTGCCCAGGCCCGCGCCCTTGATGGCGCCGGTGATGGCCAGCATCTCGCGCATGCCCGGACCGCCCTTGGGACCCTCGTAGCGGATCACGACGACGTCGCCCGCCGCGATCGTGCCGTCCTCGAGGGCGTCCATCGCGGCGCGCTCCCGGTCGAACACGCGGGCGGTGCCCTCGAACACGTCCGCGTCGAAGCCCGCGGACTTCACCACGGCGCCCTCGGGGGCCAGCGAGCCGTGCAGGATCGCGATGCCGCCGTTGGGGTGCATCGGCTCGTCCATCCGGCGGATGACGGTGCCGTCCACCGGGTCCGGGTCCAGCGCCGCCAGGTTCTCGGCCAGGGTCCGGCCGGTGACGGTGAGGGCGTCGCCGTGCAGCAGCCCCTCGTCCAGCAGGGCCTTCATGACCACGGGCACGCCGCCGACCCGGTCCACGTCCGTCATCACGTACTGCCCGAACGGCTTGAGGTCGGCGATGTGCGGCACCCGGTCCGCGATCCGGTTGAAGTCCGCCAGACGCAGGTCGACGCCGGCCTCGCGGGCGATCGCGAGCAGGTGCAGGACGGCGTTGGTGGAGCCGCCGAAGGCCATGGTCACGGCGATGGCGTTCTCGAACGCGGGCTTGGTCATCACGTCACGGGCCGTGATGCCCTGGCGCAGCATCTCCACGACGGCCTCGCCGGAGCGGCGCGCGAACGCGTCGCGGCGGCGGTCCGCCGAGGGGGCGGCGGCCGAGCCGGGCAGGGACATGCCCAGGGCCTCGCCGATCGAGGCCATGGTGTTGGCCGTGTACATGCCGCCGCACGCGCCCTCCCCCGGCGCGATGGCCTTCTCGATGCGCAGCAGGTCCTCCTCGCTCATCAGGCCGCGGGCGCACGCGCCGACCGCCTCGAAGGCGTCGATGATCGTCACCTGCTTCTCCGTGCCGTCGGTCAGCCGCGCCACGCCGGGCATGATCGAGCCGGCATAGACGAACACGGAGGCCAGGTCCAGGCGGGCGGCGGCCATGAGCATGCCCGGCAGGGACTTGTCGCAGCCGGCGAGCAGGACCGAGCCGTCGAGGCGCTCGGCCATCATCACGGTCTCCACCGAGTCCGCGATCACCTCGCGGGAGACGAGGGAGAAGTGCATGCCCTCGTGGCCCATCGAGATGCCGTCCGAGACGGACACCGTGCCGAACTCCAGGGGGAAGCCGCCGGCGGCGTGCACGCCCTCCTTCGAGGCCTGGGCGAGGCGGTCCAGGGAGAGGTTGCAGGGGGTGATCTCGTTCCACGAGGACGCGATGCCGATCTGGGGCTTGTCGAAGTCCTCGTCCCCCATGCCCACGGCCCGCAGCATGCCGCGCGCGGCGGTGCGCTCCATGCCGTCGGTCACGTCGCGCGAGCGCGGCTTGAGATCGGGTCCGGAGGGGGCGTCCTGGGCGGTGCGGTCAGCGGGGGGAGTCTGCATGCGCCGCAGTCTAGTGACCGGCCCGCACGCCGGGACGGGGACGACGGAGCGTGACGGGCGGCGTCCGCGGGCCCCTGACAGCCGACCCGGCGCCCCAGTACGTTGGAGGGCATGGCCATGGACTCGCCCACCCTCCAGCGACGCCTGCGCGGCGTGTTCGACGCGCGGGTGTTCAACCACGGCGACTACAACCTGGTCTACGCCCAGCCCTCCGGCGGGTCCCTGCCCCACGTGATCGGCTACCGCCACTCCCCGCTCGAGATGCTGCTGTGCCCCGTGGACCCCGTGGACGCCGTCGCCGCGGACCTCACCGAGGACGATGCGGACGCGCTCGCAGACCCGGCCACGGGCACGCTGCCCGGCGTGGTGAGCGTGGCCCTGGCCAACGTGGCCACCGTCGCGGACACCGGCACCGGCTACCAGGTGGAGACCGTGACCGGGTTCCGCACGTGGTTCGAGGTGGTCGAGCACCCGCGGGTGCCGGTCGGCTCGGCCTCCGAGGACGGCACGGCCGAACTCGACCAGGCGCGCGACGCCACGGACTTCCACGGCTTCATGACGGCCTTCATGGACGAGCTGGACCGCCTCTACGACGTCCACCCCGACCCCGATTTGCACGGCCCCGCCCAGGGCGTGTAGAGTCTCACCTCGTTGCACGGCCTGAGGAGCGATCCGAAAGGGCCGCCGCGGCACCTGCACCTCTAGCTCAATTGGCAGAGCATCTGACTCTTAATCAGCAGGTTCCGGGTTCAAGTCCCGGGGGGTGCACAGCACAGGCCCCGTCACCGTCCGGTGACGGGGCCTGATCCGTCTCCGGGGTCGCAGCCTAGGGTGGAGACCATGACAGAGAACACCGCCTCCCCCTCCTCCCCCCGCCTCGAGCCCGGCGACACGGCCCCCGAGTTCACGCTCCAGGACCAGGACGGTCGGCCCGTCTCCCTCCGGGACTCGGCCGGCAAGAGCACGATCGTGTACTTCTACCCGGCCGCCGCCACGCCCGGCTGCACCACCCAGGCCTGCGACTTCCGGGACAGCCTCGCCTCCCTCACCGCCGCCGGCTACCGCGTCCTGGGCGTCTCCCCCGACCCGATCGGCAAGATCATCCGGTTCGCGCAGCAGGAGTCGCTCACCTTCCCCCTGCTCTCCGACGAGGACCACGCCGTGGCCGAGGCGTACGGCGCGTGGGGCGAGAAGAAGAACTACGGGAAGACGTACGAGGGCCTGATCCGCTCCACCGTGGTGGTGGGCCCGGACGGCCGCGTCACCCACGCCCAGTACAACGTCAAGGCCACCGGGCACGTCGCCCGGCTGCGCCGCACCCTGGGCCTGGAGGACTGAGCCCCGGCCGCCCCGGACGGGCGGGCGGTAGGATCGGAGACCGCCCCGCCCCGCGGGGCATGCGGGCGTGGCGGAACTGGCAGACGCGCTGGATTTAGGTTCCAGTGTCCACGGACATGGGGGTTCGAGTCCCCCCGCCCGCACCCGGCCGTCGTCGGCCGCCCGCCACACCCCGCCCTCAGGAGGAGCCCCTTGGACGCCAGCCGTCGCACGTTCCTGGCCCTGGGCCTGGCCGGGCTCGGCTCCGGGCTCGCCGCGTGCGGCGCGGCCGGTCCCGCCGCACCGGCGGCGTCCGCGTCGTCCTCCGCGACCCCGCGGCCCCTCGTGGTCGGGGCGCCCTCCCGTGTGCTCACCCGCGACCCGGCCCGGGCCTGGGACTCCGAGACCTTCCGGGTGCTGCGCCAGGTGCTCGAGCCGCTGCTCGGCGTGGACCCGGACACCGGCGCCCCCACCCTCAAGCTCGCCGAGCACGCCGTCTCCGCGGACGGGCTGACCCACACCCTCACGCTGCAGCGGGGGCTGCGCTTCTCCGACGGCGCCCCGTGCGACGCCGCGGCCGTCGTGGCCAACGTGCGCCGCTGGTCCGAGGCCGGCGACGACGACCCGACGCCCTCCGCGTTCGTCGCGGCGTTCGGCGGCCGCCCCGACGATCCGGACTCCGCGTTCGCCGACGTGACGGCCGACGACGAGCGCACCGTCCGCATCCGCCTCTCGCGTCCGCTGCGCCACCTGCCGGCCGCCCTCGGCTCCCCGGCCCTCGCGGTGTCCTCCCCGGCCTCGTGGGACTCCGCGGACGCGGGCGAGGCCGCCCCCGCCGGCACCGGCCCGTACCGCTTCGCCGACGCCCAGGCGGCGGCCGGCGTCGTCGCGGCGCTGCACGTGCCCGACGAGACCTCCGTGCTGACGCCCAACCCGGAGCACCGCCGGGACCTGCCGGACCTGCCCGTGGCGGCGGTCGCAGCGTGGGGCCGGGCGAGCACGCGCCTGCGCGAGCTGCGGCGGGGCCACGCCGACGTGATCGACGTCGTAGCCCCCGGGCAGCTGCGCCCCCTCGTGGAGGCCGGCACGCAGGTGCTCCCCCGCGACCCGTTCTCCGTGCTCTCCCTGGGCTTCAACCTCGAGCACCCGCTGGTCTCCTCGCTCTACTTGCGCCAGGCGGTGGCCTTCGCTGTGGACCGTCCGCGGCTGGCCCGCTCCGACGTGTTCCTGCAGGGCACGGCGATCGCCGACGGCCTGGTCCCGCCCGCACTCGGCGTCGACGTCGAGGAGGGGCCCCGCTACGAGATCGACCCCGCGCGCGCCTCCCGGCTGCTCGAGCAGGCCGGCTACGACGGCGAGCCGCTCGAGCTGATGCACCCCGCCGGGGCGGCCTGGCCCTGCCTGCCCGAGCCCGAGCGCGTGGCGGCGATGGTGGCCGAGGACCTGGGCGTCGTCGGGATCCGGGTGCGGCCCGTGCCCGTGCCCCCCGAGCAGGACTACCTGCGCGCCGTGGTCGAGCGCGGCTCGCGCGCCCTGCACCTGCGCGGGCGGGACGGCCTCTACCGCGACGCGCACGCGTTCCTCGAGCCGTACGCCCGCTCGGGGCGCGCCGAGACCCGCTACCTGAACCCGCAGGTGGTCGAGGACGTCGACGCCGCCGCCTCCGAGCCCGACGACGAGCGCCGCCGCGAGCTGCACCGCCGGGCGCACCGGGCCCTGCTGCTGGACCTGCCGGCCCTGCCGCTGATCCACCCCATCTCCGCGCTCGCCACCGGCCCGCGGGTGGGCTCCTATCCCAGCTCCCCGCAGCTCGACGAGCCCTTCGACCGCATCGCCCTGCGCGCCTGAGACGCCCCCGGGTCGCAGGGTGTGCGGACACGTCCGGCGGCCCCCGTGCGGAGTACAGTGGAGCCCCGAGGCACCGGCGTGTGAGACCCGCCCGGACGGGATCCGCCGGTGCACCGTCCTCGCCGTCGAGCACCAGGAGCAGACCGTGCCCACCCCCTCGTCCACCACCCACGACGTCGTCCTGATCGGCGGCGGCGTCATGAGTGCCACCCTCGGCGTCATGCTGCAGAAGCTCGAGCCCACCTGGTCGATCGCCCTGTACGAGAGCCTCGACCAGGCCGGCCTCGAGTCCTCCGACCCGTGGAACAACGCGGGCACCGGCCACGCGGCCCTGTGCGAGCTGAACTACTCGCCGATGGGCAAGGACGGCCGCGTGGACACCGCCAAGGCCAAGGGCATCAACGAGCAGTTCTGGATCTCCCGCCAGTTCTGGTCCTCCCTCGTGTCCGAGGGCGTCCTGAAGGACCCGAAGGGCTTCATCAACCCCCTGCCCCACATGTCCTTCGTGCGCGGGGACGACCACGCCGAGTACCTCCGCAAGCGCTACGAGGCGATGTCCGCCGAGCCGCTGTTCGCGGACATGGAGCACACCGAGGACCACGCCGTGATCGGCGAGTGGGCCCCGCTGCTGATGGACGGCCGCGGCGCCGACGAGCGCGTGGCCGCCTCGCGCGTCGCCTCCGGCACGGACGTGGACTTCGGCGCCCTGACCCGCCAGCTGGTCACCGCCCTGTCCGCCGGCGGCGCCGACGTGCGCTTCGGCCACAAGGTGACGGGCCTCGAGCGCGGCACGGACGGCCGCTGGGAGGTCACCGTGAAGAACAAGGCGGCCGGCACCTCCGTGACCGACCGCGCCCGCTTCGTGTTCGTGGGCGCCGGCGGCGGCGCCCTGGGCCTGCTGCAGAACTCCGGCATCCCGGAGATCAAGGGCTTCGGCGGCTTCCCCGTCTCGGGCCAGTTCCTGCGCTGCACCGACGAGGCCGTGGTGGACCGCCACCTGGCCAAGGTCTACGGCCAGGCCGCCGTGGGCGCCCCGCCCATGTCCGTGCCGCACCTGGACACCCGCTTCGTCAACGGCAAGCGCTCCCTGCTGTTCGGCCCGTACGCCGGCTTCTCCACGAACTTCCTCAAGTCCGGCTCCTACCTTGACCTGCCGCTGTCCGTGCGCCCGCACAACCTGCCCACCATGCTGAACGTGGCCAAGGACAACATGGACCTGACCAAGTACCTGATCACCGAGGTGCTGAAGTCGAACGAGAAGAAGGTGGACACCCTCCAGGAGTTCTACCCCTCCGCGGACGGCTCGAAGTGGGAGCTCATCACCGCGGGCCAGCGCGTGCAGGTCATGAAGAAGAAGGGCAAGTTCGGCGGCGTGCTGCAGTTCGGCACCGAGGTCGTCAGCCACGCCGACGGCTCGATCGCCGGCCTGCTCGGCGCCTCCCCGGGCGCCTCCACCGCGGCCCCGATCATGGTGACGCTGCTCGAGCGCTGCTTCCCGGCCAAGTCCGCCGCCTGGGAGCCCCGCCTGAAGGAGCTCATCCCGTCCCTGGGCCGCACGCTCAACGACGATCCCCAGCTGCTCTCGGACGTGCGCGCCTCCACCGACGCCGCGCTCCAGCTCGGCTGAGCCCTCCATGGGTGCGCTGGCTCGGTCCTCCCTGTCCCGGCGAGCGCTCGTGGCGCTCGTCACCGTGTTCATCGCGGTGTTCGGCGTCCTCTCCGCCGGTCAGCTCAAGCGGGAGCTCATCCCCTCGCTCGAGCTGCCGGTGATCTCGGTGTCCACCACCTATCCGGGCGCGAGCCCGGAGGTGGTGGACGCCCAGGTCGGCGAGCCCCTCGAGACCGCCCTGCAGGCGGTCGAGGGGCTCGAGTCGTCCCGCTCCACCTCCGCGTCCTCGTTCAACAGCGTCACGCTCGAGTTCGAGTACGGCACCGACCTCACCCGCGCCCGGTCCCAGGTGGACCGCGTGATCTCCAACCTCCAGGCGCAGCTGCCGGAGGAGGCCGAGACGACGTCGTTCGCCGGCTCCGTCTCCGACTTCCCCGTGGTCTTCCTCGCCCTCTCCGGCGACGCCGACCTCAACGAGCTGCGCCGCCGCGCCGAGGACGTGCTCGTCCCCCGCCTGCAGAAGGTGGACGGGGTGCGCGGTGCCCAGGTGATCGGCGGCACCGAGGAGTTCGTCTCGGTGGTCCCGGACCAGGCGGCCCTGGCCGCCGCGGGCCTCACCGCCCAGGACATCACCACCGCGCTCGAGGAGAACGCGGGCCTGTTCCCCATCGGCCAGGTCACCGCGGACGAGGTCACCTACCCCGTCCAGGCGGGCGCGCCCGTCGAGGACCTGGACGACCTGCGGGCCGTCACGGTGGTCCCGGCCGAGGACGCCGCCTCGGCCCCGGCCGACGCCGGCGGGGGCGGTCCCGGGGCTCCCGCGCCCGCGCCGCAGCGGCTCGGCGACGTCGCCGAGGTCTCCCTCGGCGCCGCCGACCCCGCCTCCGTGACCCGCACCGACGGCGTCGAGACGCTGTCGGTGAGCGTCACCGCGACCCCGGACGCGGACCTCGTGGCCGTCTCCACCGCCGTGCAGGAGATCCTGCCGGAGCTCGAGTCCCTGGCCGGGGACGGGGCCCGTCTCTCCGTGGTGTTCGACCAGGCCCCGTTCATCGAGCAGTCCATCGACACCCTCTTCGTGGAGGGCCTGCTGGGCCTGGGCATGGCGGTCCTCGTGATCGCGGTGTTCCTGCTCTCGGCCCGCTCCACCCTGGTGACCGCGGTGTCCATCCCGCTGTCCCTGCTCACCGCCCTGATCGGCGTCGCGGCCTTCGGCTACTCCCTCAACACGCTCACCCTGGGCGCGCTGACCATCTCGATCGGCCGCGTGGTGGACGACTCGATCGTGGTGGTCGAGAACATCCGCCGCCACATGGGGCTGGGCGAGGACAAGCGCACCGCCATCCTCACCGGCACCGGCGAGGTGGCCACGGCCATCACCGCCTCCACCCTCGTCTCGGTGGCGGTGTTCCTGCCGATCGCGTTCGTGGGCGGGCTCGCCGGCGAGCTGTTCCGGCCCTTCGCCGTGACCACCACGATCGCGCTGCTCGCGTCCCTGCTGGTGGCCCTGACCATCGTCCCGGTGCTGTGCTGGTGGTTCCTGCGCGCGCCGCGGACCGCCGAGCACGCCGTGGGCGAGGCCGACCGGCCGCGCGCGGCCGACGACCGCCTGGCGCGCGCCTACCGTCCGGTGCTGCGCTGGACCCAGCGCCACGCCGTGGCCACCCTCGCGGCCTCCGTGGCCCTGCTGGCCGGCACCGCGGCGCTCATCCCGCTGATCCCGACCAACCTGCTCGGCGACTCCGGGCAGAACTCGTTCGTGGTGACGGCCCAGCAGCCCTCCGGCACGTCCCTCGAGACCACCTCGCGGGCCGCGGAGCGCATCGAGGAGGTGCTCCTGTCCACCGAGGGCGTGGATACGGTGCAGTTCACCGCGGGCAGCGCGGGCGGCTTCCTCGGCGGCTTCGGCGGCCAGTCCTCGGACGAGGCCCAGTTCACCGTGACCACGGACCCCGACGCCGACCAGGAGGCCCTGCGCGACGGCGTCCGCGGACGCCTCGAGGCCCTGCAGGACGTGGGGACCGTGGAGGTCTCCGCCCAGCAGGGCCCCAGCGGCGAGCAGGACGTGACCGTCCAGGTCACCGCCCCGGACCCGGAGGCGCTGGACGCCGCGGCGGAGTCCGTGGCGGCGCAGCTGCGCGGCGTCGAGGGCGCCCGTGAGGTCTCCACCGCGGCCGCGCGCACGCGTCCCACGTTCCAGGTGGACGTGGACACGCAGGCCGCCGCCGAGGCGGGCCTCACCGAGGAGGCGGTCTCCGGCCAGGTGGCCGCCGCCCTGCAGGCCGCGCCGATCGGGGACGTGCGCTTCGGCTTCGAGGAGTTCACCGTCCGCCTCGGCGACCCCTCCCCAGTGACCAGCCTGCAGCAGCTGCGGGAGGTCCCGGTCCAGACCCCGTCCGGTCCGGTGGCGCTCGAGACGCTGGCCGAGGTCAGCCAGGAGGACGTGCCGTCCCAGGTGACCTCCTCGAACGGCGAGCGCACCGCGGAGGTCACCGTGACCCCGGCCTCGGACGACCTGGGCGCGGTCGCCGGGCGGGTGTCCGACGTCGTCGAGGGCCTGGAGCTGCCGGACGGCGTGACCGCCACCGTGGGCGGCGCCGCCACCCAGCAGCAGGAGACGTTCCGCGACCTGGGCCTGGCGCTGCTGGCCGCGATCGCCGCGGTCTACGTGGTGATGGTGGCGACGTTCAACTCGCTGCGCCAGCCGTTCGTGCTGCTCGTGTCCATCCCGTTCGCCGCCACCGGCGTCTTCCTGGCGCTGCTGTTCACCGGCACGGCGCTGGGTGTGGCCACGCTGATCGGCATGCTCATGCTGGTCGGCATCGTGGTGACCAACGCGATCGTGCTGATCGACCTGATCAACCAGTACCGGCGCCACCGCGGCCTGGGGCTGGACGAGGCGATCGAGCTGGGCGCCCTGAACCGCGTGCGCCCCGTGGTGATGACCGCGCTGGCCACCGTGCTGGCCATGCTGCCGATGGCCCTGGGCATCACCGGCCAGGGCGGGTTCATCTCCCAGCCGCTGGCCGTGGCCGTGGTGGGCGGCCTGGCCTCCTCCACGGTGCTCACGCTGGTGCTCGTGCCGGTGCTGTACCGGCTCACCGAGGCGCGGGGCGAGCGTCGTCTGCAGGCCGAGCGCGAGGAGGCCGCCCGGGC
>NZ_JAUNHR010000099.1 GCF_030523875.1 Micrococcus sp. | reverse complement strand
CAGGCCGAGCCGCCCGCGGCGCGGCCCGCCGGGCAGCCCGCCGAGGCCGCCGCCGCCCCGGCCGCGGCGGAGCCCGCCCCGGCCCCCGCGGGAGCCCCCGGGCCGGGCGGGGCGGGGGACCCCCGCGCCGCCCGACCCGCCCAGACACCGCTAGACCCCAGACATCGGGAAGGACCGAACGAGCATGGCGAACTACACCGCTGCTGACATCAAGGCCCTGCGCGAGCGCACCGGCGCCGGCATGATGGACGTCAAGAAGGCGCTCGACGAGGCCAACGGCGACGCCGACAAGGCCATCGAGATCATCCGCGTGAAGGGCCTCAAGGGCGCCACCAAGCGCGAGGGCCGCTCCGCCGCCGAGGGCCTCGTGGCCGCGACCGTGGAGAACGGCGTCGGCGTGATGATCGAGCTCAACTGCGAGACCGACTTCGTGGCCAAGGCCGAGAAGTTCATCACCCTGGGCGACGTCGTGCTGAAGGCCGCCGTGGCCTCCGGCGCCGCCGACGTCGACGCCCTGCTGGCCTCCGAGCACGAGGGCCGCACCCTGGGCGACCACGTGACCGAGGAGGGCGCGCTGCTGGGCGAGAAGGTGGCCGTGCGCCGCGTCGCCCGCGTCGAGGGCGCCACCGTGGACGCCTACCTGCACAAGACCTCCAAGGACCTCCCGGCCCAGGTGGGCGTGCTGCTCGCCGTGGACGCCGGCTCCGCCGAGGCCAAGACGGCCGCGCACGACATCGCCGTGCACACCGCCGCGTACTCGCCGACCTACCTCTCCCGCGAGGACGTCCCGGCCGAGACCGTGGAGAACGAGCGTCGCATCGCCGACGAGACCGCGCGCGCCGAGGGCAAGCCGGAGCAGGCCCTGCCGAAGATCGTCGAGGGCCGCCTGACCGGCTTCTTCAAGGAGATCGTCCTCGAGGACCAGCCGTTCGCGAAGGACCCGAAGACCACCGTGGGCAAGGTCGCCTCCGAGGCCGGCACCAAGGTCACCGGCTTCGCGCGCTTCCGCGTGGGCAACTGACCCCTCCGCGGCCGCGGGGCCCCGCCCCGTGCCCGCACGACGACGCCCCGTCCCCTCCCGTTCGGAGGGGGCGGGGCGTCGTCGTCGGTCGGGGGTGGGGCCGGTAGGATCGACGGCGACCCCAGCGGCGCCGGCCTCCCGGTGCACGCCGTCCGCGAGCCCGAGGAGCGTCAGCACCCATGAGCATCACCCCGCACCCTGCGACCCCGTCCGTCGACTCCGAGGACACCGGCCGCCGGCGGGTGCTGCTCAAGCTCTCGGGCGAGGTGTTCGGCGGCGGCGCCGTGGGCGTGGACCCGCACACCGTCAGCGGGATCGCCGAGCAGATCGCCGCCGCCGCGGAGCGCGTGGAGATCGCGATCGTGGTGGGCGGCGGCAACTTCTTCCGCGGCGCGGAGCTGTCCGAGAACGGCATGGACCGCCGTCGGGCGGACTACATGGGCATGCTCGGCACCGTGATGAACTGCCTGGCCCTGCAGGACTTCCTCATCCAGGCCGGCGTCTCCACCCGCGTGCAGTCCGCGATCCACATGGAGCAGGTGGCCGAGTCCTACATCCCGCTGCGCGCCATCCGGCACATGCAGAAGGGACGCGTGGTGGTGTTCGGCGCCGGCACCGGCCTGCCGTACTTCTCCACGGACACCGTGGCCGCCCAGCGCGCCCTCGAGGTGGGCGCGGACGAGGTCCTGATGGCCAAGTCCGGTGTGGACGGCGTCTACACCGCGGACCCCAAGAAGGACCCGGACGCGCAGCGACTGGACCACCTCACCTACGACGACGCCCTGCGCCGCGACATCCGCGTGATGGACCTGACCGCCATGACCATGTGCAAGGACAACGGCCTGAGCATGCGCGTGTTCGGCATGGAGGGCCCGGGCAACGTGACCCGCGCCCTGCTCGGAGAGCCGATCGGCACGTCCGTCACCCCCTGAGCCGCCGGCGGCGCCGCCGCCCCGGCCCCGACCGGCCCGTCCACGTAGGATGGGCGCAGACCTGAAACCCCCACCGAGGAGAGATCGTGATCCAGGACACCCTGAAGTCCGCCCAGGAGCAGATGGACCGCACCATCGACGCCACCCGCGAGGACTTCGCGTCCGTGCGGACCGGTCGTGCGAACCCGGGCCTGTACTCGAAGGTGATGGTGGACTACTACGGCGCGATGACCCCGCTGCAGCAGCTGGCCTCCTTCACCACCACGGACGCCCGCACCCTGCTCATCACCCCCTTCGACGTGTCCGCCCTGCGCAACATCGAGAAGGCCCTGTCCGAGTCCGAGGTCGGCGCCAACCCGTCCAACGACGGCAAGGTCATCCGCGTGGTGATGCCGGAGCTCACCGAGGAGCGCCGCAAGGAGTACGTGAAGCTCGTCAAGAACAAGGCCGAGGAGCACAAGGTCTCCGTGCGCAACGCCCGTCGCAAGGCCAAGGAGGCCATCGACCGGGCCGTCAAGGACGGCGAGGTCGGCGAGGACGAGGGCACGCGCGGCGAGAAGGAGCTCGACGCCATGACCAAGAAGCACACCGACACCATCGAGGAGATGGCCAAGAAGAAGGAGGCCGAGCTCCTCGAGGTCTGAGCCTCCGGGCAGCTCCCGACGCTCGACCATGACGTCCTCCGTGCAGACCCCCGCGCCCCCACGCGGCGGCCGTGACCTCAAGTCCGCCGTCCTCGTGGGGGTCGGTCTGCTGCTGACGGCCCTCGTCGGCCTCGTCTGGCTGCCCTGGCTGCTGGTGCTCCTGGTCGTGGCCCTGCTGATCGGCGGGGTCGGCGAGATCGCCGTCGCCGTGCGGCAGATCGGCATGGACGTGCCCCGCCCGCCCCTGTGGATCGGGGCGGCCGCCATGCCCCTGGCGGCGTGGACCGGGGGCATCCCCGCGCTCTTCCTGGCCCTCGTGGCCTCGATCCTGCTGATGTGCGGGTGGACGTCGGCCACGCGGCGGCGGCCCACCGGCCAGTTCATGCTGGCCGGCGTCTTCGTGCTCCTGTGGGCGCCCTTCCTGCTGTCCTTCGCGGTGGCCCTGCTGGACCAGCCGCGAGGCAACCTCATGGTGGCGTGCCTGCTGCTCATGGTCGTCTCGAACGACACGTTCGGCTACATCGTGGGCTACCGCTGGGGCCGCACCCCCATCGCCCCGCGCATCAGCCCCAAGAAGTCGTGGGAGGGGGCCCTGGGCTCCCTCGCCGGCTCGGTCGCCGTCGGCTCCGTGCTGGTGCCCGTGCTGGTCGGCCAGCCGTGGTGGTCGGGCGCGCTGCTCGGCGCGGCCACCGTGGCCGCGGCCACCGCCGGCGACTTCTCCGAGTCCATGGTCAAGCGCGAGCTCGGCATCAAGGACATGTCCTCCGCCCTGCCCGGGCACGGCGGCATCATGGACCGACTGGACTCCCTGGTCTTCGCGGCGCCCGTGGCCTACACGGTCCTCGCGCTGCCCCTGCTCTGACCCCACCACCCCGCGCCCCGGACCGGGGCCCGATCCGCTCAGGAGACGCCCATGACCACCTCCCACGACGCCGCCAGCTTCGACCACGTCGAGTCGGACGAGATCGGCTACGAGCCCAGCCACGTGGACGCCTTCCTCGAGCGCGCGCGCCGCGCCGAGCGCGGCGAGGGCTCCCTCACGGCCGAGGACGTCCGCCAGGCCCGGTTCGCCACCGTCGAGGGCGGCTACGCCGCGGATCAGGTGGACGACGAGCTGGACCGCCTCGAGGAGGTGCTCACCGCCCGCGAGCGGGAGTCCTTCCAGGGCGACGAGTCGTGGTCCGCCGCCCTCGCGGAGGACAGCCGTGAGCTGGTGGCCCGCGCGGACCGCGCACCGGCCGAGCGCTTCCGCCGTCCCTCCTCGGACGACGCCCAGGGGTACGACGTGGACCAGGTGGACGCCCTCCTGGACCGCCTGCGGGACGCCCTCGACGGCGACGGCGACCTCACCGCGGACGAGGTGCGCCGCGCGTCGTTCGGCTCGGCCTCCGGCCGCGAGGGCTACGACGAGGCCCAGGTGGACGCCTACCTGGACGCCGCGGTCGACGTCCTGCTGCGCCGCGGCTGAGCCCGCGGCCGGGGCCGGGGCGGTCCCCGTGCGGGGCGGCGCCGGGTGGACGTGAGGACGGGCTGACACGGCCCTCTCGCCCGTGATTAGAATCACAGTCAGTGCGCCCGGCGCCATCCCGTCGGCGCGTGACCGTCTCGCCCCGCACCCGGGGGCGACCACCGGAAGGACCGAAGCATGACCGACGTCGACCTGAGCGCCGAGGCCTCCTCTCCGCCCACCGCCCCGCCCGACCAGCTCCAGGTGCTGGACGCCGCGGGCGTCCGCCACGCCGAGCCGGAGCTGGACCCGTGGCTGGGGGACGTGGACGAGGCCGTGCTGGCCCGTCTGCACCGGGACATGACGGTCATCCGTCGCCTGGACACCGAGGCCACGCACCTGCAGCGCCAGGGCGAGCTGGCGCTGTGGCCGCCGCTGCTGGGCCAGGAGGCCTCCCAGGTGGGCTCCGCGCTGGCCCTCCGAGGGGACGACTTCGTGTTCCCCTCCTACCGCGAGAACGGGGTGGCCCTGCTGCGCGGCGTGGAGGCACTGGACCTGCTGCGCGTGTGGCGCGGGTCCACGTTCTCCGGCTGGGATCCGAAGGCCACCGGCGTGGCCACCCAGCAGATCATCATCGGCGCGCAGGCGCTCCACGCCGTCGGGTACGCCATGGGCGTGAGCCGGGACCGCTCCGACGCCGCCACGATCGTCTACTTCGGCGACGGCGCCACGAGCCAGGGCGACGTCAACGAGGCCATGATCTTCGCCGCCTCCTACCAGGCGCCGGTGGTCTTCTTCTGCCAGAACAACCACTGGGCGATCTCCGAGCCGGTGCGCCTGCAGAGCCGGCGGCACATCGCGGACCGCCCGTGGGGCTTCGGCATCCCCTCCCTGCGCGTGGACGGCAACGACGTCCTGGCCGTGCTCGCCGCCACGCGGCGCGCGGTGGAGCGCGCGGCCGCCGGCGGGGGCCCGACCTTCATCGAGACGGTCACCTACCGCATGGGTCCGCACACCACGGCCGACGACCCCACGCGCTACCAGGCGCCCGAGGAGCTCGAGGCGTGGCGGCGGCGCGACCCGATCGACCGGCTGGAGGCCCACCTGGCCTCCCTCGGTGCGGACGTCGAGGCGGTGCGGGCGGAGTCGGCGACGGCGGCCGACGCCCTGGCCGCGGACGTGCGGGCCGCGCTGGCCCGGCTCATCGAGGCCGGGCCCGAGACGTTGTTCGAGCACGTGTACGCGGAGCCGCACCAGGAGCTCGAGCGCCAGCGGCGCGAGCTGGCCCTGCACCTGGCGCAGTTCGAGGGCGGTGAGGAGGCGTGAGCGAGCGCATGACGTTCGGCCGCGCGATCAACCGCGGCCTGCACCGGGCCCTGGCGGACGACCCGAAGGTCCTGCTGATGGGCGAGGACATCGGCGCCCTGGGCGGCGTCTTCCGCATCACGGACGGCCTGCAGGAGGAGTTCGGCCCCGAGCGCGTGGTGGACACCCCGCTCGCGGAGTCCGGGATCGTGGGCACGGCCGTGGGCCTGGCCATGCGCGGCTACCGGCCCGTGGTGGAGATCCAGTTCGACGGGTTCGTCTACCCGGCCTTCGACCAGATCGTGGCGAACCTGGCCAAGCTGCGCGCCCGCACGCAGGGCCGCGTGCCCATGCCCGTGACCGTGCGCATCCCGTTCGGCGGTGGCATCGGCTCGCCGGAGCACCACTCGGAGTCGCCCGAGGCGTACTTCCTGCACACCCCGGGCCTGCGCGTGGTCTCGCCGTCCTCCCCGCAGGAGGGGTACGACATGATCCGCGCGGCGGTCGCCTCGGACGACCCCGTGATCTACCTCGAGCCCAAGCGCCGCTACCACGACAAGGGCGAGGTCGACCTCGAGGCCGTCCCGCGGCCGCTGGCCACCGGGGCGGTCCTGCGCCCGGGCGCGCACGTCACCCTCGTGGCCTACGGGCCCATGGTGCGCACCGCGCTGCAGGCCGCCGAGGTGGCCGCCGAGGAGGGCGTGGAGGTCGAGCTGATCGACCTGCGCAGCCTCTCCCCGCTGGACACCGGCCTGGTCGAGTCCTCGGTGCGCCGCACGGGCCGCCTGGTGGTGGCCCACGAGGCCTCCCGCACCGGCGGGCTCGGCGCGGAGCTCGTGGCCACCGTGGCCGAGCGCGCCTTCCACTGGCTCGAGGCCCCGCCCGTGCGGGTGACCGGGCTGGACATCCCGTACCCGCCCGCCAAGCTCGAGCACGTGCACCTGCCGGACCTGGACCGCGTCCTGGACGGCATCGACCGCGTGATGGGCCGGCCGAACGCGCTCGACTCCGTGGACGCCTTCGCGGCGCCGCAGACCGCCGAGCAGTTCCTCGCCGAGCACGCCGCGGGGAAGGGGGCCCGCTGATGGCCACGAAGGTCTTCCGACTGCCCGACCTGGGCGAGGGCCTCACCGAGTCCGAGGTGGTGGCCTGGCGCGTCAGCGCGGGCGACGCCGTCGCGGTGAACCAGATCCTCGCGGAGGTGGAGACGGCCAAGGCCGTCGTCGAGGTGTCCAGCCCGTTCGAGGGCACGGTCGCCGAGCTGCACGCGGACGAGGGCACCACGCTCGACGTCGGCGCGCCCCTGGTGACCTTCGAGGTCGCCGCCGCCGAGGGGGAGGACGAGGCCGTCGGCCGCGTGCCCACCCTGGTGGGCTAC
>NZ_JAUNHR010000098.1 GCF_030523875.1 Micrococcus sp. | reverse complement strand
GACGGCTACGCCCTCGGCGTGGAGTGGCTGGCCCGCCGCCTGCGGGGCTGAGCCGGGCTCGCCGTCACCCCTGCGGGCCGCCCACCCGGACCACCTGCTTCGAGGTGGCCACGGTAACGGGCCCGTCGAACGCGGAGGCGGCCTGGTCGTGCCACCACGCCGGCTCGGCACGACCGGCCAGGTGGGAGAGGACCAGGTGTCCCGCGCCGGCCTCCTGCGCCACCGCGCCGGCGTCGGCCGGGTGGGTGTGGGAGGCCTTCTGATGCTCGAGGAAGGGACCGGAGAAGCCGGCCTCGCGGTAGAAGTCCACGTTGACGGCCTCATGCACCAGCACGTCCGTGCCCGCGGCCAGATCCGCGAGCGCGGGGCAGCGGGCGGTGTCCCCGGACAGGGTCACGGATCCGTACGGGGTGTCGAAGCGGAACGCGTACGCGTCCGTGACGGGCGGGTGGTCCACCCGCACGGCGCTGACGCGGACCGCCTCGTCCTCGTACACCGTGTGGACGTCGTCCCGGCGGACGATCTCCCGCATCTCCACCAGGTCGCCGAGCGGAGGACGGGCCTCGTCCGTCTGGCGGATGTCGATGTCGTAGGAGTAGGCGCGCAGCAGCCGGTCGAGCATCTCGGCGGAGCCGGCCAGGGTGCCGCCGGCGCGGTCCACGTCCGCGGCGGGGCCCACGATCGGCACGCGGGTTTCGAACCCCTCCACGGGACGCCCCCAGTTGAACAGCAGGTAGGCGGGCAGCTCGGCCACGTGGTCCGAGTGCAGGTGGGTGATGAAGGCGGCCTTCAGACCCCGTCCCACGAGGCCGGTCTCCACGGCGGCGCGTGTGCAGCCGATCCCGAAGTCCACCAAGTAGAACTCACCGTCCACCACGACGGCGGTCGCGATCCCGTTCTCCGGCCCGCGGACCGCGGGCCCGGCCGCCACCCCGAGGGTGACCACGGACAGCCCCGTGTGGGCCGCCAGGTCGACCCCGGCGCTCACGCCGCGCCCCCGTGGGCCATGGCGTTCACCGTGCGCAGCTCCTGGTAGTGCTCCAGGCCCCACGGGCCGCGCTCCCGGCCGACGCCGGACAGGCGCCAGCCGCCGAACGGGGCGTCCTGCTCCACGCGGGTGTGCTGGTTGATCCAGACGGTCCCGGCCTCCACCGTGCGGGCGACCGCGTCGGCACGCTCGAGGTCCGGCGACCACACGGAGGCGCCGAGACCCCAGGGCTGGTCGTTGAGGCGGCGCACCAGGGCTTCCAGGTCCTCGTAGACCACCACGGGCAGGGCAGCGCCGAACTGCTCGTCGGAGACCAGGGCGGCGTCGTCGTCGAGCCCGGTGACCACCGTGGGGGCCATGAAGTGCCCGGGGAGGTCGCAACCGCGGCCGCCGCCGGCCACCCGGCGTCCGCCGCGGGAGAGCGCGTCGTCCACGAGCTCGGAGACGGTCTCCAGCTGGGCGGCGTTGTGCATCGGGCCCATCGTGGTGGCCTCCTCCACGCCGCGGCCCAGGACGAACGCCTCCGCGGCGGCCGCGAGGGACTCGACGACCTGATCGGCCAGGGAGCGGGGCACGTACACGCGCTTGGCGGCCATGCACACCTGCCCGGCGTTGCGGAACGCCGAGGCCGCGAGGGCGGCGCCGGTGAAGGCCGGGTCGGCGTCGTCGAGGACGATCGCCGGGTCGTTGCCGCCCAGCTCCATGGTGATCCGCTTGGCCAGGGGCGCGGTCTGGGCCAGGATCCGGGTGCCCACGTCCGTGGAGCCGGTGAAGGAGATCTTGCGGACCAGGGGGTGCTCGGCCAGGGCCACGTTCACGGTGCGGTCGCTCGAGGTGGCCCACTGCAGGACGCCCTCCGGGAGGTGACGGGCCATGAGGTCCACGAGCGCGATGGTGGAGAGCGGGGTGCTCGGAGAGGGCTTGGAGACCACGGTGCAGCCGGCGGCGAGGGCCGGGGCGAGCTTCACGAGCAGCAGCGAGATGGGGTAGTTCCACGGCGTGATGGTGCCGACGACGCCCACGGGCAGGCGGTCCACGCGCACCGAGCGGCCCTCGCGGTCCGGCAGACGGGTGCTGGCCTCCCAGTCGAGGTCCGCGTAGTAGTCCAGCATCCCGGCGCCCACGAGGAACTCGCCCTCGGCCTCGCGCCTCGGCTTGCCCTGCTCGCGGGACATCAGCTCCCCGAGGGCGGCGGACTCCGCGCGGATCGCCTCGGCGCACGCACGCAGGGCGGCGCGGCGGGCGGGCTCGTCGGCGGCCCAGCCGCCCAGGGCGGCACGGGCGGCGCGGACGCGCTCGTCGACGTCGGCGGCGGTGTGCTGCGGCGCCTCGCCCACCGGCTCGAGGGTGGCGGGGTCGTACACGGTGTAGGTGCGGCTCACGGGGGTCCTCCGGTTCAGGTCCGTCGGGCGGATGCGGATCCCAGCATGTCCCGGCACGTGATGTGGACCACGGCATGGTTCCGCTCAGCGGGACTTCCAGACCGGCCGACGGTGTGACCGTGCTCATACTCGTCTCGACCGTCCGCATCCCCACAGGAACGAGGCACGCCATGACCGCCACCGACCTCCCCCTCGTCGTCACGGGAGTCTCCTCCGGCATCGGGGCCGAGACCGCCCGGGTCCTGCGCGCGGCCGGGCACACGCTTATCGGCCTGGACCGCAACCCGGCCCCGGACTTCGACGGCGAGTTCGTCACCGCCGACCTCTCCTCCCCCGAGGGCGTGGCCTCCGCCGTGGCCGCGCTGCCCGAGCAGGTGGCCGGCCTGGTGAACATCGCCGGCGTGCCCGGCACGGCCCCGGCGCGCGTGGTGCTCGCCGTCAACGTCTTCGGCCTGCGCGAGCTGACCCGCGCGGTCGCCCCCCGGATCACGCGCGGCGGCGTCGTGGTCAACCTCGCCTCGAACGTCGCCGACGACTGGCGCTCCGTCGTCGAGCCCCTCCGCCCGATCGCCCTGGCCGAGGACGTGGACGCGGTGCTGGACCGCGCCGACGAGCTCGTGGAGGGCCAGTCCTACCTGCGCTCGAAGCAGGCCGTGCGGTTCCTCACGGAGCACCTCGCCGCCGAGCTCGTCCCCCAGGGCGTGCGCGTGGTCTCCGTCAGCCCCGGCCCCGTCAGCACGCCCATCCTCGAGGACTTCAAGAAGGACCACGGCCGCGGCAGGGTCGACTCCGCCGCCGAGGCCCTCGGCCGCTTCGGCGAGCCGGCGGACATCGCCGGCGTGGTCCTCTTCCTGGTCTCCGACCAGGCCCGCTGGGTGAACGGCACGGACATCCGCGTCGACGGCGGCCTCGCCGCCGTCCGCTCCCACACCGCCTGACCCCGGCCCTCCCCCGCACCGGAAGGAACGCCATGACCCCCACCTCGACCCTCCCCTCCCCGACCGTCGACGGCAGCTCCCTCGAGGTCCTCGTCGAGCGGATCGACCCGGTCGCCGACGGTGTGCGCCGTCTGACGTTCCGGCGCATCGACGGGGAGCCGTTCCCCGCGTGGGACCCGGGCGCGCACGTGGACGTCGTGATGCCCGAGCACGTGCGCCAGTACTCCGTGTGCTCCTCCCGGTCCGAGCGGGACACGCTGGCCGTGAGCGTGCTGCACACGCCCACCAGCCGCGGCGGCTCCCAGTGGGTGCACGAGGGCCTGCGAGAGGGGGACACGATCACGATCTCCCGTCCGCGCAACAACTTCCCGCTCGTGGACTCCCGGCGGTACATGTTCATCGCCGGCGGCATCGGCATCACCCCGATCCTGCCGATGATCGAGGCCGCCGAGGCGGCCGGCCGCGAGTGGACGCTGGTGTACGGCGGCCGCTCCCGCTCCTCCATGGCCTATCTCGACGAGCTCGTGGAGCGGTACGGCGAGCGCATCCACGCCTTCCCCGAGGACGAGACGGGCCGGATCGACCTCGAGCGGTTCATGGGGATCCCCCGGGCCAAGATGCTCGTCTACGCATGCGGCCCGGAGCCGCTGCTCGCCGCGCTCGAGGACTGGGCCCGCGGCTGGCCGCCGGGCGTGCTGCACACCGAGCGATTCGTGGCCTCCGCCCTCGACAGCGGCGCCGCCACCGAGCCGTTCGAGGTGGAGTTGATGCGCACCGGCACGACCGTCACCGTCCAGCCTGACCAGACGGTCCTCGAGGCGCTCGAGGACGTGGGCGTGCGCGTCCTGTCCTCGTGCCGGGCCGGCGTGTGCGGCACGTGCGAGACGGACATCGTCTCCGGTGAGGCGGACCACCGCGATGCCGTGCTCTCCACCGAGGACAAGGCGGACCACCGCTCGATGATGGTCTGCGTCTCCCGCGCCGCGGCCACCTGTCCCAAGCTCCAGCTCGACCTGTGAGCGCGTCCTCACGCCCCCTCGCACCGCACTCACCCCAGGAGGAACACATGCCCGCCCCCACCGCCGGCGTCCCCATCACGGACCTGGACCCGTTCAGCATCGAGAACATCGCCGACCCCACGCCCCTGAACACCGCCCTGCGCGAGCTGGGCCCCGTGTTCTGGCTGGAGAAGTACGGCTGCTACGGCGTCGCCCGCTACGAGTGGGTGCACGAGGTCCTGACCGACTTCGAGACCTACATCTCCGGTGGTGGCGCCGGCCCGAACGACATCCGCAAGGACCCCGAGTGGCGCCCGCCGTCGATCCTCGAGTCCGATCCGCCCACCCACACCGTGATGCGCCGCGGCCTGACCGGGGTCATCAACCCCTCCAAGATGCGTCAGCTGCGCCAGGAGTTCACCCGGCCGGCGCAGCACCATGTGGAGTCCCTGCGCGGTCGCACCGAGGTGGACGGCATCAAGGACATCGCCGAGCCGTTCCCCCTGAAGGTCTTCCCGGACGCTGTGGGCCTGCGCCCCACCGGCCGCGAGAACCTGCTGCCCTACGGATCCATGGTGTTCAACGCCTTCGGCGCGGAGAACGAGATCCGCGACGCCGCGTTCGAGGAGGGCGAGAAGGTCGCCGCGTGGGTCATGGACTCATGCGATCGCAAGAACCTCGCAGCCGAGGGGTTGGGCGCAGAGATCTGGGCCGTGGCGGACCGCGGGGACATCGCCCCCGAACAGGCCACCCTCCTGATCCGCGCCCTGCTGAGCGCCGGCGTGGACACCACGATCTTCGGCTCCGGCAACACCCTCTACGCCCTGGCCCAGAGCCCTGAGGCCTGGGCGAAGCTCCGCGAGCAACCGCAGCTGGCGAAGTTCGCGGTGGACGAGGCCCTGCGCCTGGAGTCCCCGTTCCAGAAGTTCCACCGCACCGTGGCGGTGGACACCGAGATCGAGGGCGTGCCCGTCCAGAAGGACGCCAAGATCATGGTGTTCCTGGGCGCCGCCAACCGCGACCCCGAGAAGTGGGGCCCGGACGCGGACGTCTTCGACCTGGACCGCTCCGCCTCCGGCCACGTGGCCTTCGGCATGGGCCTGCACCAGTGCGTCGGCCAGCCGATCGCCCGTCTCGAGATCGAGCTGCTCCTGACCTTCATGGCCGAGCACTTCGAGGCCATCGAACTGGCCGGCGAGCCCGAGCCGTGGATCCACAACGTGCTCCGCGGGTTCTCCTCCCTGCCGCTGCGCCTCACCCCGGCAACCGCCTGACCCCCTCCCCATCCCCCTCTCTCAGCCAGGAGACCCCATGTCCACTGTCCTCCCCGCGCCGGTGCACGACGACACCGCCAAGGACCCCGCGGCCTGGTCCCCCGCCAAGCGGCGCCGCACCGCCTGGACCATCACCCTCATGCTCCTGTTCCTCATGATGGTGAACTGGGCGGACAAGGCTGTGATCGGCCTGGCCGCCATCCCGATCATGCAGGACCTGGGGATCTCGCCCCAGCAGTTCGGACTGGTCAACAGCGGCATGTTCCTGGCGTTCCTGGTGGCCCAGCTCGTGGTGGCCCCGTTCTCCACGAAGCTGCCCGCCCGCTGGATGATCCTGGCGATGTGCGGCCTCTGGGCAGTCTCTAACCTGCCCGTGGCGATCTTCGCGACCCTGCCGGCGCTGTGGGTCTCCCGCCTGCTGCTGGGCGCGGGCGAGGGCCCGTACGCCCCCATGGCCATGCACGCCACCTACAAGTGGTTCCCCGCCAAGAAGGGCGCGACGCCGGCCGCAATCGTCTCCGCCGGCGTCACCCTGGGTATCGTCGCCTTCGCGCCCGTGCTGGCCTGGATCCTCGCCTCGTTCGGCTGGAAGGTGGCCTTCCTGTCCCTGTCCGGGATCGGCGTGGTGTGGATGATCGCCTGGATCTTCCTCGGCAAGGAGGGGCCGTACAGCTCCGCCGCCGCCGAGCGCGCGATCGAGGCCAGCGAGGCCCCCGCCTCGACGGTGCCGTCCGGATCGGCCCCGGCTGCCGAGGCCCCCGCGGCCGCGTCCGATGAGGCACCGGTGCCCTTCTTCCGCACGATCCTCAACCCGACCTGGTTCTTCGCCGTCTTCGTCTCCTTCATGGGCTATTGGACGTTCGCGCTGGCCACCTCGTGGGGCCCGGCGTACTTCGAGTCGGTGCTCGGCTACTCGCGGCAGGGCGCCGGTTCGCTCATCGCACTGCCGGCCGCATGGGGCTTCATCGCCACCATCGGACTCAGCAACCTGACGCAGCGCCTGGACCTGCGCGGCGTGCCGACCCGTGTGGCCCGCGGCGTCGTGATGGGCGGGGCGGGCCTGGTGGCCGGCCTCTGCCTCTTCGCCTCCACGCTCGTCACCCAGCCCGTGGTGGCGCTTGCCCTCATGACCGTCGGCTTCGGCACGGCCCCAGCCCTGTTCGCCGTGACCTACCACGTCGTCTCGGAGCTCACGACGATCCGGCAGCGCCCCGCCCATCTCAACATCGCCA
>NZ_JAUNHR010000097.1 GCF_030523875.1 Micrococcus sp. | reverse complement strand
CGCTGGCCCAAACCATCCTTACTGGACTCGCCAAGGCCCCGTGACTCCGAGGCCCTTGTCTCACGAGCGGAGCATTTAAGTGACCCCGTGGACGTCGACGCTTCTGGGCGGACAGCATGCGCCGCCATTTAATCCTGAAGGAAAGCCGCCATCTATCTCACAAAGCCACAGCATGAGCGCCCGCGACGTGCGTCTGTTTCCGACGAATCCAGGGCGCTTCAAGGAGGTCACAGCAGCGATTCGGTGGTGTTCCCGCCGTCCGTGGTGGACAGCACGGTCGAGCCGACGACCAGCAGTGCTTCGGTCTGCCCGTCGTCGGTGATGCCCGTTCCCAGGGCGGTGGCCGTGCCGACCGGGCGGTCGCTGGCGGTCCAGGTGTCGCCGGCGTCGGTGCTGGTCAGCAGGTGTCCTTCGGTGCCGGCGCCCACGGCGGTGGTGTCATCGGCCCAGGCGACCAGGTGCATCAGCTGGGGGGTGTCCAGGGTGGTCCAGGTCGCGCCGTGGTCGGTCGAGCGCAACATGCCGGTTTCGGTGGTGGCCAGCACGGTCCCGGTTTGGGGGGAGATCGCCAGCGATGCCGGGGCGACGGGGATCTCAAGGCTCTGCCAGGTGAGGCCGTCGGTGCTGGCGCGCAGTTGCCCATCGAAGCCGAGGACCCCGTTCGGGCCGGCGGCCAGGGCGTGGAAATCGGATGCGCCGCCGCGGGAGAGCACCGTCCAGCTCTGGCCCCGGTCGGTGGACTCGGCCAGGCCCAGCGGCTCGGGCAGGTCGGTGTGCGGCGCGGGGTGACCCGAGGCCAGGTAGCGGCCCTCGGGAGTCAGGGTGAAACCCATGAAGTCCACGACCGGACCGACCTGGGTCAGCTCCCCGTCCTGGAGCCG
Organism: Micrococcus sp.; assembly: GCF_030523875.1. Classification (GTDB taxonomy): domain Bacteria; phylum Actinomycetota; class Actinomycetes; order Actinomycetales; family Micrococcaceae; genus Micrococcus. Next base: position 5,949 of record NZ_JAUNHR010000097.1, on the reverse strand, counting down.
GAACAGGCCCTGGTGGGTGGCCAGCAGCACCTCACCGGACTCGGGGTCCCGGGTGAGGGCATGGACGTGGGTGATGGCCGTGCCGGTGCCCTGCGTGCCGGTGCCGGCCGCCGGGGATGTCGCGGGGTTCGGCGCGGCGCAGGCGGTGAGGGTGCCAGCGCCGAGCAGGGTCAGCCCGCCGGCGATCAGGGTTCTGCGGGTCAGGGGGGTCATGGAGCCTTTCCGCCCCGGGCCAAAAGGCGGGGCTTTTACCATTGTCGGCCGGTGACGCGCCGGGATGGGGCGGTTTGCCTTGAAGATTCGATGAAGATTCCCCGCCCCGGCACCGTTCTGAGCCGCCGGGGCGCGAGACAGAGCGAGACTGGACCCATGAACTCTGGCACTGGGACTGACACTGGGACTGGTCCGGCGGCCGGCCGGGTGGTGGTGGTCGATGACGAGAAGCCGCTGGCGCGCATGGTGGCCACCTACCTGGAGCGGGCCGGCTACGAGGTGGCCCTCACCCACACCGGCCCGGCCGCAGTGCAGGCCGCCCGGGTTCACGAGCCCGACGTGATGGTCCTGGACCTGGGCCTGCCCGGGCTGGACGGGATCGAGGTGTGCCGGCGGGTGCGGGCCTTCTCCGAGTGCTATGTGCTGATGCTCACCGCCCGCGGCGATGAGCACCACCGGTTGGAGGGATTGGCGGTGGGGGCCGATGACTACATCACCAAACCCTTCAGCGTCCGGGAGCTGGTCGCCCGGGTGGGGGCGGTCATGCGCCGGCCGCGCACAACGGTGTCAGCCCCCGAACCGGAACGGGTCTGCGGTGACCTGGTCGTCGACCTGGCCGCCCACGAGGCCCGCGTGTCGGGCCAGGTGGTGCAACTAACACGCACGGAGTTCGACCTGCTGGCCGCCTTGTCGGGGCGCCCGCACCAGGCCTTCTCCCGGCGCCAGCTGATCGATATCGTCTGGGACCCGGCCTGGGTGGGCGATGAACGGCTCGTGGACGTGCACATCAAGAACCTGCGCCGCAAGCTCGACGCGGACCCGGCCCGCTATATCGACACCGTCCGCGGGGTCGGCTACCGGATGGCGGAGCAATGACCGGCCGGCGGCGCTACCAAGGATTAGCGGCCCGGTTCTTCCTCGCCCAGCTGCTGGTGGTGGGGGCCAGCGTGCTGGCCGCGGTGGTGGTGGCCTCCCTGGCCGGCCCACCACTGTTCCACGAGCACCTGGAACAGGCCGGGGCCGGACACGATGCAGCCCAGGTGCTGCACGTGGAGCAGGCCTACCGGGACGCCAATTTCTGGACCCTGGGCGTGGCCCTGGCCACGGCCTTGATCTGTTGTCTGGCATTGACCTGGCATGTCGCCCGCCGGATCCAGAGTCCGATCAACGCCCTGACCCAGGCGGCCAAGGCCATGGCTGGTGGACGGTACGACACCCGCGTGCCGGCCATGGGCGCCGGCACCGAGGTGGAGGAGCTGGCAGGGTCTTTCAACACCATGGCCGCGCGGCTTCAGCGCACCGAGGACACCCGTCGACGGATGCTCTCGGACCTGGCCCACGAGCTGCGCACCCCCGTCTCCGTGCTGACCGTCTACCACGAGGCCCTGCAAGACGGGGTGTCCCACTGGGACGAGCCCACCGGTGAGCTGATGGGCGAGCAGCTGGCCCGGTTGACCCGGCTGGTGGAGGACATCAACGACGTCTCCCGCGCCGAGGAGGGCCGGATCGAACTGGACCGCAGCCCCCAAGGGGTCAGCGGGCTGCTGCATGCCGCGACCGAGGCCCACAAGGAGGCCTACGCCACCAAGGGCGTGGCCCTGACCATGGACGCCGATCCGGGCCTGGCCGTGGACGTGGACCGCCAGCGCATGGGCCAGGTCCTGGGCAACCTGCTCACCAACGCCCTGCGCCACACCCCGGCCGGGGGCCGGGTCACCCTCGAGGCCCGACAAAGCCCGTCCGGGGTCACGCTCAGCGTCACCGACACCGGGGAGGGGATCTCTCCCGAGCACCTGCCGCACGTCTTCGAACGCTTCTACCGCGGGGACACCGCCCGCGACCGTGACCACGGCGGCTCCGGGGTCGGCCTGGCCATCTCCCGAGCTCTCATCCAGGCCCACGGCGGCACCCTGAGCGCCACCTCCACCACGGCCGGGGCGACGTTCACCATCGACCTGCCCACCAAGCAGCCCCCCGACCAGCCCACCTACCGGCGCACCCGTTTATCCACCGTGAACACTGGCGCTCCACCCCTTGAATTATACCCCCGGGGGGTATATACCAAGAGGACAGGCGCCATCCGGCGCCGCCCTCAGACCTGAAGGAGACCGTCATGACCGAATCCGCCCGCACCCCGCTGCCGGGGGCCACCAACGGCTGCTCGTGCTGCGCCCCAGCCGCCGACGCCACCGCCCCCGCCGGGCGCCAGAGTGCCGACCCAACCGGGACGAGCGCCGGCGACGCGACCTACCAGGTGGAGGGCATGACCTGCGGACACTGCGTGGGCTCCGTCGCCGAGGCCGTGAGCGCCCTGGACGGGGTGGACGATGTCCGGGTCGAACTGGTCGCCGGCGGGGCCTCCCCCGTCACCGTGACCGGGCCCGCCTCCGCGGACTCCGTGCGGACGGCCATCGAAGCGGCCGGCTACCGCGTCCGGATCTAACCGACCCATCCCCTCGAGGTCGGCGCCCCACCGCCGAGCCGGTCGCCGAACAGACCGCCGAGCAGAAGGAACACCATGAGTACCCCGCACCACCACGATCACCCCACCGACCAGACCGCCGAACACCCAGACCCGAACCCCCACGCCGGCCACGCCAACCACACCGACCATGCCGCCCACCACCCCGCGGACGCGGCCACCCACGGGCAGGCCATGCCCCAGGGCCACGCCCACTCGGCCCTGGACGAGGAGCACCAGGTCCATGACCACGGCAAGCACGCCGGGCATTCCACCGCGATGTTCAAGAACCGGTTCTGGGTCTCGCTGGTGCTGTCACTCCCGGTGGTGTTCTTCAGCCACATGGTCGGACAACTGCTGGGCTACCACGTCCCTGAGTTCCCCGGTTCGGCGTGGATCGCCCCGGTGCTGGGCACCGTGATCTACCTCTACGGCGGCGCCCCCTTCCTCAAGGGCGGACTCACCGAGGTGCGCTCCCGCCAGCCGGGGATGATGCTGCTGATCGCGATGGCCATCACCGTGGCCTTCGTCGCCTCCTGGATCACCTCCCTGGGCATCGGGGACCTGATGCTGGACTTCTGGTGGGAACTGGCCCTGCTGGTGACCATCATGCTGCTGGGGCACTGGATGGAGATGCGCGCCCTCGGCGCGGCATCCTCCGCCCTGGACGCCCTGGCCGCGCTGCTGCCGGAGAAGGCCGAGAAGATCGTGGACGGAGACACCGTGACCGTGCCCGTCGGCGAGCTGGCGGTCGGGGACACCGTGTTGGTGCGCTCCGGGGCCCGCGTGCCGGCCGACGGCACCATCCTGGAAGGCGCCGCGGAGTTCGACGAGTCGATGATCACCGGCGAATCCCGGGCCGTGGCCCGCACCGTCGGGGAGCGGGTGGTGGCCGGGACCGTGGCCACCGACAACACCGTGCGGGTGCGCATCGAGGCCGTCGGCGCCGACACCGCTCTGGCCGGGATCCAGCGGATGGTCGCCGACGCCCAGGAGTCCTCCTCCCGGGCCCAGGCGTTGGCGGACCGGGCCGCCGCGTTGCTGTTCTGGTTCGCCCTGGGGGCGGCGATCATCACCGCGATCGTGTGGACCGTGATCGGTCAGCCCACCGATGCGGTCACCCGCACCGTGACCGTGCTGGTGATCGCCTGCCCGCACGCCCTGGGCCTGGCCATCCCGCTGGTGATCGCGATCTCCACCGAACGCGCCGCCAAGGCCGGGCTGCTGATCAAGGACCGGATGGCCCTGGAGAAGATGCGGGCCATCGACGTGGTGCTCTTTGACAAGACCGGCACCCTGACCGAGGGCGCCCACGCCGTCACCGGTGTCGCCGCGGCGCCCGGCATTTCCGAGGCCGAGCTGTTGGCCTACGCCGCCGCGGCCGAGGCCGACAGCGAGCACCCGGTGGCCCGGGCCATCGTCACCGCCGCCACCAGTCATGCCGAGGCCGCCCGGTTGGGCCTGCGCGGCACCGGATTCCAGGCCGCCACCGGCCGCGGGGTCACGGCCACCGTGGCCGGGGCCGAGGTCCTCGTCGGCGGGCCGAACATGCTGCGCGAGCTCACCCTGGACACCCCCGAGGCACTGGCCGCCGATGTCCGGGCCTGGACGGATCGGGGGGCCGGGGTGCTGCATGTGGTCCGCGACGGGTCCGTTATCGGCGCGGTCGCCGTGGAGGACAAGATCCGCCCCGAGTCCCGGGCCGCCGTGGCCGCCCTGCACGCCCGGGGGGTCAAGGTCGCGATGATCACCGGCGACGCCCGCCAGGTCGCCGAGGCCGTGGCGCGGGATCTGGGCATCGACGAGGTCTTCGCCGAGGTCCTGCCCCAGGACAAGGACACCAAGGTCACCGAACTGCAGGCCCGGGGCCTGTCCGTGGCCATGGTCGGGGACGGCGTGAACGACGCCCCGGCCCTGGCCCGGGCCGAGGTCGGCATCGCCATCGGCGCCGGCACCGACGTGGCCATGGAATCGGCCGGCGTGGTGCTGGCCGGCAATGACCCCCGTGCCGTGCTATCCATGATCCACCTGTCCAAGGCCAGTTACACCAAGATGATCCAGAACCTGGTCTGGGCCACCGGATACAACGTGCTCGCCGTCCCGCTGGCCGCTGGCGTGCTGGCCCCGATCGGCTTCGTGCTCTCCCCCGCGGTGGGCGCGATCCTGATGTCCGTCTCCACCATCGTGGTGGCCCTCAACGCCCAGCTGCTGCGCCGCACCGACCTGGACCCGGAGCACCTGGCTCCTCTCGAGCGCCCCCGGTCGCAGGCTGCCCTTCAGCCGGCTGCGGTTTCCTGATCTCACCCCTTGGCGTGAACCCTGATGTGAACCCTCAACCCACCATGAAAGGACCCACCATGAAACGCACCATGACGCTGACCGCCCTGACCCTGGCCTCCGCCCTGACCTTGACCGCCTGCGGCACCGGGGCCCAGGACGAGAACGCCGGCGCTGAGGCCTCGGCCACCGCGACCGGCTCCGCCCCCGCCGCCACCCCTGCGGCCACGGACACCGCGACACCGTCCGCCACGGAATCGGCTACTAGCTCGGCCACCGGTTCGGCCGAGGAGGTCTCCGCCGAGCACAATGACGCGGACGTGATGTTCGCTCAGATGATGATCCCGCATCACCAGCAGGCGGTGGAGATGAGCGAGATGCTGCTGGCCAAGGATGAGATCCCGGCCGAGGTGGCCGAGTTCGCCCAGAAGGTCATCGACGCCCAGGGCCCGGAGATCGAGCGCATGAACGCCATGCTCACCGCCTGGGGTGAAGACCCCGTGGACATGGGAGACATGGGCGGTATGGAGGGCATGGACCACGGCGGGATGTCCGGGATGATGTCCGAGGAGGACATGGCCGCCCTGGAGCAGGCCCAGGGCACCGAGGCCGCCCGGTTGTACCTGGAGCAGATGACCGCCCACCACCAGGGCGCCATCGAGATGGCCCAGGACGAGGTCGAGGGCGGGCAGACCCCGCAGGCCGTGGCCCTGGCCGAAAAGGTCGTCGCGGACCAGCAGGCCGAGATCACCGAGATGGAACAGATGCTTCAGGAGCTGCCCGCGACCTGACCGGCATCGCCGCACCACAATCCCAAGGAGGGCCCGTTCGGTGGACGGGCCGTCCTTGGAGGTGTGGTGCCGTCAGCGGATGATGGGCCGCCCTGGGTGAGGCCAGCCCCTGCTTCGACGGCAGGAGGGCCATCCCTTAGGGCTGGTTCGACGTGAAGCGCCCTGGGTTTCGTTCCGATCCAACTGAAGGAGAATCGGAACATGCCC
>NZ_JAUNHR010000096.1 GCF_030523875.1 Micrococcus sp. | reverse complement strand
AAGACCAGCGCCAGCGCTACCGGGGACGCAATGTCGTGGAGCGGTGCTTCAACAGGCACAAGCAGTGGCGAGGGATCGCGATGCGTTCGGACAAGGACGCCCGGAACTATCACGCCGGGCTCAGCCTCGCAACGACACTGCACTGGCTGACTACCCTCCTTGAGCAACACGCCCTAGCTGTACTGACCGGAGACGTCAGTGGCCACGGCGACTCTTCGCATGGGTGACCCGAGGCCTCATTCTGTGAAGAGTTCACCGCGTGTCCCATGAAATCTTCACTGCATCTCGACATCTGCCGTGGCTGCTGAGCCTGTTGTCTGTGTACGGCCGGCCCCTGCAGCCCGAGCAACTGTGGCTGCCGTGGTGGCTGAGCCTGGCCCTGCCCGTGGCACTGGTCGCCGTCGCTGCGGTGAGCGGCTTCCTGGGGCTGCGCCGGGTGATCCTCTCCCCGCTGGGTGTGCGCACCCGCCCCGAGGCACCCCGGCTCAGTCCGCTGCGCGTGATCGCCGCGTTGGTAGTGCTGGCCATGGCGGTCTTCGTGGTCCAGAGCGCCTCCCAGGGGTGGGGCGCGGTGGTGGTGATCATCGTGCTTTCGGTCGCTGTTCTGTCGGTCATGTCGGTCCTGGGCCTGGTCGGTCCGTTCGTCGTCGCCCGTCTGGCCCGAATCAGGGCGGCGCGCACCGCGGACCCGGCGAAGCTGATCGCCGCGCGCGGGGTGATGGACGATCCCCGCACGGCCTGGCGTGAGGTCTCGGCGCTGGCCCTGACCACGTTCGTGCTCATCCCGGCCGGGTGCATGCTCGGCTACCTGGACACCATCCAGAACAGCTCCAGCCGGCAGATCATGACCGAGGACCAGCTGCTGATGTTCGCCGACGCCCGGACGATGGTCGTGGCCCTGGCGGCGGTGTCGTTCCTGGTTGTCGCCTGTCAGGTCGCCATCACCCAGACCGCTGCCGTGGTCGAACGCAGCGAGCTCTACGTGGCGCTGGATCGGATGGGCATGCCCGTCTCGGAGCTGAACCGTGCGCGTCGACTGCGCGTGAGCATGCCCGCCACCGTCGCCGTGATCGGCTCTGCCCTGGCCGCCAGCGCCCTGGCGTTCTGGGTGGTGATCATGGCACTGACCACCGCCCCGCTGTTCGCCCTGGCCGTGCTGGTGGTCTTGATCACCGGGCTGGGGCTGATCCACGTGGGCGTGATCAGCACCGCCCCTGTGCTGGACCGCGTCCTGCAGGCACCCTCCCGCGGGGAATGACCCTCACGTGCGTGTGTGAGCCCGTGATGGACGCAGCATCGCGCCGGCCACCCCGGCTCCGGCGGCGATCAGAAACGCCAGGCGCATGTCCGCGGCCCCCGCCAGGGCGCCCAGAGCGGGGGAGGCCGCGGCCTGGCCGGCGGCGATGGCCAAGAACGCCAGACCCACCCCGGTGGAGGCGCGGCCGGGATAGAGGCGCGTGCCCCAGAGCAGCAGCACCCCGGTCAGGGCGATGTAAATCGCTCCGAATGCACCTGAGGCGGCGACGGCAACCACCGGGTCCTGCGGCCACAGCGCCCACGCCGCGGTCGCCGCAGCGAAGACGGCCATCAGTCCGGTCCAGGCGGTGGGCAGGGACATCCGTCCCACGAAATCCCGGCGGCCGCCCCGGCCAACCCGCACGCACCCAGCACGATCCACGCCGCCGTAGCCAGACCGGGCCCGTGACCGCCGGCGGTCTGCAGGAAGTCCTGACCGAACGTCCACCCCGCCGCGCTGGAAGCTCCCATGACCGCGGACGCGGCGACCAGGGCCCACGCGCCCGGCGGAAACAGTGGGGGCCGCCCGTCGGCCTGCGCAGACTCTGCCTTTGCGCGGGCGGCCCCCTGCCGGCCGGCGGGCACGGTCCTCCAGATCCAGAGGGTGACCAGCGCGGCCAGGGCGGTGAAGATCCACCATCCGGTGCGCCACTGCTCCTGGGTCAGCAGGGCGACGGGGCCGGAGACCATCACCCCTACCCCGGTGCCGGCGTTCACCACTGTCTGGACCCGGTCCTGCCGGGCCGCCGCCACGTGCTCGGAGACCGCGCGGGCCAGGGGCGGGGAGGCCACGCCCGTGCTGGAGCCGGCCACCGCCACCCCGACCCCGAGGACCAACGCCGAAGGGGTCGCGGCGATCATCGCGCACCCGGCCGTGGCCAACGCCCCCGCGGTCACCGCCACCGGGCGTGCCCCAACCCTCGGCGTCAGGGCCGTAGCGGCCAGGATGCCCACGCAGTAGGCCGCGTAGCTGGCCGAGGCGATCAGCCCGGCGGTGGCCGCGTCCAGCGCGAACGCCTCGCGGAAGGCGGGCAAGAACAAGCCGTAGGCGAAGCGGGCAAGCCCATAGCAGGCGGCGATGAGGCTCGCGCCGGCCGCCGTGAGCGCCACTGTGGCCCGAGGGGTGAGGGGGCGGGCGCCGTTGTCGGCCCGTCCGACGGGGGTGGTCTCGGTGCGGGACATCGCGGCGGTCCTATCTGGGCGTGGCCGCCCGACAAAGAGGATTCACCGATCGGTGAATTCTGCAGGAGACTACGTACACTGGTCGGTGAAGTCAACGAGGAGGTCCCATGGCTCAGGTTCAGACGCCGGCGCTCACGCCGGGGGCCCGTCGCATCCTGGACGCGGCGGAACGGCTGTTCTACGCCCAGGGGATCCATGCGGTGGGGGTGGAGGCGATCGCCGCGGAGGCGGGCATGACCAAGCGCACCCTCTACAACCGGTTCGCGTCCAAGGAGGCCCTCGTGGAGGCCTACCTGCGTCAGCGTCACGAGCGGTGGTGGGTGCGCCTGCAGGAGCGCCTGGCCGTGGCGCCGGAGCCGCGGGTGCTGGCGGTGTTTGACTCCTACCGCGATGACGCCGATGGTGCCCTGCACGGGTGCGCGTTCCTCAACGCGGCTGCCGAGCTGCGGGGGGACCACCCTGGCCTGACCGTCATTCGGGAGCACAAGCGGGCCGTACGGGAGGAAGTCCAGCGTCTGATCGCGGCCGAGCGCGGCGAGGTGGTTGCTCAGCGTCTGGCCGAGCATGTGTTCCTGTTGCTCGAGGGGGCAATCGCGCAGCGCGGCGTCGACCCGGATGGCCGGAGCCTCGAGATCGCCCAGGGATTGGCCAGGGAGTTGCTGGCGGCTTAGTCATCCTCCAGGGCGAGTGCCGTGGCGAACTGATCCGCCGTGATGCTGGGCAGAGCACCCCGCTGGGACAAGAAGTCCTCCAGCAGTTCCCACACACTGCGCACAAGCTCCCGGCGGCCGTGTGTGGCCACTGCGGTCCCCGATACGGCCTTGAGGCCGCGGAGGCGGTCATCGTCGCTGACGGGTGCGTACATGCTTCCCATCCAGCTGCGTCGCCGGATCCCCTCTGGTGGCCGGGAGGGGCCGAACTTCACGAGGAAGTCGCCGCTCACGTTGCCGGCCTCGACGGTTCGCACCAGCATGGCCGTCAAGTCCCAGGCGAGGGTTTCGGCGTCCTCGGCTGCCACGAATTCCGGGGTGAGGTCATCCCTGCCGAATCGGCCGTCTCGAGTCACGCCCAGACCCAAGCCGCCGTCCCCGTGGACTTCCAGGCGGGCGCCTTGGGGGTAGTCGGGGCGGGGGAGGTAGGTGTGGTGGTACAGACCCAACCCCCGCCGCAGTTCTGAATAGGTGGAGGTCTTCAAAGCGCTGAGACCATCAAATGATTGCGCTGGCCGACGGGCCTTCACGGCGTCCAGGAACCGGGTCGCCCCGATAGGGCTCAGTCGTCGGGGGTCGACGCGCGGTTGGAGCGGGACGGCCACGGCGGTCATCCAGATGGGAGGCGGCCCCATGATAGTCGTGCCGTTGACAGTGCGTGCCTTCGAGCCGAGTTCGGGGTCGGCGCCGACGGCCACCACGAAGTCGTGGAACCGTTCGCTCACGCTCGCGCGCTGCTCACGTCGCCGTTGCTCCCGCCGTCGGTAGGCCTCTTCGATCTGGCGTTCGGTCATGTTCGCCGTGTGGGAGCCGTTACGCCATGGGGCTTGGAACCATCCCTGATCCGACTTGTCTTTGGGAGGGCGGATCAAGTGCGGGGCCTCCGGGCTGGCTGGCACATGCAATGCCAGGACCTGGCGTCCGTCGTCCCAGATCACGTGTTCGAACTGCACGCCAGAGACAGGTGGGTAGGTATGGGCCAGGATGGCGCGCCGGATCTGCAGCTCCTGTACTTCGGAGACTTCCCCGATGCTTACGATCGCCATCGGCGTGTTGGAGCGTTTCTCCTGCACTCCATACACGATCACGCCGCCGTCTCCGTTGGCCATGGCGGCGACATCCTTCGCCAGCTCGCGGGCTTTGGCTTCCCGATCAGCACCTTTGAGGCCATCAGGTAGGGGGAGCTGGACCTTCCAGTCCAGTTCCTCTTCCTCCTTGAGATTCTCGCGTACTGCGGCCTCGATGTGCTCAGGCTTGAGCTCTGGATCGGTCAGCCCCAGACGGGCGTGAATGCGGGTCCACATGGGGTCAGCGTAGGCGGCTGTTCTTGGGGGCGAGGGGGACTGCTGCGAAACCGGGGGCTTGGTCGTTGCTGCACAACCGCGGGGTGGCTTCAGTGAGAACAGTCAGCTCTCGCGCGCCAGGACTACCACTTCGTGCTCCAGGCCTGTGGGGCTGGTCCACGACTTCCGCTGGCCGGTGTCCCGATATCCGAGGTGTTCCCAGAACGGCTGGACCTCTGCGTTGGTGTCGACGACGTTCAGCCGCCACTCCTGGCCCGCGGGGAACGCGGAGAGCAGGTGATCGTGGAAGCGTCGGGCGAGTCCTTGCCCCTGGGCGTCGGCCCGCAGCTGGAGCAGCCCGAGGAAGTTCACGCCTGGCTCCGGCCAGTCGGTGGCCAGATCCGCGACGCCCATCAACTCGCGGCCCAGGAAAAGTCCGAGCAGATGCTTCTGCTCTGGCTGCGTGGCCGGCGGGCGTGCCGTGAACAGGCCAGTCACGTCGTCAGACTCCGGGGGCCGTCCGTGCACCCGCTGGGCATAGCCGCCGTCAGCGGCGAGCACGGCCCCGACGGCGCTGCGGTCTGAGTCGGTGAGAGGACGAATCGTCATGCGGGCCATGACTGTAGTGAAGCACGGCAACGCTGCTGTCGAGATGCGGCAAAGGCTGCGCAAGACTCGCGCTGTTCCTTGCCCAGAGGGCTAGAAACCGGGACCTGCTCCTCAGGCCGAACTCTGCAGCAGTATGCCTCATGTGTGCTCGCATCATGACTCGCCTGCCACCGCCCAGCGGCACTGCCCATCGCCGTCGTCGCCTGCGGCCAGGATGACGCCGTCATGGCGGAGTCCGAGTGAGTGGCGTGACCCCGCAGCGATGGCCACGACATCGCGCCAGGCCTGCGTGCGGCACTGCCCGTGGCTGTCGTCTCCGGCCGCGAGGACGCGCCCATCCTTCGTCAATCCGAGCACGTGATGGCTGCCGGCAGAGACGGCCGTGATGTCCCGCCAGCTGTGGGCCTCGGCGAGGCCCGCGGCGGCGTCGCCGCAGGCCACCACGGTGCCGTCGTTTTTGACGCCCAGGGTGTGGAGGTAGCCGGCCGCGATCCCCACGACGTCGGTCCACCCGGTCACGTCGCCCTGACCGCGCGTGTTCAGCCCGGTCGACAGCACCCTCCCGTCTGCTTCAAGACCTACGGAGTGCCAGTCCCCGGCGGAGACCGCGACGATCTCGGACCAACCCTCGACGTCGCAGGCGCCGTCGTCCCGCCGGCCTGCCGCCGCCACGGTGCCGTCGGCGCAAACCCCGAGGGTGCGGCGCCATCCGGCGGCGACGCCCACCATCCCGGTCCAGTCCGTCACCTCACACTGGCCGTGCGCGTTCCAACCCGCGGCGAGGACGGTGCCGTCGGCGCGCAGCCCGACCGAGTGGGAGCGGCCCGTGTTCCGCGCGGCGTGGACGTTCCCGGCGGCCACGGCGACGACGTCGCTCCAGCCGGCCACGGCGCACTCGGCCGCCCCGGGCGGGCCCGCGGCCAGGACGCGCCCGCCGTCGACGACGGCCAGCGAGTGCCGCCGGCCGGCCGCGAGGGGCACCTGCGGGGCGGTCATCGGGCGATCTCCCGCAGGGGAGTCCACCCCACCGGGAGCGGACCACGGATGGCGGCCCGTTCCCGGTCCGCCTCATGGGACCACCCCTGTGCCTTCCCTCCTGTACCCACCGGGCCGCGCGCCACGCGCAAGCCCACATCCTCCAGGACGGCGTCGGGGGCGCTGCCGCGGCGGACGGAGGCGCGCACGCTCCAGGGCTCGTCGGCCCAGCCGCCGCCGCGCAGGGTGCGGTAGTCCCCATACCGGGCGGGATCGGCGTAGTCCCAGCACCATTCCCAGACGTTGCCGAGCGTGTCGTGCAGGCCCCAGGGGTTGGCCTTCTTCTGGCCGACGGGCTGGGGGCCGGCAAGGTGATCGAGGCTGGTCCAGGCGATGTCCTCGAGCGGTCCGTAGGTGGGTGACGTCGTGCCAGCGCGGCAGGCGTACTCCCACTCGGCCTCGGTGGGCAGTCGGTAGCCGTCGGCGGTGGGGTCCCAGGTGACCGTGCACCCGTCCGCAGCGCGCGTGTAGGCCGGCCGCAGGCTCTCGGCCGCGGAGAGCGCATTGCAGAGGGCGATGGCGTTGAACCAGGTCACCGGCGTGGACGGCAGGCCGGTGCCCGGGTCATGGAGGGGATGGGTGGCGATTTCGAAGGGCTCCAGGTCGACGTCCCGTGTGGTTCCGCGGCGGGCGTCGCGCAGGGTGATTTTTCCCGAGGGTAGGGGAGTCATTGCGGGCTGGGGCATAGGGCCAGCGTGGCACATCGGTTTCCTGGCAAGTCGGACGGCGAGAGGGAGTCACACGGCCCGAGCTGTCAAGATCTGAGGTGCTCGTCGGCGTATGAATCAAATTGGCGCGTTTTGGAACTCTTCGCTGCATCTCGACAGCGGCTCATCTCAACTCCGTCAACGAAAGTGCTTCCGACGGCCGCCGTTTCCCGA
>NZ_JAUNHR010000012.1 GCF_030523875.1 Micrococcus sp. | reverse complement strand
GCAGAGGGCGACGTCCGGGCCGATGCCTCGGCCATCCTGGAGGAGTCCGTGCGCTCCATGCGCGCGGCGGGTGTGCTCGCCTCGCCGTGACCCCCGCGCGGGGGCCTGCTCATGGCGAGCCCCAGTTGCTCGGCGGCCAGAGGGTGAAGAACACCCGGCCCACCACGTCCTCGTCCCGGACGAACCGGGCGCAGTCGCCCGCGTCCTCGGCGGGCACGCCCCGGCACTGGATCACGGAGTCCGCCGAATTGGAGCGGTGGTCCCCCAGCACCAGCAGGGAGCGCTCCGGCACCGCGACGGGGCCGAAGCACCGCGGGGAGCGGACGTCCCCGGACTCGCAGTCCAGCTGACCCGGCACGAACGGCAGGTCCCGGTGGATGTAGGGCTCGTCCAGCGGCTGCCCGTCCACGAGCACGGCACCCTCGGCCGAGCAGCACTCCACGGTCTGCCCCTCGGTCCCGATCACGCGCTTGACCAGCGCCTGCTCATGCGAGCGGCCGATCCCCGTGAGATCGCCGAAGGTGCGCACCGCGTTCTCCACCGGCCCCTCCGGGCCCATGTCCATGGCCCAGTCCTCATTGGCGGCGAAGACCACCACGTCCTGGGACTCGGCCATGCCGTCCGGGTACGCGGTGCGGTTCACCAGGATGCGGTCCCCCACCTGGAGGGTCTCCTCCATGGAGCCCGAGGGCACGGAGTAGACCTTGACCCAGAACGCCTGGACCACGGCCACCACAGTCAGGGCGATCACCACGTTGAGCAGCACCGAGGCCCAGAACGGCAGACGCGGCCCGCGGACCTCGGGGGCGGCGGTGGCCGACGACGCCGCCGGGGCGCCGTCCGAGCCGCGCACGGCCGGGGTGTGCGCCATGGCTCAGGCGTCCCCGTCGAAGAGGCTGGTCACCGAGCCGTCCTCGAACACCTCACGGATGGCGCGGGCGATCAGCGGCGCGATGGAGAGGACCGTGAGGTTGTCGAAGCGCTTCTCCTCCGGGATGGGCAGGGTGTTGGTCACCACCACCTCGCGGGCGCCCGAGTCGCCGAGGCGCTGCGCGGCCGGGTCCGAGAACACGGCGTGGGTGGCGGCGATGATGACGTCCTTGGCGCCGGCCTCCTTGAGGATGCGCACGGCGCCCGAGATGGTGCCGCCGGTGTCGATCATGTCGTCGATCAGCACGCACACGCGGCCCTCGATGTCGCCCACCACGGTCTTGGACTCGGCCTTGTTGGGCGTGGTGAGGTCACGGGACTTGTGCACGAACGCCAGCGGCACGCCGCCCAGGCGGTCCGCCCACTGCTCCGCCACGCGGACGCGGCCGGTGTCCGGGGAGACCACGGTGACCTTCTCCCCCTCCACGCGGCCCCGGATGTAGTCGGCGAGCAGCGGGATGGCGAAGAGGTGGTCCACCGGGCCGTCGAAGAAGCCCTGGATCTGCGCGGTGTGCAGGTCCACGGACATGATGCGGGACGCACCGGCGGTGTGGTACAGGTCCGCCACCAGACGGGCGGAGATGGGCTCGCGCCCGCGGCCCTTCTTGTCCTGGCGCGCGTACGGGTAGAACGGGGACACCACGGTGATCCGGCGCGCGGAGGCACGCTTCATGGAGTCCACCATGATCAGCTGCTCCATGAGGTGGTTGTTCAGCGGCGCCGGGTGGGACTGGATGACGAACACGTCCTTGCCGCGCACCGACTCCCCCGAGCGCACGTAGATCTCCCCGTTGGCGAAGTCGTACGCGCTCATGGGCAGCAGCTCGGTGCCGAGGCACTCCGCGATCTCCTGCGCGAGCTCCGGGTGGGCCCGCCCGGCCGCCAGCACCAGTCGCTTGTCCTCGCTCCGGCTCAGTTCCGTCATGACGTCCCCTGTCCTCGTTCGCTGCAGTTCTGCACGGCGCCGTCCGGCGCCGCAGTCCATCCTAGGCGTGGACTCAGGCCCGCTCGTCGCCCTCGGCCTGGTCAGGCGTTGCGTCGGCGTCGCGGCCCACGGCGCCGGCCGCGCGGGCGGCGTCCGCGGAGGCGGTGCCCGCCCGGCGGGAGACCACCCAGCCGTCCACATTCCGCTGGTCCACGGCGTTCAGGGCGAGCGCGCCGGCCGGCACGTCCTCGCGCACGGTGGCGCCGGCCCCGGTGTACGCGCCGTCGCCCACGGTCACCGGTGCGATGAACACGGTGTTCGAGCCGGTGCGCACGTGGGAGCCGATCACGGTGCGGTGCTTGTCCACGCCGTCGTAGTTGGCGGTGATGTTGCCGCAGCCGATGTTGGCGTACTCGCCGATCTCGGCGTCCCCGGCGTAGCCCAGGTGGGAGAGCTTCGCACCGCGGCCGATCGTGACCTTCTTGGTCTCGTAGAACGCGCCGATCTTGCCCTCCTCGCCGAGCACGGTGCCCGGGCGCAGGTAGGTGAAGGGGCCCACGGTGGCGCCGTCACCGATCACGGCCTCCGTGGCGTCCGTGCGCTTGACCACGGCGCCCTCGCCCACGCGGGTGTCCGTCAGCGTGGAGTCCGGGCCCACGACGGCGCCCGTGGCCACCTCGGTGGTCCCGTGCAGCTGGGTGCCGGGCTTGAGGGTGACGTCCGAGGCCAGGGTGACGGTGACGTCCACCCACGTGGAGGCGGGGTCGACGACGGTCACGCCCTCCTTCATCCAGCCGCGCAGGACGCGGTCGTTGAGCTGGCGGCCCAGATCGGAGAGCTGCCGGCGGTCGTTGGCGCCCTCGACCTCCCACACGTCCGCGGTGCCCACGGAGGCCACGCGGCCGCCCTCCGCGCGCGCCATGCCCAGCACGTCGGTGAGGTACTTCTCCCCCTGCACGTTGTCCGTGGACAGCTGCGGCAGGGTGCGGCGCAGCAGGGCGGCGTCGAAGGCGTAGATGCCCGAGTTGACCTCCGCGATCTCCACGAAGGAGGAGTCGCCCGTGGACTCGGCGTGGGCCACGGCGTCCTTGTGTTCCATGATGCGCTCCACGAGGCCCTCGGCGTCGCGGACGATCCGCCCGTAGCCCGTGGCGTCCTCCAGCGTGGCAGTGAGCACGGTGACGGCGTTGCCGTCCGCCTCGTGCGCGGCCACCAGATCCGCGAGGGTCTGCGGGGTGAGCAGTGGCACGTCGCCGTAGGTCACCACCACGGTGCCCTCGAGATCCTCCGGGAGCGCGGCGAGGCCGAGCTCCACGGCGCGGCCCGTGCCGGGCACCTCGTCCTGATCCGCGATGGCCAGGCCGGTGATGCCCAGGCCCTGCGCCACGGACTCGATGTGCTCCGCCACACGGTCCCGCTCATGCCGGACCACGGCCACGAGGTGCTCCGGCGCCAGGGACTGCGCCGCGGCCAGCGCGTGGCCCACCAGGGAGCGGCCACCGATCGCGTGCATGATCTTCGGCGTCGCGGACTTCATGCGCGTGCCCTGGCCCGCTGCCAGCACGATCACGGCGGACGGACGGGGGGTGGACTCGGTCATGGGGAGGGTCTCCTGCCGGTGGGGAAGCGGGGCGTTCCGCCCCTAGGACTCGAACCTAGACTGCACGGCTCCAAAGGCCGGCGTGCTGCCATTACACCAGGGCGGAGCGTCGTGAGGTCCCCTGGGCGGGGCCCGCCGCGACGACGCTGCATTCTCTCACGCGCCGCGCAGGCCTCCTGCGGGGCGGATCAGTAGGCGCCGTCGGAGGCGGCCACGGCCTTGACGGTGCGGCCCAGGATCACGAGGTCCCCCAGCAGGGACCAGTTCTCCACGTAGTACAGGTCCAGGCGCACCGCGTCCTCCCAGGAGAGGTCGGAGCGTCCGGAGACCTGCCACAGACCGGTGATGCCCGGCTGGACGAGGAACCGGCGGTGCACGTACTCGCCGTACTGGGCCACCTCGTGGGGCAGATGCGGACGCGGACCCACCAAGGACATGTCCCCGCGCAGGACGTTCACCAGCTGGGGCAGCTCGTCGATGCTGGTGCGGCGGATGAACGAGCCGACCCTCGTCACCCTGGGGTCGTCCTTCATCTTGAACAGGATGTCGTCCTCGCCGCGGTCGGAGACGAGCTGCGCCTTGATCTCCTCCGCATCCACCACCATGGAGCGGAACTTGAGCATGGTGAACGGCTCGCCGTGCAGGCCGATGCGCTCCTGCCGGAACAGCACCGGACCGGGGCTGGTGGTCTTGACGGCGATCGCCACGGCCAGCAGCAGCGGGGAGATCAGCACGATCCCGATCCCGGCGGAGACGAGGTCGAAGGCCCGCTTGAGGGACGCCTTGGAGCTGGAGAGCCGGGGCGTGGACAGGTGCAGCAGGGGGAGGCCGGCGAGGGGCTGGGTGTGCAGACGGGGGCCGGCCACGTCCACGAGGGCCGGCGCCATGATCAGGGAGACGCCGCGCTCCTGCAGGTCCCACCCGAGGTGCCGGACCTCCTCCGGGACGAACGGGTGGCCGGATGTGATGGCCACGGCCTCGATGTTCATCCGGTCCACGTGGGCGATGAGCTCCTGGACCGTCTCCACGTCCGTGCTCACGGGGACGGGCAGCCACTCCTCCTCCCGGGGCCGGTAGCCGGGGAGCACGGCGGCCACGGGGGCGTACCCGGCGCCGGCCTCGGGCTCGAGGGCGCCGTGGATGTGCTGGACCGCCTTGGGGCCGCCCACCAGGAGCAGGCGGCGGCGGAAGTCACCGCGGTGCCGGCGGCGGGCCAACCAGCCGCGCACCATGAAGCGGCCGAGCATGATCAGGAGGATGCCGAGTGGAAGCGCCAGGCCGACGTACCCCCGCGCCACCTCGAAGGTGGCCGCGTAGGCGAAGATGGCCACGAGGCCGAACAGGTGGAGCGTGGCGCGCAGGACGCGCTTGTACTCCTCCGCACCCACCCCGAGGATGCGGATGTCCCGGGATCCGTCCACGCCGAGGGCGGCCACCCAGGCCGCGCTGAGCACCAGGCTGAGCAGGCCGTAGTCCAGGAACTCGAGGCCGGGGATCTGCGCGAGGGCGAACCCGCCGAACCGCAGCTCGGCGGAGAGGAACGTGGCCAGCAACACGGCCAGCACGTCCACCAGCAGCACCAGCCGGGGCAGCCCCTGCTCCCACTGTTTACCCAGGACACGGGCGCGCACGGAGGATCCCCGCCGGCGGGGCGCGGTCGTGACAGCGTGCTGGGTCATCTCTCTCCTTGCAGGGCCGAAGGCACCCTCGGCGCCGGGGTGCCTGGCGCGTTACGTGAACATCACTCTATCCCTCGGGTGGGGAGGGCCCGGATGCGCGCCCCTCACATCTCGATCTCGGCCGCGGCGAGCCAGTCCTCCTCGAGGCCCTCCAACTCGGCGTCCACCTCGGCGAGCTCTGCGTGGGCCTTCCCCAGCTCGTCGAAGCGCTGCGCCTGGCCCAGCTCGGCCATGCGGATCTCGAGGCCGCCGCGCCGCTCCCGCAGCCGCTCCATCTGCCGCTCCAGCCGCGCCATGTCCTTGCGGGCCTGACGGCGCTCCGCCTCGGAGACCTCGGGGGCGTCCTCGTCCCCATCGCCCATCCCGCGGCAGGTGCCCTCGGCGTCGCCGCGGCCGCGCGTCGGCCGCGGGGCCCCGGCGGCATCGGCGTCCATGGCGGCGCGCAGCTCGAGGTACTGCTCCACGCCGCCGGGCAGGCCCCGGACCTTGCCGTCGCCCAGCAGGGCCACCTGGTGGTCCGTGACGCGCTCGAGCAGGTAGCGGTCGTGGGAGACGACGACGAGCGTGCCCGGCCAGCCGTCCAGGACGTCCTCGACGGCCGCGAGGGTGTCCGTGTCCAGGTCGTTGGTGGGCTCGTCCAGCATGAGGACGTTGGGCTCCCCCACCAGCAGGCGCAACAGCTGCAGGCGGCGGCGCTCGCCGCCGGAGAGCTCGGACACCTGGGTCCACTGCCGGGAGGTGCCGAAGCCGAGCATCTCCAGGAGCTGGCCCGGGGACATCTCCCTGTCCCCCACCTGGAACGCGGAGCCCTCGCGGGCCATGACCTCGGCCACGCGGAGATGCGCGACGTCGTCGAGCTCCTTGACGTCCTGGGTGAGGGTGGCGGAGACCACCGTCTTGCCGCGCTTCATGCGGCCGGAGTCCGGGGTCAGCCTCCCGTCCAGCAGGCGCAGCAGCGTGGACTTCCCGGCGCCGTTGACGCCCACCACGCCCAGGCGCTCGCCGGGGGCCAGGCGCAGGGTGACGTCGTCGAGGATGGTGGTGCCGCCCAGCGCGAGGCTCACGTCCTCCAGGTCGATCACGTCCTTGCCCAGTCGCGCCGTGGCGGTCTTGGCCAGGGACACGGTGTCCCGCGGCTCAGGGACGTCCGCGATGATCGCGTTGGCGGCCTCGATGCGGAACTTCGGCTTGGAGGTGCGGGCGGGGGCGCCGCGGCGCAGCCAGGCCAGCTCCTTCTTCATGAGCTGCTGGCGCTTCTGCTCGGTGACCTGCGCCTGCCGGGACCGCTCGGCGCGGGCCAGGACCCAGGCCGCATAGCCGCCGTCGAACGGGTCCACGGTGGCGTCGTGCACCTCCCACGTGCGGGTGCAGACCGCGTCCAGGAACCAGCGGTCGTGCGTGACCACCACGAGACCGCCGTCCGTGGGGCGCCAGCGCTGCTGCAGGTGGCGCGCCAGCCACGACACGCCCTCCACGTCCAGGTGGTTGGTGGGCTCGTCGAGGAACAGGACGTCGTCGTCCCCCGCCAGCAGACGGGCCAGCGCCACGCGGCGGCGCTGGCCGCCGGAGAGCCCGGCCACGGTCTGCTCGAGGTCCATACCGGACAGCAGGCCGCCGAGCACGTCCCGGATCCTCGGGTCCGAGGCCCAGACGTGGTCGTCCACGTCCCCCACCACGGCGCGGCGCACGGTGTCCTCCGGGTCCAGCACGTCCCGCTGGTCCAGCACGCCCACCCGCACGCCGCCGCGGCGGGTGACGCGGCCGGTGTCCGGCTCCTGCAGCCCGGCGAGGATGCGCATGAGGGTGGACTTGCCGTCTCCGTTCCGGCCCACCAGGCCGATCCGATCCCCCTCGTCCACGCCGAGGGACAGCCCTTCCAGGACGGTGCGGGTGCCGAAGGAGATGCCGATGTTCTCGGCGCCGAGCAGGTGGGCCATGAGGGGCGGGCCTTTCGAGACGGATGCGGGCGAGCGGAGTGGCGCCGGGGCGGGCACGGGGCGGGTCAGAGGACGTGGGCGCCGGGCACGGGGCCGTGCACGGGCAGGGCGGCCACGCCGGTGCGCTCCTCCACCGCGGTGGCCAGGCGCAGGGCGTCCTGCTCGCTGTGGGCGGCCAGGAGCAGGGTGGGTCCGGAGCCGGAGACCATGGCGCGCAGCGCGCCCTCGTCCAGGGCGACGTCCATGACGTCGGAGAGCTCGGGGAACAGGGCGACGGCGGGGGCCTGGAGGTCGTTCTCCATGGCGGTGGCCAGGGCCAGCGGGTCCGCCCGGGTGAGGGCGCGGACCACGTCCTCGTCCACGGTGGGCGTCTCCTCCCCGGCGGGGGCGCGGCCGGCGGCGCGCAGCTCGTCCAGGGTGCGGAACACCACGGGGGTGGAGAGCCCGGCGTCCGCCGGCAGGAGCACCAGGTGGACGGGCCGGCGGGCGGCCACGGGGGTGAGCTCGGCCCCGGTGCCCAGCCCCACGGCGGCGCCGCCGAGCACGGCGAAGGGCACGTCCGCCCCCAGCGGCTCGGCGATCTCCGCCAGGCGGGCGCGGGTGAGGCCGGTGTCCCACAGGGCGGCGCAGGCCATCAGGGCGGCCGCGGCGTCCGCGGATCCGCCGCCCATGCCGCCGGCCACGGGCACCTGCTTGGCCACCTGAAGGTCTACGCCGTGGGTCTCCGGGTCCAGGCCCAGGTGGTCCCGCAGGTGCGCGGCCGCGCGGTGGGCGAGGTTGCTCTCGTCCCACGGGACGTCCGCGGTGTCCACGAGGCTCACCTGGCGGGTGCAGGGGCCCACGGTGATGCGGCCGTCCGTGCGGGCCGTGGCGGTGACGGTCTCCCGCAGGCTCACGGCCAGGTAGACGCTGGCCACCGGATGGTAGCCGTCCGGGCGCGGCGGCCCCACCCGCAGGGAGAGGTTGACCTTGCCGGGGGCGGTGGCCGTGACGTGCCGGGCGGCCGGGGAGGCGGGCGCGCTCATACGGAGACACCCTGCCGGCGGGCGGCGTCCGGGCGGTGCGCCGCGATCCGCGCGAAGGCGGCGATATCCAGGGACTCCCCCCGGGCCTTCGGGTCCACGCCCGCGGCCACGAGCGCCTCCTCCGCGAGCGCGGGTGAGCCCGCCCAGGCCGCCAGGGCGGCGCGGAGGGTCTTGCGGCGCTGGGCGAAGGCGGCGTCCACGGCGGCGAACACGTCCGCCCGCGGCACCGAGTCCACCGGGGGCTCGCGGCGGGTGAAGGCCACCAGGCCGGAGTGGATGCGCGGGGCGGGCCAGAACACCTGGGTGCCGATCACGCCGGCTTTGCGGACCTCGGCGTACCAGGCCGCCTTGGCGGAGGGCACCCCGTAGGTGCGGGACCCGGGCGGGGCGGCCAGGCGGTCCGCCACCTCCTCCTGCACCATGACGAGCCCGTGCCGCAGGCCCGGCAGCTCGGCGAGGGCGTGGAGGAGGACGGGCACGGCCACGTTGTAGGGCAGGTTGGCCACGAGGGCGGTGGGGCCCGTGGCGGCGGATGCCGGGCGGACGGCGTCGATCTGCTCCGCGGACAGGGCCAGGGCGTCCGCGTGGAGCACGGCGAGGTCGGCGGCGCGCTCGGGGCGGAACTCCTGAGCGGTGCGGGGCAGGCGAGCCGCCGTCAGCGGGTCGATCTCCACGGCGGTGACGGCCGCCGCGGCGTCCAGCAGGCCCAGGGTCAGGGAGCCCAGGCCGGGGCCGATCTCCAGGACGTGCTCGTCCGCCCCCAGGTCCGCGGCGGCCACGATCCGACGGATGGTGTTCGGATCGATCACGAAGTTCTGCCCCCACTGCTTGGTGGGGCGCAGGTCCAGCTCGGCGGCCAGACGGCGCACGTCGGCGGCGCTCAGCAGGGGCGCGGTGGCGGCGGCGTCGGGAGGCTGGACCATGGCGGCGAGTCTACCGGCGGGCCGGACGCACGACGGGCGGGAGCTGGGCCGCTGCCCGGATCTCAGAATTCCCCGTACACCTGCCGGGTGGTCTCCGCGACGGCCCGCGCCAGGTCGGCCACCTCCTCGCCCCTCGCCTCGGCCATACTGCGCAGAGTGAGAGGGATCAGGTACGGCGCATTGGGGCGGCCGCGGTGCGGATGGGGGGTGAGGAACGGGGCATCCGTCTCCACCATGATCTGGTCCTGTGGCATCAACCGGAGGGCGTCCCGGAGCTCGTCATTGGCCTTAAAGGTCACGGGTCCGGCGAAGGACGCGTGCCACCCGTGCTCGGCGCATGTGCGGGCGAGGTCCGGCCCACCGGAGAAGCAGTGGAACACCACGTGCGGGGGCAGCCCGCCGTCGGCCTCCTCTTCGAGCAGGATCCTCACCACGTCGTCGTGGGCGTCCCGGTCGTGGATCTGCAGCGCCTTGCCCAGCTCGCGGGCCAGGCGGATGTGGCGCCGGAAGGAGTCCTGCTGCGCGGCGTGCCCCTCGGGCTCCGTGGTGCGGAAGTAGTCCAGCCCGGTCTCCCCCACCGCTCGCACCCGAGGATGCGCGGCGAGCTCCTCGATGAACGCGAACGCCTCCTCGAACTCCCCGCAAGCGGTGAGACGGGCGGCGTCGTTGGGGTGCAGGGCGATGGCCCCGAGCAGGCGAGGCTCGGCCTCGATCGCCTGGACGGTGAAGCGGGCGGACTCCACATCGCACGCCACCTGCACGGCACCCACCACGCCGACGGCCTCGGCGGCGTCCATCGCCTGGTGCACGTCCACACGGACCAGCCCGTCCCGGAAGTCCAGGTGCGTGTGGTTGTCCACCAGGGGCACAGGCAGCGGCTCGGGCGCCGGCGGGTACTCCAGACGACGCCTCTTCCCGGACTTCTCCTCGCGGGTGTCCCGCCGAGGTCCGCCGTCCTCTGTGGTGACGGGCTCGGCCGGGGATCGGTAGGCCTCGGGGGCGTCGAGGTGCTCTGCAGACATGCCCCTCACCCTACTGAGCAGCGTCACCCGCGCTCCCGTCACCACGAGCGATCCACTGCACTTCTGACCCTTCTGGCCCCCTGAAATGGCCCCAGAAGGGTCAGAACCGCAGGGGATTCCGGTGCGATCGTGGCCCCCAGCACGACGCCGGTCCCGCCGCCTCAGTGAGGTGACGGGACCGACGTCGTCGGGACCGGGCGCAGCGGAGCCCGGCGGGGTCAGGCCTTCTGCCCGGCGAAGGGGTCCGGGATGCCGACGTACTGGACCGTGGTGTACTCCTCGATGCCCTCGGCGCCGCCCTCGCGGCCCAGGCCGGACTGCTTGACGCCGCCGAACGGGGCGGCCGGGTTGGACACCACGCCCACGTTGGCGCCCAGGATGCCGAAGTCGATCTGCTCGGCCACGCGGTACATGCGGGCGGCGTCCTCGGTGAACACGTAGGAGGCCAGGCCGTAGACGGTGTCGTTGGCCATCTCGATGGCCTCCTGCTCCGTGGAGAAGGTGACGATCGGCGCCACGGGGCCGAAGATCTCCTCCTGCAGGATCGGGTTGCCCTTCTGCACCTTGAGGGCGGTGGGGGCGTAGAAGTAGCCGTCGCCCTCGATCTTCTCGCCGCCGGTGAGGATCTCGCCGCCGGCCGCCACGGCGCGGGTCACCAGCTCGTGGATGTCGTCGCGGGCGCCCTCGTCCACGATCGGGCCGAGGGTGGACTCCGGGTCCGTGCCGCGCAGCGGCTTGAGGGCCTCCAGCTTGGCCACGAACTTCTGCGTGAAATCGTCCACCACGGACTCGTGCACCAGGAAGCGGTTGGCGGCGGTGCAGGCCTCGCCCATGTTGCGCAGCTTGGCCGCGAACGCACCCTCGACGGCCTTGTCCAGGTCCGCGTCCTCGAACACGATCAGCGGGGCGTTGCCACCGAGCTCCATGGAGGTGCGCAGGACGTTGTCTGCGGCGTCCTTCATGAGCTTCACGCCCACCGGGGTGGAGCCCGTGAAGGAGACCTTGCGCAGGCGGGTGTCCTGCATGATCGGCCCGGAGATCGCGGAGGCGGAGGAGCCGGCCACCACGTTCAGCACGCCCTTCGGCAGACCCGCCTCCTGCATGACCTGCGCGAAGAGCTGCGTGGTCAGCGGGGTGAGCTTCGCGGCCTTGAGCACCATGGTGCAGCCGGCGGCGACGGCGGGGCCCACCTTGCGGGTGGCCATGGCCAGCGGGAAGTTCCAGGGGGTGATGAGCAGGCAGGGGCCCACCGGCTTGTGGTGCACCTGCATGCGCAGGGCGCCCTCGGGCATGATCAGCGTGCGTCCGTAGTGGCGCACGGCCTCCTCGGAGAACCAGCGCAGGAACCCGTTCCCGTAGACGACCTCGCCGCGGGCCTCGGCCAGGGGCTTGCCCATCTCCAGGGTCATGAGCAGCGCGAAGTCCTCGGCGCGCTCGTTGATCATGTCGTAGGCGCGGCGCAGGATGTCGGCGCGCTCCTTGGCGGGGGTGCGGGCCCAGTCGGCCTGCGCGGCGCACGCCGCGTCGAGGGCGGCCATGGCGTCATCCGAGTTCGCGTCCTGCAGGCTCGCGATGACCTTGCCGGTGGCCGGGTCCTTCACGTCGAAGGTCTTCCCCGAGGACGCGTCACGCCACTCGCCGTCGATCAGCAGGCCGGTGGGGACGGAGTCCAGCAGGGCCTTCTCGCGCTCGTCGGTCACGGTCATGGGGCACCTCTTTCGAATCGGTGGAGCAAGGGGCGGCTCCGGCGCCGTCCTCCATGGCTAAGGAACGGGGCGCAGCGGCGCCGTATTCCGGCGCGGGATGACGCCGCCCCTGCCCCGGATCCTAGCGAGCAACGCGTGCGTGGTCCCGCGTGGGTCCGCCGCGCGACCCCCTCACCCCCGCCGCGCGTCGAGCACCGTCTGGTAGAGCTCGCGGCTGCGCAGCCCGTGCGCGGCGGCCACCGTGGCCACGGCCTCCTTGAGCCGGGTGCCGGACGCCGTGAGTGAGGCGACCTCCGCCACCACGTCCGCGTCCGACGTCGGCGCGGCGTCCTCGGCGCGGGCCGGCCCCACCAGCAGGACCACCTCGCCGCGGATGCCCTCCCCCGCCTCCCGCTCGGCGGCCCACGCGGCGAGCTCGCCGGCGGTGCCGCGGACGACCTCCTCGTGCAGCTTGGTCAGCTCCCGGGCCACGCAGGCGGGGCGTCCGTCCCCCAGCACCTCGGCCACGGCCGCGAGCGCGGCCGCCGTGCGCTGGGGCGACTCGAAGTAGACCACCGTGCGCGCCTCGGTGCGGATCTCCTCGAGCCGGCGGCGGCGCTCGCCGTCCTTGCGGGGCAGGAACCCGTCGAACGCGAAGCGGTCCGAGGGCAGCCCGGACAGGGCCAGGGCGGTGGTGACGGCGCTGGCCCCCGGCGCGCACGTGACCGGCAGGCCGGCCTCGACCGCGGCGGCGACGAGGCGGTGGCCGGGGTCGGAGACGGCGGGCATGCCGGCGTCGGAGACCATCACCACGGTGGCGCCGTCCCGCACCTGCTCCAGCAGCCCCTGGGCCGAGGCGGCCTCGTTGTGCTCATGATGGGCCACCATGCGCCCGGTCGGGACCACCCCGAGCGCCTGGCACAGGCGGCGGGTGTTGCGGGTGTCCTCCGCGGCGATCACGTCCGCGGTGGCCAGCAGCTCCCTCAGCCGCGCGGTGGCGTCCCCCAGGTTGCCCAGCGGGGTGGCGGCCAGGACGATCCGTCCGGTGCCGGCGTCGGCGGTGCTCTGCGGGCTCATGCCCGCGAGCCTAGCCGCGTCCGCCCCGGCCCGTAGCATGGGCGCGTGCCCGCCTCCGCCCTCCTCCTCCGCCCCTCCCCGGACGTCCGGGACGTGACCGGGGCCGAGTCCTCGGGCCCGTTCGGCGAAGCCGCCCTGCGCGCCCGCCTGGGCGTGGCGGCCGCCGTCCGCACGCACGCGCACTGGCTCGTGCCGCTGCTGGTCACGGCGCTGGCCGCGGTCATGCGGTTCACCAACCTGTCCTTCCCGGACCGGCTGATCTTCGACGAGACCTACTACCCCAAGGACGCCTACTCCCTGCTGCTCTCCGGCTACGAGCGCCGCTGGGACGAGGACGTGGACGCCGCCTTCGCGCGTGGCGAGGCGCAGCCGCTGGACGAGGCCGCGTATGTGGTCCACCCGCCGCTGGGGAAGTGGCTGATCGGGCTGGGCATGCTGGCGTTCGGGCCGGACAACGGCCTGGGCTGGCGGTTCAGCGCCGCCGTGGCCGGCACCGTCTCTGTGCTCCTGGTGACGCTCGTGGCGCAGCGCCTGTTCCGGTCCGTGGCGCTCGGCGCCCTGGCCGGGCTGCTGCTGGCGGTGGAGGGTCACCACCTGGTGATGTCCCGCATCGGCCTGCTGGACATCTTCCTGTCCGTGTTCGTCCTGGCCGGGTTCGGCGCCCTCCTGCTGGACCGGGACCACGGCCGGCGGGTGCTGGCCCGGCGCCTGGCCGCGCAGGTCTCCGCGCACGACGCCGGCACCCGCTCCGCCGACCCCCTCGCCTCCGGCCCGTGGCTGGGCTGGCGGCCCTGGCGGGTCGTGGCGGGCGCCCTGCTGGGTGCGGCCTGCGCCGTGAAGCTCTCCGGCCTGGCCTTCATGGCCGTGTTCGGCCTGCTCACCGTGCTGTGGGACATGGAGGCCCGCCGCACCGCGGGCGTCCGGGACTGGCTGCGCGCCGGCGTCGTGAGGGACGGCCTGCCCGCCTTCGTGGCGGTGGTGGGCACCGGCGCGGCCGTGTGGCTGGCCTCCTGGACCGGCTGGTTCCGTTCCGAGGACGGGTACTACCGGCAGTGGCACACGGAGAACCCGCCGCAGGGTCCGCTCGAGGCCCTGGTGCCGGGTCCGCTGCGCTCGCTGATCCACTACCACCAGGAGTCGTTCCGGTTCCACGAGGGGCTCACCAGCCCGCACGAGTACGGCTCCAGCCCCTGGACCTGGCCCTTCATGGGCCGGCCCGTGAGCTACTACTACGAGGGCGGCGAGCCCGGGCAGAACGGCTGCCCCGCGGACGCCGCGCAGGCGTGCTCGGCCGCCATCACGGACATCGCCAACCCGTTCATCTGGTGGACGGGGCTGATCGCGGTGCTCGTGTGCCTGGCGGTGCTGCTGCGCCACCGGGACTGGCGGGCCGGCGCCCTGCTGGCCGCTTACGTGGCCGGCCAGGTGGTGTGGTTCCGCTGGCCCGAGCGCACCATGTTCTTCTTCTACACGGTGGCCTACGAGCCGTTCCTGATCCTCATGGTCGTCCTGGCCCTGTCCCTGCTGCTGCGCCGCGGGCACGCTCCCGGCCCGCGGTGGGGCGGCGTGCTGGTGGCCGCGTACCTCGCCGCGGCCACCGCGGTGTCCCTGTTCTTCCTGCCCGTGTGGCTCGGCGAGCAGATCCCGTACTCGTGGTGGAGCCTGCGGATGTGGTTCCACAGCTGGATCTGAGCCGCGCCTCCGAGCCCGGATCCCGCCCCGGGACCGGCGCAGGGGCCTGACCGGGCCCGCCGGGGTCGCTAGGCTCGACCCCGTGCACCACGAGACCCCCACCACCGAGGCGTCCACGGACGTCGTCGACATGCCCCCGGCCGAGACCAACGTCACCGACCTCATCCTCGCCTCCGCCGCCGAGGCCCCCCGGGCCCCGGTGTACGCCGTGCGCAACGGCGCCGGCGCCTGGCTGGACGTCCGGTTCGACACGTTCCTGGACCAAGTGCGCGCCGTGGCCAAGGGCCTGATGGCCCGCGGCGTGGGCCGCGGGGACCGGGTGGCCCTGTTCGCGGCCACCAGCTACGAGTGGGCGGTCCTGGACCAGGCCGTGTGGTTCGCCGGCGCGGTGTCCGTGCCGATCTACGAGACCTCCTCCGCCCACCAGGTGGCGCACATCCTCTCCGACTCCGGGACGGTGCTGGCCGGCGTCGGCACCCCCGCCCTGGACGAGCGCACCCGCGAGGCCGCGGCCCTGGCCTCCTGCGAGGTGGACACGTTCCCCATGACCCCGGAGGGCCTGGCCGCGCTGGCCCGTGCCGGCCGGAACGTGCCGGACGCGGAGTTGGAGGCCGCCCGGGCCGCCGCCACCCTGTCCGACCCCGCCTCGATCGTCTACACCTCCGGCACCACCGGCCTGCCCAAGGGCGCGATCATCACCCACGGCAACTTCGCGGGCGCGTGCGTCAACGTCCTCGCGTTCGCCGCGGAGGTGGTGGGGCACGGCCACGAGGAGCCCTCCCGCTCCGTGATGTTCCTGCCGCTGGCGCACGTGCTCGCCCACGCCGTGCAGGTGATCTGCCTCTACGCCCGCATCCAGCTGGCCCACGCCCCCTCCACGGCCACCCTCCTGAAGGACCTCGGCTCCTTCCGCCCCACCTGGCTGCTGGCCGTGCCGCGCGTGTTCGAGAAGGTGGAGGCCGGGATCGCCGCCAAGGCGGAGAAGGGCGGCACGGGACGGCTGTACCGCGCCGCCCGCGCCACGGCCGTGGAGTGGTCCGAGGCCGTGCAGTCCCGTGACCACGGCGACGGCCCCGGCCCCTCCGCTGCGCTCTCCGCGCGTCGGGCGCTGTTCGACCGGCTCGTGTACCGCAAGGTGCGCCAGGCCCTGGGCGGGCAGGTGAGGTACTGCGTCTCCGGCGCCTCGGCGCTCTCCCCCGAGCTCACCCACGTGTTCCACGGCATGGGCGTGCCGATCGTGGAGGGCTACGGGCTCACCGAGACCACCGCCCCCGCCACCGTGAACATCCCCGGCGCGCACCGGATCGGCACCGTGGGCCTGCCCGCGGCCGGCGTGACCGTGCGGATCGCGGAGGACGGCGAGATCCTCATCGCCGGCCCCGTGGTGTTCGGCGGCTACCACGGCCGGCCCGAGGCCTCCGCGGAGAGCTTCGACGGCGAGTTCTTCCGCACCGGCGACATCGGCGCCCTGGACGAGGACGGCTACCTGCGCATCACCGGGCGCAAGAAGGAGGTGATCGTCACCGCGGGCGGCAAGAACGTGTACCCCACGCCCCTCGAGGAGATCATCCGCCGCCACCGCCTGGTGGAGCACGCCGTGGTGGTGGGCGACGACCGCCCCTACGTGGGCGCCCTGATCGTCCTGGACCAGGAGGAGCTGACCCGCTGGAGCCTGGACCGCGAGCGGACCCTCACCCTCGCCGAGGCCGCCACGGACCCGCAGGTCCTGGCCTCGCTGCAGGAGGCCGTGGACGAGGCCAACGAGACGGTCTCCCGCGCGGAGTCCATCCGGCGCATCCGGGTGCTGGACCATGTGGTCTCTGAGGAGTCCGGGCACCTCACCCAGTCCCAGAAGCTCAAGCGCAGCCAGCTGATCGAGGACTTCGCGGACGAGGTGGAGGCGCTCTACCACCGCCGCTGAGCGGACGGCGTCGCACGGACGGCGTCGGATGGGCGCAGGAGCACGGGCACCGGGCGGGCCGCGGAATATCCGCCGCCCGCCCGCCCGTTACGGGGGGTGACCTCGACCGCTCCGACCGACAGGACCCCCATGCCCTCCCTGTTCGACCCCCTGGACCTCGGCGCCCTGCGCCTGGACAACCGTGTGACCATGGCCGCGCTGACGCGTCAGCGCGCCGGTGAGGACGGCGTCCCCACGGACCTGCACGTGGAGTACTACCGCCAGCGCGCCTCGGCGGGCCTGGTGGTCAGCGAGGGCGTGTTCCCGGCGTTCTCGTGCCGCTCCTTCCCCGGCCAGGCCGGGATCGCGGACGCCGACCACGCCGCCGGCTGGGCGCGCGTGGCCGAGGCGGTCCACGACGACGGCGGGCACCTGTTCCTGCAGGTCATGCACGGCGGGCGCATGTGCCACCCGGACCTGCTGCGCGGCGCCGAGCCCGAGGCCCCCAGCGCGATCGGCCCCGGCGTGCCCGTGCGCGGCTTCTCCGGCAAGCTCGAGGGCTCCGTTCCCCGCGCCCTCGAGACGGAGGAGCTGCTGCGGGTCGTGCGCTGGTTCGCGGAGGCCGCCCGTCGCGCGGTGGACGCCGGCGTGGACGGCGTGGAGGTCCACGGCGCCAACGGCTACCTGCTGCACGAGTTCACCGCGGCCTCCAGCAACGAGCGCACGGACGCCTACGGCGGCTCCCCCGAGAACCGCGCCCGCCTGACGGTGGAGGTCGTGCGCGCGGTGGCCGAGGAGATCGGCGCCGAGCGCACCGCCCTGCGCATCTCCCCCGAGCACGACGTGCAGGGGGTGCTCGAGCCGGACCGCGAGGACGTGCTCGCCACCTACGGCGCGATCCTGGACGGCCTGGCGGACCTCGACCTGGCCTACCTATCCGTGCTGCACCGGGACGTCGACGGCGACCTGGTGGCCGCCCTGCGCGAGCGCTTCGGCGGGACGTTCCTGCTCAACAGCGGCTTCGCCTCCCCCACGGACCTGGCCGAGGCCCGGCACATCGTGGAGGACGGCCTGGCCGACGCCGCCGTGGTGGGCCGCGCGCTGATCGCCAACCCGGACCTGGTGCGCCGCTGGCGCGAGGGCCTCGAGCTCAACGAGCCGGACCCCTCGACGTTCTACGTGGGCGGCGAGCGCGGCTACACGGACTACCCCACCGCCGACTGAGCCGTGCCGCACGACAGACCCCCGGGCGGGGCCGGATCCCTCCGGCCCCGCCCGGGGTCTGTCACGTCGCGGGACGCCCCGCGGGGCGCTCAGCGCGCGCCGTAGGCGTCCTCGCGGGCCCAGCGCAGGCGGGTGGCCTCCAGCTGGGCGCGGCGGTCCTGCGCGAGCTCCCGGCGCCGACGGCTCGGCCAGCCGAGCACGAGCGTCAGGAGCGCGCCGGCCAGGGTCAGCAGGGCGACGGAGAACGCCGCGTCCACCCAGAACTGCTCCGGGTAGAGGCGGATCAGCGCGTCGGCCGTGGAGAAGGTCCACGTGCCGTCCGCGAAGAACAGCGAGTGGAACCCGGCGAAGAACTCCTGCCACCCGGTGGCGGCCAGCACGCCGAGCACCACCAGGGCGATCAGCAGCCACACCGCGCCGGCGAACAGGGCGCGGCGCACCCCGCCCGGGCTGGTGCGGTGCAGGTACCAGGCCAGGGCGGCGCACACCAGGGTGAGCACCACCAGGGCCGCGGTGGCCGCGAGCATCACGATCTTCACGTCCGTCATGTGGGAGACCTCCGCCGCGGTGAACAGCGGCTGCCCCTCATGCATGAGCGAGGACAGATACCGGGAGCCCGCCAGGTTGGACAGGTAGTCCAGGCCCGCGGAGCCGTAGTGCATCCGGTCCCCCGTGGTGAACCCGTAGTCGTCCTCCGGGAAGCCGGGCCGGTGGTACTCCAGCCACAGGAACAGCGGGCTGGCCACCAGGCGCACGGCGGCCAGCAGCAGCGTGAGCGGGGCCAGCACGGCCAGCAGCACCTGCGCGACGCGCGGGCCCGCCGTGGGCAGGCGCGCCTGCTCCTCGGGGGTGGGCCCGTCCGCCTCGGCCGCGGCCCGGGAGCCGGCCACGCCCACGGGCGTCGCGGTGTCCCCGGGGTAGCGGTCGACCGGCACGGCCTCCCGCACCGGGGCCCGTCCGGCGTCGCCGCCGTACGCGCCCGGGGGCACGGCGGCGGACGGCGGGGTGGACCGGGTGGCCGTGATGTCCCCGCCGGATCCGGCGGCGTGCGCGCCGGCGCCGGAGCCGCCGGCCGCGGCGATCCCGCCGCGGTCCATCACCAGGGTCGGGTTGTCCCCGGCGCCGGGGCCGTCCGCGCCGGGGCGCGACGGCGCGCCCTGACGGGGCAGCGCCTGGGTCGCGTCGGCGTCGTCCTCCACGAACGCGCCGTAGTCCAGCCCGGACTCGAAGTCGTCGGATCCGGCGCGGTCCTCGCGCCCGGACCCGGTGGGGTGGGAAGCCATGGGAGTCCTCTCCTGCCGGGCCGCCGCGGAGGGCGGCACGGGCTCAGTAGCGGTAGTGGTCCGCCTTGTACGGGCCGGCCACGTCCACGCCGAGGTACTCGGCCTGGGTCTTGGACAGTTCGGTCAGC
The DNA here is from genome assembly GCF_030523875.1 of Micrococcus sp. Classification (GTDB taxonomy): domain Bacteria; phylum Actinomycetota; class Actinomycetes; order Actinomycetales; family Micrococcaceae; genus Micrococcus. The sequence continues at coordinate 22,045 of NZ_JAUNHR010000012.1, read as the reverse complement.
CCGACGCCGAGGGCGTCCAGGTGCAGGCGGGCCACCTTCTCGTCGAGCACCTTGGGCAGGACGTAGACCTGCTTCTCGTAGTGCTCGCCGGTCAGGGCACCGGTGCCCGTGGAGCCGCCGAACAGCTCGATCTGCGCCATCACCTGGTTGGTGAAGGACGCGGACATCACGAACGAGGGGTGGCCGGTGGCGTTGCCCAGGTTCAGCAGGCGGCCCTCCGAGAGCACGATGATCGAGCGCTCGGAATCGGTGCCGGCGTCGAACGTCCACTCGTGCACCTGCGGCTTGATCTCGGTCTTCACCACGCCGGGCACGCGGGCGAGCCCGGCCATGTCGATCTCGTTGTCGAAGTGGCCCACGTTGCCCACGATCGCCTTGTCCTTCATGCGGACCATGTCCTCGGCCATGATGATGTCCCGGCCGCCGGTGGTGGTGACGAAGATGTCCCCGTCCGCCACCAGGTCCTCGAGGCGGGCCACCTGGTAGCCGTCCATGGCCGCCTGCAGCGCGCAGATCGGGTCGATCTCGGTGACGATCACGCGGGCGCCCTGGCCGCGCAGCGCCTCGGCGGCGCCCTTGCCCACGTCCCCGTAGCCGCACACCACGGCCACTTTGCCGCCGATCAGCACGTCCGTGGCGCGCATGATGCCGTCCGGCAGGGAGTGGCGGATGCCGTACTTGTTGTCGAACTTGGACTTGGTGACGGCGTCGTTCACGTTGATGGCCGGGAACAGCAGCGTGCCCGCCTGGGCCAGCTGGTACAGGCGCATCACGCCGGTGGTGGTCTCCTCGGAGACGCCGCGCAGGGTGCCCGCGGTGCGGGTCCAGCGCTGCGGGTCCTCCGCGAGCGAGCGGCGCAGGGTCTCGAGGATGATCCGGTACTCCTCCGGGTCCTCCTCCGTGGCGGAGGGCACCGCGCCGGCCGCCTCGAACTCCACGCCCTTGTGCACCAGGAGGGTGGCGTCGCCGCCGTCATCCAGGATCATGTTGGGGCCCAGGGCCGGGTCCTCCGCGGCGCCGGGCCACGTGAGGATCTGCGAGGCGGTCCACCAGTAGTCCTCGAGGGACTCGTTCTTCCACGCGAACACCGGCACGCCCTGCGGGTCCTCCGGGGTGCCCTCCCCCACCACGACGGCGGCCGCGGCCTCGTCCTGCGTGGAGAAGATGTTGCACGAGGCCCAGCGGACCTCGGCGCCCAGGGCGGTGAGGGTCTCGATCAGCACGGCGGTCTGCACGGTCATGTGCAGCGAGCCGGCGATCCGGGCGCCGGCCAGGGGCTGGGACTCGGCGAACTCCTCGCGCAGGGACATCAGGCCCGGCATCTCGTGCTCGGCCAGGCGGATCTGGTGGCGGCCGGCCTCGGCCAGGGAGAGGTCGCGGACCGCGAAGTCGAAGCGCGCGCCGGGCACGGTGGTGCGGTTGGCGTACGCGGGGTCCACGTCGGGGGTCTGACGTGCGGAGGGGGTGTTGGTCATGGCCCCAGCCTACCGAGGCGTCCGGACGCGGGAGGCGGGGCGGAGACCGCTCAGGTCACCGTCCGTCGTCGACGACGCGCAGGAACCCCCGCGCAGGGCCCTCGCCCTCCGGCGCGGACGGGGCGGGCCCGGCCGGGGCGGCGCCGATCGCGCGGCGCGGGGCGGGTGCCGCGGGCTCCGGGGCGTCGATGCGCAGCACCTCCCAGCCGCGCGGGACGGTGATGCGGGCCGCGTGGGCGGGGCAGAGGTCGTAGGCGTGGGGCTCGGCGAGCTGGGACAGCGGGCCGATCACCACCTGGGAGTCGGCGTAGTTGTACGTCAGCGTGGCCAGGGCAGGCTCCTGGCACGGCGTCTTGCTGCAGCGTCGCATGGCTCCCACGGCAGATCACCCTACCCGCCCCGCGCGCCCGGGCGTCCCCGTCCGCTGGCCTAGCATGGCCCCATGTCCGCCGACCCGCTCGCCCCGCTGCCGCCCCCGCCGCCGCGGGCCCCGCGCACGGCAGGCCCGGGCGGAGACGGCCGCCGGCCGGGCCGGCGCCGGGACAGGCGCGGCCGCGGGATCCGGCACCCGCTGCCCTTCGGCCTCCGCGCCCCGCGCGGCCGCGTGGAGGCCTTCGTGGACGCGGTCCAGTCCTCCGTGGAGCGCCTCACGAACCTGGGCGTGCCGGGCCTGCGCCGGGTCACCGCCCGCGTCGAGCGCATCCCCGACCGCCTGGACGACCGGCTGGCCCTGCTCCGGGCCCGCGCGGACGGGGACGACGAGGAGCTGTTCGGCCGCGCGGAGACGGACGGGCCGGACGGGGTGGTGCTCACCCTCTTCGAGCGCCCCCTCCGGGAGACCGTGGAGGCCGAGGACCTCGAGGACGCCGTCTACGGGGTGGCCCTCAGCCGGTGCGCCGCGGCGCTCGGCGTGGACCCGCAGGCCCTCGACCCGTCCTGGGGCCGGATCTGACCGACCCCGGCGGCGGCGCCGGGACGGCTCAGCCGCGCTCGCGGCGCAGGCGGCGGCGCTCCCGCTCGGACAGGCCGCCCCAGATGCCGAACTTCTCGTCGTTCGCCATGGCGTAGTCCAGGCAGTCCTGGCGCACGAGGCACGCCGCGCACACGCGCTTGGCGTCCCGCGTGGAGCCGCCCTTCTCCGGGAAGAAGGCCTCCGGGTCCGTCTGCGCGCACAGGGCGTCCACCTGCCACGCCAGCTCCCCCTCCACGGGCTCGACGGCGACACCGGGCACCGGCTCCCAGCGCTCGGCGTGCCCGGCCGCGCGGCGCGGGGCGAGCTCGGTGACGGTGGCGCCGGGGGTGCCCTCGGCGTCGTCGGCGTCCGCGAGGTCGTGGGCGGCGAGGAGGGCGGAGGCGCGGTCCTCGAGGGAGTCGGGGGCGTCCCAGGCCCCGGCGGCGGGGTCGGCGGGGTCCAGGAACCAGTCGCTGGGAACGGCGCGGGAGCGGGAGGCGGCCGGCGCGCGCCGGGCGCGGCCGGCGTCCTCGGCTCGCTGCGTGTCCTGCATGGTCAGCACCCTCCTGTGGCCCTGGATCGACGGTCCCGACGGCCCGGGGCGGCGCACGGCGCGACCCCATGACGGCCACCACATTACACGGGTGTAATTCGCTCCCCCACCCGCCCCCCCCCCCCCCCCCCGAGGCCCGGGACGGCGTGCGGCCCGGACGCCGCGCGGCCCGGCGCGGGCCGGGTCGGGGTGCCAGACTGGGGCCATGGTCTCCCTCTCCACGCCCCGCGCCCAGGGCCCGCTGGTCACCCGGCTGGCCGCCTCCCCCCGCCCCGCCCTGCTGCAGGAGCCGGCGCCGGGCGCCGGGGGCGGGCACGGCGCCGTGGACCAGCGGATCGAGCTGTCCGGGACCGTGGTGGTGAACTGGGCGGCCAAGGCCGCCGGGCTGCTGCTGGACGAGGGCGTGGGCCCCGGGGACGCGGTGCTCCTGGACCTGCCGGACCACTGGCTCTCCCGTGCCCTGGCGCTCGGGGTGCTGGTGGCCGGGGCGCGCCTGGACCCGGCCTCCGGCGCCGCCTCCCCCGCCCCGGACGCCGACGCCGCGGCCGTGCTCACGGACCGCCCGGAGGCGTGGGAGGACCCGGCCCTGACGGTGGTGGCGGTGCGCCTGCCCCGCGGGCTCGAGCCCCACTTCGGCGACGACGCCGCGGACCCGGCCGTGGTGGACCTCGCCGCGGAGATCCGCGCGCAGCCGGACGCCCTGCCCGGACCGGTGGACCACGTGGTGCCGGACCTGGTCCCGGCCGCCGACGCGAGTGGGGACGGGGACGGCGCGGCCGACGGCAGGCAGGGCGGGCGCGCGCGGGTGGGCGTCGGCGTCGTGCGCGCCACCCTGCAGGACTGGGACGCGGGGCGCTGCGTCACCGTGCCGGCCTGAGCCCGGCGCGGGGCGCCCCGGTGTGCGGGGCGGCCGCGGTCAGCGGACGTCGTCCTCCGGATGCGGCCGGTGGCGGTGGACCACGCCGGGGGCATGCTCGGCGTGGTCGTGCAGCACGGGGATCTGGCCGGTGATCACGGCGATGTCGTTGGCGAAGCCCGGCTCCTCGTCCAGCTCCTCCTTGAACACCCAGAAGCGGTAGGCGAAGTACCGGAACACGGTGCCGAAGAACAGGCCCACCACGTTGCCGGCGATGAACAGGCCCATGGGGTCCGTGATGCCCATGAGGTACTGGGCGATGAACACGCAGCCGGCCTGGATGCCGAGGCCGATCGCGTTCATGATCAGGAACATCACGAGCTCGCGCACCTTGTTGGTGGAGCGCTTGTCCCGGAAGGTCCAGTAGCGGTTGGCCACCCAGCTGAACATCGTGGCGACGACGCCGGCCACGATCTTGGCCTTGACGTTCGAGCCCTCGAGGGGGCCGGTCATCATCCACCAGAACACCAGCGAGTCGATCACGAAGGCGGCGGCGCCCACGGTGCCGAACTTCGCCACCTCGCGCCACAGCATGGAGACGACACCGGTGGCACGGCGCCAGAGATCGGACATCATGGGGGCGGGACACCTCGGTTCGGACGGCGGGAGGGTCCGGGCGGCGGGGCGGCGCCGGACGGCTGGGAACACTGTAGTCCCGCGCGGGTCCCGGACCGGTCCGACCGGAGGGCGTGCAGGCGATCCTGACGGAGTTCCCAGGCTGCGCCACTAGCCTGGTGCCGTGACTTCCCCTCGACTCGGTGTGATCGGCGGCGGCCAGCTGGCCCGGATGATGGCGGGCCCCGCCGCGGAGCTGGGCGTGCCCTTCCGCGTGCTCGCGGAGGCCCCGGACGCCTCCGCGGCCCAGGTGGCCCCCCACGTGGTGGGCGACCACGCCTCCCTGGACGACCTGCGCGCCTTCGCGGCCACGGTGGACGTGGTGACCTTCGACCACGAGCACGTGCCCACGGAGCACCTGCGCGCGCTGGAGGCGGAGGGCGTGGCCGTGCGGCCGGGCCCGGACGCCCTGCAGTTCGCGCAGGACAAGCTCCTCATGCGGCAGGCCGTGGAGCGCCTCGGCCTGCCCAACCCCGCGTGGGCGCCCGTGAGCACCCTCGAGGAGGTCCTCGCCTTCGGCGACGAGCACGGCTGGCCCATGGTCCTCAAGACCGCCCGCGGCGGCTACGACGGCAAGGGCGTGCTGGTGGTGGACTCCGCCGAGGACGCCCGCGCCGGCGCCGGCGCCGAGGAGGGCACCCTGGCCACGTGGCTGGGCGCGGGCATCGCGCCGCTGCTGGCCGAGGCCATGGTCCCGTTCTCCCGGGAGCTCTCCGCCCAGGTGGCCCGCACGCCCTCGGGCCGGATCGCCGCCTACCCCGTGGTGGAGTCGGTGCAGACGGACGGGGTGTGCGACGTCGTCACCGCCCCCGCCCCGGACCTCGACCCCGCGGTGGCCGAGGCCGCCTCCGCGGCGGCCGCCCGGATCGCCGAGGAGCTCGGCGTGACCGGCATGCTCGCCGTGGAGCTGTTCGAGACCCCCGGCACTAGCCCCGGCTTCCAGGTCAACGAGCTGGCCATGCGCCCGCACAACTCCGGCCACTGGTCCATGGACGGCGCCGTCACCGGCCAGTTCGAGCAGCACGTGCGCGCCGTGCTGGACCTGCCGCTCGGGGACACCTCCCCGCGCGGGGCCGGCACCGTCATGAAGAACGTCCTGGGCGGCACCCGCGAGGACCTGCACGCCGGCTACGCCGACGCGATGGCCGCCCATCCCCAGGCCAAGGTGCACACCTACGGCAAGGGCGTGCGCCCCGGCCGCAAGGTGGGCCACGTGAACGTGGTGGCCGAGGGCGGGCTCAGCCTGGCCGACGCCGCCCGCGCCGCCGACTCCGCCGCCGCCGTCCTGCGCGACGGCGCCGCCCCCCGCCCCCTCGAGACCGCCCCGGAGGCCCGCCCGTGACCGCTCCCGACGCCCCCCACACCCAGCCCCTGCAGGACGAGGCCCCGGTGGTCTCGGTGGTCATGGGCTCGGACTCCGACTGGCCCGTGATGCGCCAGGCCGCTGAGGCCCTGCGCGCCCTCGGCGTGGCCGTGGAGGTCGGCGTGGTCTCCGCGCACCGCATGCCCCACGAGATGGTGGCGTTCGGGGCGCTGGCCCATGAGCGCGGGATCCGCGTGATCGTGGCCGGCGCCGGCGGTGCGGCCCACCTGCCCGGCATGCTCGCCGCGGTCACCCCGCTGCCCGTGATCGGCGTGCCCGTGAAGCTCAAGTCCCTCGACGGCCTGGACTCGCTGCTGTCCATCGTGCAGATGCCCGCGGGAGTGCCCGTGGCCACCGTGTCCGTGGACGGCGCCGCGAACGCCGGGCTGCTGGCCGCGCGCATCCTCGCCGCGGGCGACTCGGACGAGGCCGCCCGCCTCCGCGATGCCCTGACGGCCCATGCCGCGGACCTCAACGCGCAGGCCCAGGCGAAGGGGGCCCGGCTCCGGGACCGTCTGACCGACGAGGCCTGAACCCGTGTCCCCCTCCCACCTGCACCCACCCCGCACCGCGGATCCGGTGCGGGACCCCCGCGCGGCCTCCCCCGCGGAGCGCCGGCGTCGCGCCGGGATCCTCCTGCTGCTCACGGCCCTGGTGCCCGGCGGCGCCCAGGTGGTGGCCGGCAGCCGCCGGCTGGGCCGCGCCGCGCTGCGCGTCACCCTGACCGTGTGGGCCGTGGTGGCCGCCGCGCTCGCGCTGTACCTGGCCTCCCGCGCCACGCTGATCTCCCTCCTGGCGAACGACGCCGTCCTGATGGGCCTCGGCGCCGTGCTCGTGGCGCTGGGCCTGGGCTGGGCGTGGCTGTGGCTGGACACGTTCCGGCTCATCCAGGCGCGCCTGCTGGCGCCCCGCGCGCGGGCGGTGACCGCCGCCGCCACCGCCGCGGCCGTCCTGGTCACGGGCGGCGGGCTGGTCTACGGCGGCTGGGCCTCCCAGGCCGGCCGCGGAGCGCTGGACACCGTGTTCGGCGACGGCCCGGCCCTCGCGGCCGCCGACGGCCGCTACAACGTGCTGGTCATGGGCGGGGACGCCGGCGAGGGCCGCACGGGCCTGCGCCCGGACTCCATGCACGTGGTCTCCCTGGACGCGCAGACCGGGGCCGCCGCCCTGTTCTCCCTGCCCCGCAACCTGCAGAACGCGCCGTTCTCCGAGGGCTCCCCGCTGTGGGGGGTGTACCCCGGCGGCTACGACTGCGGGGACGAGTGCATCCTCAACGCCCTCTACATGGACGTGGAGGAGGAGCACGCGGACCTCTACCCCGGCGCCGAGCACCCGGGCGCGGAGGCCATGATGGACGCCGCCGGCGGGATCCTCGGGATCGACGTGCACGGCTACGCGATGATGGACATGGCCGGGTTCGCCCAGCTGATCGACGCGATGGGCGGCGTCCAGGTGGTCTCCGGCGGCTACGTCACGCACCGCGGCGAGCGCCCCGACGGCGAGTGGGGGGACGTCTGGTGGGCCCCGGGCACCCACCGGTTCGACGGCGATGACGCCCTCGCCTTCGCCCGGTCCCGCAAGTTCGCCACGGACTATGCGCGCATCCGCCGCCAGCAGTGCATGCAGGCGGCGATGCTCGAGCAGTTCACCCCGGCCACCGTGCTCACCCGCTTCCAGGGCATCCTCGACGCCGGGCAGCAGGTGGTCACCACCAACCTCCCCCAGCGCCAGCTGGGCACCTTCGTGGACCTCGCCGACGGCTCCCGCCGCCACGAGATGCCGCGCCTGACCATCGGCGCCCCCGACTTCGGCACGGCCGCGGATCACTTCACCGCGCACCCGGACTACGACCTCGTGCACCGGCGCGTGGCCGAGGTGCTCTCCGCCGAGCCCGAGCGGCGCGCCCGGACGGCCGCCGCGCCGGCCACAACGCCCGGCGCGCTCCCCGTCCTCACCGTGCTCGCCGCCCCGTCAGGCGGCCGGCAGGACGGCGTGGACGTGGACGACCCGGACACCTGGCCGGAGCCCCCCTCGCACGCCGACGGCAGCCCGTACTCGGCCGAGGAGCTCATGGAGCTGCAGGACGCCGGCCGGGAGGCCGAGCTCGTGCGGATCGCCTCCACGAACGACCTCTGCGCCCCCGCCTGACCGGCCCCGGACGGGCCCGGCTGGCCTACCCTGGGGGCATGCATGTGCTCGACGCGACCGTCCGCGACTACGCCTGGGGATCCCCCACCCTCCTGCCCCGGCTCGAGGGCCGCGAGCCCACCGGCGCCCCGGAGGCCGAGAAGTGGCTCGGCGCGCATCCGGGGGCGCCGAGCGTGGTCGTGGGAGCGGACGGGGACCGGCGGGGCCTGGACGAGGTGATCGCCGCGGACCCGGAGGGCATGCTGGGGCAGGCCCGGCGCTTCGGTCGGCTGCCGTACCTCATGAAGCTGCTGGCCGCCGCCCGCCCGCTGTCCATCCAGGCCCACCCCACCCTGTCGCGGGCGCGGGAGGGGTACGCGCAGGAGGAGGCCGCGGGCGTCCCCGTGGACGCTCCAGACCGCAACTACAGGGACGACAACCACAAGCCCGAGATGATCGTGGCCCTCACGCCGTTCTCCGCCCTGTGCGGGTTCCGCCGCCCGGAGGAGGCCACGGCCACGTTCGAGCGCGTGGCCCTGGCCCTGACCGAGTGGGCGGACGGGGACTCGACGCAGGTGGCGGTGGCCGCCCGGCGGATGGCCGTGCTGCTCGCGGACGAGGACGTGGAGGGCGCGTTCACCGAGATCCTCGACCCCGCCTCCGTGTGGAGCGCCGAGGGCGGCGTGGACCAGCTGGTGGAGGCGCTGCGGGGCATGCCGGACCTGATCCGCCAGGACGAGGCGCTCGAGACCGCCCTGCAGACGGCCGAGCACTTCCCCGGCGACCCCGGCGTGGTGGTCTCCCTCCTCCTCAACCGCGTGGACCTCCAGCCCGGCCAGGCCGTCCACCTGCCCGCAGGCAACGTGCACGCGTACCTGCACGGGCTCGGGGTGGAGGTCATGGCCGCCTCGGACAACGTGCTGCGCGGCGGGCTCACCGGCAAGCACGTGGACCTGGCCGAGCTGCGGGCCGTGGTGGTGTTCGAGCCGATGCCCGTGCCCTACACGGACCCCGAGGCCGAGGCCGAGGGCGTCACCCGCTACCGCCCGCCGTTCGAGGAGTTCGAGCTGACGCGCCTGAGCGCCGACCCCGCGCCGGACCCCGCGGCGGAGGGCGTGCGGGCCCGGGTGGCCGGGCCGGCGATCGCCGTGGCCACCGAGGGCACCGCTGTGCTGCGCTGCGGGGACGAGGCCGTGCGCCTGACCCCCGGCCAGTCCGTGTTCGTGCCCGCCGCGCAGACCGCCGCGGCGCCCCTCGCACTCGAGTCGGAGGGGCGGGGGCGGGCCACCGTGTTCGTGGCCGCCCTGCCCACCGCCTGACCGGGCGGACCCGGCTCAGCGCGCGGTCAGGAGCGCCCGTCGAGCCACTTGGCCCACTTGGCCACGTCGTGCTCGGCGTCCACGGTGCGGACGGTGCCGGACTTGGAGCGCATCACGATCGACTGCGTGTGCACGCGGCCGTCCTGGAAGCGGACGCCGCGCAGCAGGTCGCCGTCGGTGATGCCGGTGGCGGCGAAGTAGCAGTGCTCGGAGGAGACCAGGTCGTCGGTGGTGAGCACCGCGTCCAGGTCCAGGCCGGCGTCGAGCGCCTTCTGCTTCTCGGCGTCGTCCACGGGGGCCAGGCGTCCCTGGATCACGCCGCCGGTGGCCTTGATGGCGCACGCGGTGACGATGCCCTCCGGGGTGCCGCCGATGCCCATCATCATGTCCACGCCGGTGTCCGGGCGGGCGGCGGCGATCGCGCCGGCCACGTCGCCGTCCAGGATGAACTTCACGCGGGCGCCGGCCGCGCGGATCTCCTTCACCAGGCCCTCGTGACGGGGGCGGTCCAGCACGCACACGGTCACCTGGGAGACGGGCTTGTCCAGGGCCTTGGCCACGAGGTTCACGTTCTGCTTCACGGGCAGGCGCATGTCCACGAAGTCGGCGGCCTCGGGGCCCACCACGAGCTTGTCCATGTAGAACACGGCGGAGGGGTCGAACATGGTGCCGCGCTCGGCCACCGCGAAGACGGACAGGGCGTTGTTGTAGCCCATGGCGGTCAGGCGGGTGCCGTCGATCGGGTCCACGGCCACGTCCACGGGGGCGCCGGTGCCGTCGCCCACGGACTCGCCGTTGAAGAGCATGGGCGCCTCGTCCTTCTCGCCCTCGCCGATCACCACGGTGCCGTCCATGGAGACGGTGTCCATGAAGGCGCGCATCGCGTCCACCGCGGCGCCGTCCGCCCGGTTCTTGTCACCGCCGCCCACCCAGGGGCTCGCCGCGATGGCGGCCGCCTCCGTCACACGCACCAGCTCCATGGCGAGGTTGCGGTCCGGGACGTGGTTCTCGTAGCCGGTCTTCTCCGAGGACGCGCTGGTCATCCTGCTCTCCGATCCTTGAGCTCGATGCGCCGCGCACGGCGGACGCCGGGGCCGCTCTGCCCCGCCCCCCATCCTACGGCGGTGCCCGGACGGTGGCAGAATGCCCCCTGATGAGCTCCCCCACCGACGCCCCCGCCCCGCGCCCGGTCCTGACCGCCAAGCAGGCCCAGCGCGCCCGCGCCCCCTGGATCGCCATGGTGCTGTCCACCTTGGCGGTGCTCGGGTTCGTGGCGGTGCTGCTGCTGGTGAACCAGCCCCCGGCCGTCCAGGAGCGCGCCGACCGCGTGGACGTGGCGGCCGCCGCGGCCACCGTGCCGCTCGAGGACGGCGACCTGCCCGCGCTCGCGCCGCAGGTGCCCGAGGGCTGGACCTCCAACTACGCCCGGCTGACCCGCCTCGACGGCCTGCCGACGTGGGAGGTGGGCTGGGTGGTCACCGACACCGTGTTCGCGGGCCTGCGCCAGTCGACGGAGGCGGACCGCACGTGGACCACGCTGCGCGTGGGCACCGCGCCCGCCGTGGGCACCGTGGAGACGGACGGGATCACGTGGGAGCACTTCACCCCGCAGGGCACGGACGAGCAGCACCTCGTGACCCGGACGGAGGGCGGCACCGTGGTGCTGACCACCACCGGGGACCGCGAGGTGCTCGAGGACCTGGCCCGCGCCGTCGCCAAGGAGATCCGATGACCGCCGCACCCCAGCCCACCCCCCAGGACGCCGCCGACGCCGCAGGTGAGGCGCCGCACCGCCCCACGCCCGCCGAGGCCTGGGAGATCCTCGCCGCCGGCAACCGCCGGTTCGTGGCCGGCACCCCCGGCCACCCGAACCAGGACGCCGAGCGCCGCCACGGCCTCACCGCGGGCCAGGCGCCCCTGGCCGTGATCTTCGGCTGCGCGGACTCCCGCCTGGCGGCGGAGATCATCTTCGACGTGGGCCTGGGCGACGTGTTCGTGGTCCGCACCGCCGGACACGTGATCGACGACGCCGTCCTCGGCTCGCTCGAGTACGCCGTGGACTCCCTGGAGATCCCCCTGGTGATCGTGCTGGGCCATGACTCGTGCGGCGCGGTCACCGCCACCGTGGAGTCCTACATCAGCGGCGACATGCCCCCCGGGTTCATCCGCTCACTGGTGGAGCGCATCACCCCGTCCGTGCTGGCCGGGCGCCGCCGCGGCCTGGAGGAGATCGACGACTTCGTGGCCGAGCACGTGGACCAGACCTGCGACCGCCTCATGGAGACCTCCCAGTCCGTGGCGCGGGCCGTGGCGGAGGGGCGCACCGCCGTCGTGGGCCTGACCTACTCCCTGCACGAGGGCACCGCGAAGGCCGGGCGCGTGGTCGGGGACCTCACGGTCTGACAGACGGGGTGCGGGCGTGGCGCCGTTCACTAGGATGAGCGCCATGACCGCACAGAACTCCCCCGCAGAGAACCAGCAGTTCCGCATCGAGCATGACACGATGGGCGAGGTCAAGGTGCCCGTCGACGCGCTCTACCGCGCCCAGACGCAGCGCGCCGTGGAGAACTTCCCGATCTCGGGCAAGACCCTCGAGCCGGCCCACATCCACGCCCTGGCCCAGATCAAGAAGGCCGCGGCCAAGGCGAACGCCGAGCTCGGCATCATCTCCCAGGAGCGCGCCGACGCGATCGTCGCCGCCGCGGACGAGGTCATCGCCGGGAAGCACGACGGCGAGTACCCGATCGACGTGTTCCAGACCGGCTCCGGCACGTCCTCCAACATGAACACCAACGAGGTGCTCGCCACCCTCGCCACCCGCCGCCTCAAGGACGCGGGCTCCGAGGAGGAGGTCCACCCGAACGACCACGTGAACGCCTCGCAGTCCTCGAACGACGTGTTCCCCACCTCCGTGCACGTGGCCGTCACCGGCGCGCTGGTGAACGACCTGGTCCCGGCGTTCGAGCACCTGGCGGAGTCGCTGGAGAAGAAGGCCGAGGAGTTCAAGGGCATCGTCAAGTCCGGCCGCACCCACCTCATGGACGCCACCCCGGTGACCCTGGGCCAGGAGTTCGGCGGCTACGCCGCGCAGATCCGCTACGGCATCGAGCGCGTGCAGTCCTCCCTGCCGCGCGTGGCCGAGGTCCCGCTGGGCGGCACCGCCGTGGGCACCGGCATCAACACCCCGAAGGGCTTCTCGGCCCGCGTGATCGAGCTGCTCGCCGAGGAGACCGGCCTGCCGATCACCGAGGCCCGCGACCACTTCGAGGCCCAGGCCAACCGCGACGGCCTCGTGGAGGCCTCCGGCCAGCTGCGCAACGTGGCGTACTCGATCATGAAGATCAACAACGACCTGCGCTGGATGGGCTCCGGCCCGAACACCGGCCTCGGCGAGATCGCCATCCCGGACCTGCAGCCGGGCTCCTCGATCATGCCGGGCAAGGTCAACCCCGTGATCTGCGAGGCCGCCATCATGGTGTGCGCCCAGGTGATCGGCAACGACACCACCGTGGCCCTGTCCTCCACCAACGGTGCCTTCGAGCTCAACGTGGGCATCCCGGTGATGGCCGCCAACCTGCTCGAGTCCATCCGCCTGCTCGCCAACACCTCCCGCGTGATGGCGGACAAGATGATCGACGGCCTGACCGCCAACGAGGAGCGTTGCACGTTCCTGGCCGGCGCCTCCCCGTCCATCGTCACCCCGCTGAACAAGGTGATCGGCTACGAGGCCGCCGCCAAGATCGCCAAGCACTCCGTGGCCAACAAGATGACCGTCCGCGAGGCCGTGGTGGACCTCGGCTACGTGGAGCGCGGCGAGGTCACCGAGGAGCAGCTGGACAAGGCCCTCGACACCATGTCCATGACCCACCCGGGCGAGTGAGTCCCGGCCGCGCCTGACGCGGCCGCCCCACCGACGACGACGGGCCGTCCCCCTGCGAGGGGGCGGCCCGTCGTCGCGCGGGGCCAGAGCCTTGCCGTGATGTTCCAGACAGGGATCAAACAGATGCTGTGAGGGAGGCCTTCCGCCCCGAACATCCCGCTGACAAGGGACGATGTTCCGTTGATCACATATCCCCAGCGCAATGAATACCGCCGGGTCATCCAGTGACGTGAACCATCATGAAGGGAAAGCACCGCGTGCGGCCCCCCATCCCCGGGTCGCACGCGCACCGCCTCATGAGGGAAAGGACGTGCCATGAGCACCTCCCCGCAGGACACCCATGCCGTCTCGCGCCGCACCGTGGCAACCGGCCTCGCCTGGACCGCCCCGGCCGTGGCCGCCGCGGTGGCCCCACCCGCATTCGCGGCCTCCACCACGACCCTGACGGCCACCGACGACCCCGCAGATCTTCGTGAGCCGGTACTATCGCGTCCCCACGGACTGCACCAAGTCCGGCGGGTTCATCGATACCCAGGGGTGCACCCCCACCGGCGGCCCCGCCTCCGGGACCAGCAAGTCCGGCGACTGTCTGCGCAACCCCCACTCCTCCGTGGGCTACTGGCTCGAGACCACCAACTCGGCCTCTGGCGTTGCCCGCATCGATTCCGTCACGACCACCTACACCTTCAACAACCCGATCGTGATCGACTCCTGCCCGAACGGCACATACAATCAGGACTCGACCGCCACGTGGCGCTGGACCGAGTGCACCACGCTCAACGGCTGGACCTACTCGCTCTCCGCCGACGGCAAGACGCTGACCTTGAAGTACACGAAACCGACGATCGTCACCACCTCCACGGCGACCAACGGCACCGGTGACTACCTGCCGGGCTACTTCATCTACTACCACACGGCTGATCCGTGCATCGCCACGTCGACCACCATCGCGACTTCGCACACGATGACCTACTCCACGAAGACGTATCCGACCGGCACGACGTTCACTCAGAACATCGGTGCCCGCTCGATCGTCTGACTGACCCTCCGGCCACGGCCCCTCCCCCGACGGGAGGGGCCGTCGTCGTCTCCCTCGGCCGCTCACCCGAGGAACACGGCCACCCCCGCCCCCGCCACCATCGCCGGACCGAAGGGCAGGGCCGTCGCCCTGGTCGCACGCCGGAGGACCATCAGCGCGAGCGCGGTCAGCCCACCCAGCAGGATGGCCAGCACCCCCGCCATCACGACGGCGTCCGGCCCGGCCACCCCCGCGTACGAGCCGAGACCGCCAGCCAGCTTCACGTCCCCCATGCCCAGACCGCCGCGGCTGAACAGGTGCAGCGCCAGCATCGCCGCCGCGTAGCCGACGCCTCCGACCACCACCGAGAACAGCAGGTCCCCTCGGCCGGCCAGAGCCGCTCCCCCGCCGATGGCCGCCAAACCGCCGCCCCAGAGGCGCAGCGTCCACCGGTTCGGCAGCCGGTGCTCCCGCAGGTCCGTGCGCACCAGCACGGCCCCGCACCCAGCGAACCACGCCAGCCCCGCGCCCCACAGCGCGATCGTCGGCCACGCTCCGGCATCCCACGCCCACCCCCACCACGTCATGGCCCGAGGCTAGTCAGACCCCCGCCCCGCCGCGACAGGCGTCCACAGGGGCGACCTCACGGTGGGCGACTATCACACCATAGGACCCCGGCGCAACCCGTCGAAGGTGTAGTTGCACACTCCCGGGCTCTGGAGTACACTCGTCTTATTGGCTCCCTTCTGGGTAGAGCCGATCCTGAGACCCATGGCCTCGATCCCGTTTCAAGGGGCCATGGATGCGGGCTTCCTCGGTCCCCAATCCCCCCTCCGCGGGGCCGAGCACCCCCGCCGGGGCGGCTGTTCGCAGCGGCCCCCTTCTCTTCCCCCGTCACATTCGTAGATGTCGCGTAATCTCCCCAGGGCGACACAGCGGACGTGTCCGATCGTCCACCCCACCGTGGACCATCGGACAGTCGCGGCCACGGGCCGCTCGGTTCAGACCCCGCCGTCCTCGAGGAGCTCGGTGACGAGCCCGGCGATCGGCGAGCGCTCCGGCCGCGTCAGGGTCACATGCCCGAACAGCGGGTGCCCCTTGAGCCGCTCCACCACGGCCGCGACGCCGTCGTGCCGCCCCACCCGCAGGTTGTCCCGCTGGGCCACATCGTGGGTCAGGACGACCTTAGAGTTCCGCCCGATCCGGGACAGTGCCGTCAGCAGCACGGTCCGCTCGAGCGACTGCGCCTCGTCCACGATCACCCACGCGTCATGCAGCGAGCGGCCACGGATGTGGGTGAGCGGGAGCACCTCGAGCATGCCGCGGTCCACGACCTCGTCGATCACGGACGGGGACACGATCGAGCCCAGCGTGTCGAACACCGCCTGCGCCCAGGGGCCCATCTTCTCCCCCTCGGTGCCGGGCAGGTACCCGAGGTCCTGGCCGCCCACCGCGTACAGGGGCCGGAACACCACCACCCTGCGGTGCTCCCGCCGCTCCATCACAGCCTCCAGCCCGGCGCACAGGGCCAGGGCCGACTTGCCGGTGCCGGCCCGTCCACCCAGGGAGACGATCCCGACGCCCGGGTCCAGCAGCAGGTCCACGGCCAGCCGCTGCGCCGCCGAACGACCGTGCAGACCGAACACCTCCTGGTCCCCCCGGACGATCCGCGCCACGCCGCCCTCCCGCACCCGGGCGAGTCCGGCCCCCCGCGAGGAGGTCAGCCGCAGGCCGGTGTTGACGGGCAGGCGCTCCGCCGTCGGCGCGGGGTCCCCGGGGCCGACCTCGATGCCGGACCCGGCCTGGTCCTCCAGCGGCAGGCCGGCCAGGGGCGCCTGGCCGGCCTCGTACAGGCCGTCCAGCCACGCGTCCTCGACGGCCAGCGGGACCAGGCCCCGCCATCCGGAGTCCCGCACCAGCTCGTGGCGGTACTCGTCCGCCGCGAGGCCGATGGCCGCCGCCTTCACGCGCATGGGCAGGTCCTTGGACACCACGGTGACGTCGGCCCCCTCGTCCGCGAGCGCGGCCGCGACCGCCAGGATCCGCGAGTCGTTGTCCGAGCCCCGGATCCCGAGGGGCAGGACGTCCGGAGAGACGTGGTTGAGCTCCACGCGCAGCGTGCCGCCCTCCGCGGTGAGCGGCACGCGCCGGTCCAGGTGGCCGTGACGCCGGCGAAGGTCGTCCAGCAGGCGCAGCGCCGCCCGCGCGCAGTGCCCGAGGTCCGGGTCGGCGCGCTTGGCCTCCAGCTCGGTCACCACCACGAGCGGCAGAATCACCTGGTGCTCGGCGAAGTGCAGCGGCGCCCGCGGGTCCGAGAGGAGCACGGAGGTGTCCACCACGTAGGTCCGCCGGCCGCCGGCCCGACCGTCCTCGCTCGGCTCCGCCACGCCGGGTGCCGCCCCGTCCCGCGCCGCGCCCGCCGGCGCCACACCTTCGCGCGCCGCACCGTCCTGCGGGCCCGTCGCCGTCGTCCTCGTCATGCCGTCCTCCTCGCTGAGCACCCGCGGGCGGGGCCGCCCGCTCGGGGCCCACGCTAGACGGGCCCCCTGGACCACCCGGGGAGCGTCCCGTGAACGGCGGGTAAAGCCCTCGGGGCTCCAGCCGTCGGGCCGGCCGCCCCGGACCGGGACCCCACCCGCCGCCTAGACTGACCGCGACCCCCGCACCCCGCCCAGGAGCCCGCCATGTCCCTGACCCCGCCCCACCGGGAGACCGGCCTCACCGCGGGCCTGTCCCGCCCCACGGACACCCTCACGGACCGCGCCGGGCGCGGCCTGCTGCGGGCCGTCGCCCCCACGGCACTCCTGCTGGCGCTGATGTGGGCCATGTTCCTGGTGACGATCGTGGCCGGCCGCCCGCTGATCGGCGGGCTCGGGCTCATCCCCCGCAGCTCCGCGGGCCTGGACGGGATCCTCTTCTCCCCGCTCCTGCACGGCGGCTGGCGCCACCTGATCGGCAACACCACCGCCCTGCTGGTGCTGGGCCCGACGGCGGCGCTCGTCTCCCGCCGTCCCCTCGCCCTGCTCGCGGCCGCCTGGCTGCTGTCCGGGGTGTTCACGTGGCTGATCGGCACGCCCGGGGTGCACATCGGCGCCTCGGGGATCGTCTACGCCCTCACGGCGTTCCTGCTGGTCTACGGGGTCGTCGCCCGGCGCCTGCTCGCGGTGGCCGTCTCCCTCGTGGTGGCCATGACGTACCTCGGCTCGTCGCTGATCGGCCTGCTCCCCCAGCCCGGCGTCTCGTGGACCGGCCACCTCTCCGGCGCCGTGGCCGGCGTCGTGCTGGCCCTGGCCTGGGGGCGGGCGGACCGGGCCGCGCGGCGTCGTCGCCTGCCCGCGCTCTGACCCGAGACCGCACCCCCGTCCCGGGCCGTGCTCAGGCGCCGAAGCGGCGCTGGCGGCGCCCGTAGTCCCGCAGCGCGCGGAGGAAGTCCGTGCGACGGAAGGCGGGCCACATGGCCTCGCAGAAGTAGAACTCGGAGTACGCGGACTGCCAGGTGAGGAACCCGGAGAGCCGCTGCTCGCCGGAGGTGCGGATCACCAGGTCCGGGTCGGGCTGGCCGCGCGTGTAGAGCCGGTCGGAGATGGCGTCCACGGTGAGTGCGTCGGCCACGTCCCCGGCGCTCGTGCCGGCGGCGTCCGCCTCCCGCAGCAGCTCCCGGACCGCGTCCACGATCTCCAGCCGGCCGCCGTATCCCACCGCCACGTTCACGTGCACCCCGGTGTTCTCCCGGGTCCGCTCCGCCACCTCGCGCAGGCAGCGGGCCATGCGCGGGGGCAGGAGGTCGACGGCGCCCACGGGCTGCACGCGCACCGGCGCACGGTCCTCGCGCGGCTCGGCGAGGCGCTCGGCCGTGGTCATGATGATCTCCAGCAGCGGGGCAAGCTCGGCCGCCGGCCGGGCCAGGTTCTCCGTGGAGAGCATGTAGAGCGTCACCACGGGCACCCCGACCTCGTCGCACCAGCCGATGAAGTCCAGGATGCGCTCGGCGCCCGCCCGGTGGCCCTCCTCCGTGGTGGCCCCGAAGGCCCGCGCCCAGCGGCGGTTGCCGTCCACCAGCACGCCCACGTGGTGCGGGAGCCGCGCAGGGTCCAGGTCGCGCGCGAGCCGACGCTCGTACAGGCGGTAGAACGCCTCGGGTCGACGCACGGGGCACCTCGCTCTCCAGGTGGGGCCGGGGTGATCAGGATACGCGGCCGCCCCCGTCCATGGGCGAGAATGGGGGCATGCCGCACTCCGACCCCACGCCGACCGACCGGACCGACCGGCCCCTGCGCTGGCGCATCGAACGCGTCGGGGACCCCGACCACCCCCTGTACAAGCCGCGGCTGCGCGGCTGGGTCCACGCCGTCATGGCGCCCCTGGTGCTGGCGGCGGGGATCGTGCTGATCGTCCTGGCGCCCACCACCACGCTGCGCTGGGCCGCCGTGGTCTACACGGTCACCGGGATGCTGCTGTTCGGCGTCTCCGCCACCTACCACCTGGTGCAGTGGAACGAGTCGGTCTCCCGGGTTCTCAAGCGCCTGGACCACACGAACATCATGCTCGTGATCGCAGGCACCTACACGCCGCTCGCCCTCGCGCTCCTGCCCCCGGACAAGGGCATGACCCTGCTCACCGTGGTGTGGGTGGGGGCGGTGCTCGGCGTCGTGTTCCGGCTGCTGTGGACGGACGCCCCGCGCTGGCTCTACACGCCCGTGTACGTGACGCTGGGCCTGGCGGCCCTGCTGTACCTGGGCGACTTCTTCGCCGCGCACGTCCCCGCGGCCGTACTGATCTGCGCCGGCGGCGCCGCGTACATCGTGGGCGCCGTGTTCTACGCGCTCAAGGCCCCCACGATCCACCGCGAGTGGTTCGGCTTCCACGAGCTGTTCCACGTGTTCACCGTGGGCGGCTTCGTGTGCCACTGCATCGCGGTGTTCATGGCCTACCTGGCCCTCTGACCCGCCGGCGTCGGCCCGGGCCGGCGCCCGACGGCGCGGCCGCGCTCAGTCGCGGCCGGTGTCCGGGGCCTCGGGCTCCGGGGTGGGGTCCTGGAGGTAGCCGGGGTACTTGCGCTGCAGACGCGTGAGGCGGTCCTCGGCGTCGCCGTCCAGCTGCTCGCCGCCCGCGCGCACCTCCGGCGGCAGGTGCCCCTGGTGGCGCTCCACGAGCATGGCCTCGGCCTCCGGGGAACGCTGCTGCACGCGACGCACGGAGCGCACCATCAGCCGGATCACCAGGATGGCCATGGTCACCATCAGGGCCGTGAAGAGGAAGCCCTCGATGCCCGGGGTGATGTCCGCCTCGGACAGGCCCGGCTTGAGCGTGGGCTCGGGCACCGCGGGCGCGGGGGCGGCGGACACGGCGGCCGCGAGCGCGGAGGACAGGGCGAGGGGCGTCAGGGACATCACGACGCCCAAGTCTACCGGCGCGGCCGGAGCCCGCTCAGCGCAGGCCGTTGAAGAGGTCGTGCTCGGGGGTCGGCGCGGGCACGCGCGACTCGATCAGCGTGTAGTCCTCCCAGGGCCATGTGGTGCGCAGCAGGTCGTTCGGCGCGGCGAAGAAGGGGCCGTCCGGGTCCACCTGGGTGGCGTGCGCGCGCAGGGCGGCGTCCCGCTCGTCGAGGAAGTCGGCCACGGGGACCTGCGTGGTGACCTCGTGGTGCGGAGGGACGAACGGCGGCAGGTGCTCCGGATCCGGGACGTCCTCGCCCGCGTCGCGACGGCGCAGCACCTCCCGCATGGCGTCCATGCGGGCGTACATCGTCAGCCGGGCCTCGAACGGCGAGGCCTGCCCCAGGGCCAGGAAGCCCTCGTGCAGGGCGCGGAACTTGTCCGGATTGAAGGCGCGGTCGTAGTAGAGCTTGTCGATCTCCCACGGCTCCCCCGTGCCCGGGTACGCCTCGGGGTCGCCGGAGGCGCGCCACGCCTCGAGGGTGACGTGGTGGGCCTGGATGTGGTCCGGGTGCGGGTAGCCGCCGGCCTCGTCGTAGGAGATCAGCACGTGCGGGCGGAACCGCCGCACGAGCGCCACCAGCGGGGCCGCAGCGGTCTCCAGCGGCAGCTGCGCGAAGCAGTGGTCCGGCAGGGCGGGCAGCGGGTCGCCCTCGGGCAGGCCCGAGTCCAGGAACCCGAGCCACACCTGATCCACGCCGAGCGCCTCGGCGGCGTCCGCCATCTCCTCGCGGCGCACCGCGGCGATGTCCCGCTCCGCGCGGACGAGGTCGGTGTAGGAGGGGTTGAGCAGGGAGCCGGCCTCGCCGCCGGTGCACGTGACCACGAGGACCTCGGCCCCGGCGTCCGCGTAGGCGGCCATCATGGCGGCGCCCTTGGAGGCCTCGTCGTCCGGGTGCGCGTGGACGGCCATGAGCCGCAGGCCCGTGGAGTCGGGCAGGGGCGTGGAGGCGGCGGTGGACGGCGCGGACACGGCGGCGGGGTTCCTTCCGGGAGGCTGTCCCCCGCACAGCCGCGGGGGCGGGGCGCGGCGGCTAGGCTGGAGGGGATGTCCTCGACCCCCGCCCCTGACGCGCGCACGCCGGAGAACACCCTAGCCAACCGCTACGGGGTGGCGCAGCGCGGCGCCTCCCGCCGCCCCCTGTGGATCGCCCTGGGCGCGCTGGCCCTGACCGCCGCCGTCGCCCTGGCCGTGGTGATCGGCCTCAACGTCTCGGTGGGTCAGGTGCAGGCCAAGGACGTGGGCTACGAGATCCACGACGCCGGCTCGGCCTCCGTGACCTTCCAGGTGGCGGTCCCCGAGGGGGTCGCCGCGGAGTGCGACCTCGTGGTCATGGACGCGCAGGCCGCCCCCGTGGGCTTCCGCACCGTGCGGATCGCCCCCGGCCCGGAGGTGGAGCCGGGACGCTCCGCCACCTACACGGTGGACGTGCGGACCGTGGCCCGCGGCGTCACCGGCGTGGTGGACGGCTGCCGCTCCTCCTGAGCGCCCCGCACCGGTTGGGGTGACGTGCGTCTCGCCGTTAGACTGGTCCACGGTTTCCCCGCCCCGTCGCCCCGGGCCCGACGACCTCCCGCGCATCGCGCAGGGTCGTCCACCCGGTCGGCGGGGCGCTTCGCATACCCCGGCGGCCCCACGGCCGCCCCGACCCGAGAGGACACAGCCCCATGGCCACCACCCCCTCCGACGCCCCCTGGCTGACCCAGGAGGCCTACGACCGCCTCAGCAAGGAGCTCGAGCACATCTCCGGCCCCGGCCGCCAGGAGATCATCGAGCGCATCGAGGCCGCCCGCGACGAGGGCGACCTCAAGGAGAACGGCGGCTACCACGCCGCCCGTGAGGAGCAGTCCAAGAACGAGGGCCGCATCGCCGAGCTCAAGCAGCTGCTCGAGACCGCCCGTGTGGGCGAGACCGGCACCGCGGACGGCACCGTCCAGCCCGGCACCGTGGTCACCGCCGTCGTCGCAGGCGACGAGATGACCTTCCTCTTCGGCAACCGCGAGATCGCCGCGGACGGCGAGGACCTCGAGGTCTACTCCGAGCGCTCCCCGCTCGGCGAGGCCATCAACGGCGCCAAGAAGGGGGACACGGTGTCCTACACCGCCCCCAACGGCAAGGACATCGAGGTGACGGTGAAGAAGGTCGAGCCCTACACGGCCTGACCCCTCCTCGGCTCCGCGCGGCGGCCGCGGCCCCCCCCCCGGGGGCGGGCGCCGCGCGGTGGGACGCGGGGCGCCGTCGCACCGCCGCGGAGCTGCACCCGGGGCGCACCCCCGCGGACGGGCCGACACCCCTGCGCGACCCAGGATCCACCGGCAACGTGAAGCTCTCGACCCTCCCCTGGGACCTGACGGAGAAGCCCGGCGACGCGTCCATGCCGCCCTGGTTCCG
>NZ_JAUNHR010000095.1 GCF_030523875.1 Micrococcus sp. | reverse complement strand
TCACCCATCAGTTCCGGAGGAGATTAGTTGCCGGTTGAATCAGCACGCGGTGAGGCTGAATCGGAGCCGGTGGTTGACTGTGATGCTGAGGCACTCGACGATGCGGATGCACTGGCTGCGGGGGCCTTGGCCACGTAGACGTCTACGCTGCTCCCTACCTCAACGCGGGACCCCGAGGTGGGGCTGGTGCGGAGCACGGTGCCTTCGCGGGCACTGCTGCTTTCTTCAAAGTGAATCTGCACATTCACGCCCAGGGCGGTAATCGCGTTGATGGCCTCTTCAGAGTCTGTACCCTCCAGATTACTGGGTAGGGTCACTGATTTGGGGCCGGTGGAGTACTGCACGGTAATGGTTTCGCCCACTTCTACGCTACCGGTAGGTGAAACGGAGAGCACGGTGTCTACCGTGGAGTCGGAGGTGACGCCGGTGGTGCGGGTTGAGAAGCCCATGGCGGTGAGTTCGTTGACGACCTCATCGAGGGGGCGGCCCTCGAAGGAGGCTGAGTCAATCTCTACCCGGGTTTTCTCGGTGCTGGTTTCGCTGGCACTGGGTGTGGGTGAGACGCTGACGGTTGAGACGGTACCCGAGGCGGTGGGAGTGCTGTCGCCGGTGGTGCTGGAGCGGTTGCTACCAGCTAGTACAAACCAGACGACCGCGGCAATGAGGAGCAGGGCAAGCACCAGGGACACCCAGCCCCAGGGGCTCTTCTTCTTTGCCGGGGGCTCGGCTGCCGGGTAGGCGGCAGCGGCCGGGGCGCTGGGTACACGGGCGGTGGTGGGCTCGGGTTCGTAGTGGGCTCCTGAGCCAAACCGGGCTGCTGCGGGAGCTACGGCGGTGGGGGCCGTCATGACCTGGGTGGCCTGGGTATCTGCCCCCTGGGGCAGGAACTTGCCCAGGGGTGGTACAGCCTTGATGGCGGCCGGGATGTCGCGGCGGCGGATGGCGTCGATAGCGGACGCCAGCGCGGTGGCGGTCTCGGGGCGGTCCGCCGGGTCCTTGGAGAGCAGGCACATGATGAGCGCTGCTGCGGGGGCGGGGACGTCCTTGGGCAGGGGCGGCGGCGGGTCGTTGACCTGTGCCAGGGCGATGGCGATCTGCGATTCGCCGGTGAAGGGGCGCTTGCCTGCCAGGCACTCGTAGCCGATGATGCCCAGAGAATACATGTCTGAGGAGGGGGTGGCCTGCTGGCCGGTTGCCTGCTCAGGCGCCAGGTACTGGGCGGTGCCCATGACCTGGCCGGTGGCGGTGAGCGGCACCTGGTCCGCGAGGCGGGCGATGCCGAAGTCCGTGACCTTCACCCGGCCGGTGGGGGTGATCATCAGGTTGCCGGGCTTGACGTCGCGGTGCACCAGGCCCTGGGCGTGCGCGGCGGAGAGCGCGGCCGCGGTCTGCCGGATGACGCTGAGCGTGCGGTCCGTGGAGAGCGTCTTGTCCTTCTCGAGGATCGCGGACAGGGGCTGGCCCGGGACCAGCTCCATCACGAGGTACGCGGAGCCCCTCTCCTCGCCGTAGTCGTACACGTTCGCGACGCCGGGGTGGTTCAGCAGCGCGGTGTGCTGCGCCTCCGCGCGGAACCGGCGGAGGAAGTTGGGGTCGCCCGTGTACTCCTCCTTGAGGATCTTGACGGCGGTCATCCGGCCCAGGACCTTGTCCCGCGCCTTCCAGACCTCGCCCATGCCGCCGATCGCGATGCGATCGGTCAGCTGGTACCTGCCGCCCAGGGTGATGCCCGATGTCGGCCTCATTCCACGACCACCGCTTCCATGATGCTCTGCATGCTCTCCACCGCCGTCGAATGGGCGGAATCCTCGTTCTGGTCCTCGTAGACCACCGTCACGGCCACCTGCGGGTCCTCCACGGGGGCGAACCCGGTGACCCAGGTGTTCACGTGGTCCGTGCCGTCCATCTCCGCGGTGCCGGTCTTCGCCGCGATCCGGACCACGTCCGAGCGGGCCGCGGAGGCCGTGCCCTCCTGGACCGTGGCCTCCATCATCCCCGTGATCTGCTCGGCCACGTCGGCGTCCATCGCCCGGCCGCGCTCGCGGGGGGCGAACTCGGAGACCACCGTCAGGTCCGGGCGGCGCACCGTCTCCACCATCTCCGGCTCCATGACCACGCCGTCGTTGGCGATGCCCATGGAGACCATGGTCATCTGCAGCGCCGTGGCCTGGACGTCCCGCTGGCCGATCGCGGACTGGGCGAGGGCGGCGTCGTCCAGGTCCTCCGGGAACACGGACTCGGTGACGGGCAGGGGGATCTCGCCGGCGTCGTTGAAGCCGAAGCGCTCGGCCGTCTCGCGGATCCGGTCCTGGCCCAGCTCCACCGCGGCCTGGGCGAACGGCGTGTTGCACGAGTTCGCCACGATCCACGTCAGGGTGGCCGAGCCGACGTCGTTGCACCGACCGCCGTCGAAGTTGGACATCTGCGCGGACGTGCCGGGCAGCGTCCACCGGTCCGGGACCTCGAGGGTCTGGTCCGGGGCGTAGTCGCCGGACTCCAGCATGGCCACCAGGTCCACGAGCTTGAACGTGGAGCCGGGGGAGACGCGCTGCTCCGCGGGCCGGTTGCGGTGCACGTCGAGCCCGGGGATCGCGGTGTACGCGTTCATCGCCTGCACGGACTCGGTGCGGCTGTGGGAGGACAGCGCGTTCGCGTCGAAGCTCGGCTTGGAGGCCATCGCCAGGATCCGGCCCGTGGACGGCTCGGTGACCACCACGGAGCCCTTGGTGCCGTCGGGGATCGAGTCGTACGCCAGCCGCTGGAGCTCCCGATCCAGGGTGAGCTCCACCTGGTCGCCCTCGGGCGTGGCGCCGGTGACGATCTGCAGGGCGCGGTCCAGGAACTGGGAGCTGGAGGTGCCCGCCAGCCGGTCGTCCATGGCCTTCTCCAGCCCGTCCGTGGTGTAGACGAGCGAGTAGTAGCCCGTCAGCGGGGCCCATATGCGGGAGTCCTGGTAGAGGCGCTGGTAGTTGTACGCGTCGCCGGACTCCACGGACTCCGCGATCGGCTCGCCCTCCACCAGGATCGGCCCGCGGGGGGCGCCGAACTCCAGGACCATCTGCCGCGTGTTGAGCCGGTGCCCCTTGAGCGGCTCGGCCGCCACCACCTGGATCACGGAGGCCGCTCCGGCCAGCACCAGGAACATGGCCACCATCACGAGCCACGTGCGTCGGATCGCCTCGTTCACCGGGCCTCACCTCCCGAGGACACCCGGGGGCGGGGTCCGGTCAGGGGGCGCTCGGCGCCCGGGTCGAGCAGGCCCGCGCCGGGGCCGGAGGCGTTGACCATGCCGTCCACGACGGCGGGCCGACGCGCGGCGTGGGAGATCCGCAGCACGAGCGCCAGGATGATCCAGTTGGCCAGCAGCGAGGAGCCGCCCGCCGCCAGGAACGGCGTGGTCAGGCCGGTCAGCGGCAGGACCAGGGTCACCCCGCCCATGACCACGAAGATCTGCCAGGCCATGGTGAACGCCAGCCCGGCGGCCAGGACCTTGCCGAACGCGTCCCGCACGCCGAGGGCGGCGCGCACCATGCGGGTCACCAGGAGCAGGTAGAGCACCAGCACGGCGGACAGGCCCACGAACCCGAGCTCCTCGCCGATCGCGGCCAGGATCATGTCCGAGAACGCGAGCGGCACCTGGGTGGGGTTGCCGGCGCCCAGGCCGGTGCCCAGCAGGCCGCCGGAGGCCATCGCGAACAGGCCCTGCACCACCTGGTAGGAGCCGCCGAAGTCGCGGTTGTAGATCTCGGGGTCGAACGCGTTCAGCCAGATCTGGAAGCGGGCCGTGACGTGCGGCAGGAACAGGAACGCCACCGCCGCCCCGAGGCCCACGAGCACCAGGCCCAGCAGGATCCAGGAGGCGCGCGAGGTGGCGATGTACAGCATCGCCATGAACATGCCGAAGAACAGCAGGGCCGAGCCCAGGTCCCGCTGGAACACGAGCACGCCCAGGGCCACGAACCACGCCACCAGGAGGGGGCCGAGGTCCTGCACGCGGGGGAACGTCACGGGGCCCACGCGGCGGCCCGCCAGGAGGATCAGGTCGCGGTTGGTGGAGAGGTACCCGGCGAAGAACACCGCCAGGGTGATCTTGGCGACCTCGCCCGGCTGGAAGGTGCCCACGCCCAGGTCGATCCAGATGCGCGCGCCGTTGGCGGTCAGGCCGAGCCCGGGCACGAGCGGCAGCAGGAGCAGCAGGCCGGAGACCGCCAGGAACAGGTAGGGCCAGCGGCGCAGCAGGCGGTGGTCCCGCAGCAGGAGGACCAGCACGGCGGCCACCGTCACGGCGAGCACGGACCACACCAGCTGGGAGGTGGGGCGGGCGGCCGCGGTGTCCGCGCTGAGGCGGTTGATCACGGCCAGCCCGAGCCCGTTGAGCAGGATCGCGATGGGCAGGATGAACGGGTCGGCGTACCGCGCGCGCAGGCGCAGCACCACGTGGAGCACCAGGCCGGCGGCGCCCAGCACCGTGATCGGCACCCAGGCGGACTCGCCCACGGTGCCGGCGGTGGAGAGCACGCCGAGCAGGTCCGCGCCCAGGGCGACGGCGACCGCGCCCACCAGCAGGAGCAGCTCGGTGGTGCGGCGGGGGCGGGGCGGGGAGATCACCTCGGTCACGGGGTCGCACCCCCGTCCGCGGCGGCGCCCGCGGCGCCCTGCAGCTCGCCGACGATCTGCTCGGCGTGGCCCAGGTCCCGCGCGGGCATGCCCTGGCGGACCCGGTCCTGGGTGTAGGCCGGCAGCCGGTCCAGGGGGATCTCCGTGCCGCGGTCCACGCGGGAGAGCTCCACCGGCCCGAGGGTCTGCGGGACGCCCTTGAACACGGCCACCCGGCCCTGGTCCTCGCCCACGTAGTACTGGGTCTGGGTCCACAGGTAGCCCCACAGGAGCACGGCGCCCAGGATGAGCGCCAGCAGGGCGGTGAACACGGGGATGAACCAGCTGCGGCGGTACTCCACCGGACGGTCACGACGCCGGCCGCGCCGCCCGGATCGGGCCGCGCCCCGGGGGGCGTCCGGCTCGACGCGGCGGGTGTCGGCCGGAGCCGTGGCGTCGGCCGCGTCCGTGGGCTGCGGGTCGGTGGGCTCCTGCCCGGCGTCGTCCCGGGGGGTCGGGATCGGGCCCTGCGTGACGGGCTCGGAGGGGGCGCGGTCCGGCGTCGTGACGGGGGAGGGGATGCCCTGCGCGTCCGCC
The DNA here is from genome assembly GCF_030523875.1 of Micrococcus sp. Lineage (GTDB taxonomy): Bacteria > Actinomycetota > Actinomycetes > Actinomycetales > Micrococcaceae > Micrococcus. The sequence goes on along the minus strand of NZ_JAUNHR010000095.1, from coordinate 2,050 downwards.
CCGGCGGTGAGGAGGGCGGCGGTGCGGCGCGGCCGGTTCTCCGGGACGGGGCTCTCCCCGAGCAGGGCTGCGGAGCGGCGCACCGTGGCGCTGCGGGTGACCACGGGGATCCGGTCCGTGCGCACGGCGGAGTTCGCGGCCCCCACGAGCAGGTGGGGGCGGGCGTCGAGGTCCTCGCGCAGCAGACGGCCGGAGACGGGCCCGCGCTCGGCGGGGCGGGCGGCGGCGAGCGCCTCCTCGGACAGGTGCACCTCGGGCGGCGGGGCGAGCTCCTCGGGGGTGCCCTCGGCGACCTCGAACACCACGAGGGTGACGTTGTCCGGGGCGCCGCCGGCCAGGGTGAGCTCCACGAGGGTGTCCACGGCCTCGTTGAGGGAGCCGGCCTCGGCCAGGAGCTCCCGGATCCGCTGCGCGGGGACCACGTCCGTGAGGCCGTCCGAGCAGAACAGCCACCGCTCGCCGGGCTCCACGGGGACCTCGAACACGTCCAGCTCGGGGGAGGCGTCCACGTCCCCGAGCACGCGCATGAGCACGTTCTTGTTCGGATGGTGCTGGGCCTCCTCGGGGGAGAGCCGGCCCTCGTCCACGAGCTTCTGGACGAACGTGTGGTCCCGGGTGACCTGGGTGAACTCGCCGTCCTTGAGGCGGTACGCGCGGGAGTCGCCGATGTGCGCCATGTGCAGCGTGGTCCCGGCCAGCAGGGCGGCGGTGCACGTGGTGCCCATGCCGGCCAGCTTGGGGTTGGCGTGCACGAGCTCGTTGAGCACGAGGTTCGCGTTCTGGATCTCGTCCGGCAGCACGGTGGCCGGGTCCTCGTAGCCCACGTCGTCCAGCGGGGCCAGGTCCAGCACGGTGGAGGCGCTCGCGACGTCGCCGCCCACGTGCCCGCCCATGCCGTCGGCGAGCACCGCGAGGTGGCGGCCCACGTACGCGGAGTCGTCGTTCTTGGAGCGCACGCGGCCCACGTCGGAGCGGGCGGCGTAGTGCAGGACGAGGGGCATGCGGGATCAGTCCTCGAGGACCATGACGGTCTTGCCGATGCGGATGGCCGAACCCGGACCCAGCGGCAGGGCACGGGTGACGGGGTCGCCGTCCACGTAGGTGCCGTTCGTGGAGCCCAGGTCCTCGAGGAACCAGCGGGTGCCCTGCGGGAACAGGCGGGCGTGACGGCCGGAGGCGTAGTCGTCCTCGAGGACCAGGTCCGCGTCCTCGGCGCGGCCCAGCAGCAGGGGGCCGTCGAGGGCCACGGTGCGCCCGGTGAGCGGGCCCTCGGTCACCCGCAGGGTGCGCGGCAGGCGCGGGGCGGGCAGCACGGGCGCCGCGGAGCGTGCCTCCGCGGCGGCGCGCAGCGCCGGACGGTCCGCGGAGGCGGCGTGCGCCCCGGCGGCGGGCACGGCGGTGACCAGCCCGGCGTCGTGCCGGGCCTGCTCGAGACGGGTCTTGTTGCGCCGGCCCACCACGAGGTCCCGGCCCTGGGACATGACGATCGAGAGGATCAGCACCCACAGGGCCAGCAGCAGCCCGAGGCGGAGCACGGCGACGGCGAGCTCGTTCACTGGGGGATCCTCCCGTCGGCGGCGTCGGCGTGGAAGACCATCTCGGTCCGGCCCACGGTGATGCGATCACCCTGACGCAGCACGGTGGAGCCGTCAACGCGGCGCCCGTTCACCGCCACGCCGTTGCGGCTGCCCAGGTCGATCAGCGTGACCACGGCCCCCACCCGCACCAGGCGCAGGTGGCGGCGCGAGACCGAGGAGTCCGGGACCACGATGTCCGCCTGCTCCGGCGAGCGCCCCACCACCATGTCCTCGAGCGAGATCGGGTGCATCCGGCCGTCGAACTCGAGCGCGGGCACGGCCGGACGGGGGCGGGCGCCCCCGCGTGGCATCACGAGGGTCGCGTCGTCGGCGGAGGCGGACGCCCGAGCTGCGGCGGGTCGCGGCGCCGGCGCGGGGACGCGGGGCGCGGGTCGTGCCGCGGGGGCGGCGGGGGACGACGCGCGGCGGGGCGCCGCGGCGCATCCAGTCGAAGACGCCCAGGTCGTCCTCGT
>NZ_JAUNHR010000094.1 GCF_030523875.1 Micrococcus sp. | reverse complement strand
CGCGCTTCGCCTGCCACAGCAGCAGGACGGTGGCGATCGTCACCACAGCCGCGGAGAGCAGGGTGGCGAACGGGTCGCCCTGAACGGAGTCCGTCACGTAGCTCTCCTTGTCCAGGCCGGTGAGCGAGCCGAACACGATGATCACCACGTTATTCACCACGTGCAGCGCCACGGCCGCCTCGAGGCCGCCCGTGCGCCACGTGAGGAGCACCGCGGCCACCGCGAAGACGCCGAGGTCCAGCAGGATCCACGGGTCCATCGAGCCGTGGGCGAGCGCGAAGGCCCCGGCGGAGACCACGGCCGTGACCGCCACGGCCACCGCCGGCCGGCGGATCCACGTGCCGATCGCCAGCATCAGCCAGCCGCGGAAGAGGTACTCCTCGCCGGCGGCCTGGAAGGGGGTGAGCAGGAAGGCCATCACCAGCAGCCAGACCCAGTCCTCGGCGCGGGGCAGCACGCGGGCCCCGTCGAGCAGCCACGCACCGAGGATGTACACGAGGAACAGCGGCAGCAGCACCAGGTGCGCGCGCAGCAGCCACCGCCAGCGCACGCGGCCCTCCACGGAGTGCAGGAAGCGGGCCTTCACCGGGTGCGCCACGAGGACGGCGAGCAGCGCGACCCCGATCAGCGCGGCCAGCATCAGGTTGTTCAGCAGCACCATGGGGGCGGAGAAGAACGCCAGCTCGATGTCGGCCTCGGAGGGGCCGGTGGGGGACCACAGCTCGCCCGGATCCAGCTGCGTGAACAGCACCAACGCCATCGGCACCATCATGAGGACCATCAGGCCGACGACGCCGGCCACCACCATCCCGAGGGAGGCCAGCGGGTTCCACCAGCGGGCGCGCGGGGTGCGCATCAGCTCCGGGTAGCTCTGGCCGATCAGCGGCAGGTCGAGGCGACGCGCGGGCGCGGCGGGGGCCGGTGCGGGCCACGGGGCGGGCGGGGGCGTGGGGGAGGCGGCCGGCGGGGTCGGCATCGGGGGAGGGGTGGTGGTCATGGGCCTCAGCGTAGGGAAGCCCGGGGCGGCGGGGGCTCCCCCGGGAGGATGAACAGGGCTCCGCTGATAGGATGGGGGCTCCGGCCTCGCTGCAGTCCGCGGTGGAGAGGCCCCGTCGCGCGCCCTGCGGGGCGCGCGCGGCCCGTGTTCGCGGTACCACAGAGAAGGAGGCCTCCCATGGCCCTGGATCCCGCTGTCAAGCAGCAGATCATCAAGGAGTACGCCACCCACGAGGGCGACACCGGCTCCCCCGAGGTGCAGATCGCGGTCCTGTCGCGTCGCATCAAGGACCTGACCGAGCACCTCAAGGAGCACAAGCACGACCACCACACCCGCCGCGGCCTGATGGCCATGGTCGGTCGTCGTCGTCGCATGCTCGGCTACCTCAAGGACACCGACATCGAGCGCTACCGCTCGCTGATCGAGCGCCTCGGCCTGCGCAAGTGAGCCGTGCGGAGGGCGGCGCCGGCTCCGGGTCCTGAACCCGGAGGGGCGCCGCCCTTCGTCTTCCCCGCCTCCGGTCGTTACCCTGGAGGGAGATGCGCCGCCCCTGCGGCGCATCCACAACCGAACACCGCTCCGCGCCGGACGCCGTCCGCGCGGACACGCCGATCGCCCCGCCCCGTCGGATCGCGGTCCTCGACAGTGGCTCCCGGAGCCCCGCCGCGCGCGGGGCGGCCGAGGGCCTCGATCGAAGACCAGGTCGACGGCATCGCACGCGGGTCGGTCCTGTCTGAAAAGGAGGGACCCCATGGAAGGTCCTGAGATCACGTTCGCCGAGGCCGTCATCGACAACGGCCGCTTCGGCTCCCGCACTGTCCGCTTCGAGACCGGCCGCCTCGCCCAGCAGGCCGCCGGCGCCGCGATGGTGTACATCGACGAGGAGACGTCGATGCTGTCCGCCACCACGGTGGGCAAGAACCCCCGCGAGGGCTTCGACTTCTTCCCCCTGACGGTGGACGTCGAGGAGCGCATGTACGCCGCCGGCCGCATCCCCGGCTCGTTCTTCCGCCGTGAGGGTCGGCCGTCCACGGACGCCATCCTCACGTGCCGCCTGATCGACCGTCCGCTGCGCCCGGCCTTCACCAAGGGCATCCGCAACGAGGTGCAGGTCGTCGTGACCGTCACCTCGATCGCCCCGGACGAGATCTACGACACGGTGGCCATCAACGCCGCCTCCCTGTCCACGCAGCTCTCCGGCCTGCCGTTCTCCGGCCCCATCGGCGGCGTGCGCATGGCCCTGGTCGACGACGGCTCCGGCCAGCGCCAGTGGGTCGCCTTCCCGAAGCACTCCCAGCTCGAGGACGCCGTGTTCAACATGGCCGTGGCCGGCCGCGTGGTGGGCGACGACGTCGCCATCATGATGGTGGAGGCCGAGGCGGGCGAGAACGCCTGGGAGCTGGTCAAGGACCGCGGCGCCCAGGCCCCCACCGAGGAGGTCGTGGCCGAGGGCCTCGAGGCCGCCAAGCCCTTCATCCGCACCCTGTGCGAGGCGCAGGCCGACCTGGTCTCCCGCGCCGGCAAGGCCCCCGTCGAGGTGCCCGTCTTCAAGGACTACGAGGACGACGTCTACTCCGCCGTGGAGAAGCTCGCCACGGACCGCCTGACCGAGATCTTCTCGATCGGCGACAAGCAGGAGCGCGAGGCCGCCTCGGACGCCTACCACCTCGAGGTCATCGAGGAGCTGGCGGGCGAGGGCAAGAAGCTGGAGGAGCGCCGCGGCGAGGTCGCCAAGGCCTACGGCTCGCTGACCAAGCAGATCGTGCGCCGCCGCATCCTCAAGGACCAGGTGCGCATCGACGGCCGCAGCCTGACGGACATCCGCAAGCTGACCGCCGAGGTCGAGGTGCTGCCGCGCGTGCACGGCTCCGCGATCTTCGAGCGCGGCGAGACCCAGATCATGGGCGTCACCACGCTCAACATGCTCAAGATGGAGCAGCAGATCGACTCGCTGGCCCCCACCAGCTCCAAGCGGTACATGCACCACTACAACTTCCCGCCCTACTCCACGGGCGAGACCGGCCGCGTGGGCTCCCCGAAGCGCCGCGAGATCGGCCACGGCGCCCTCGCCGAGCGCGCCCTGGTGCCCGTGCTGCCCTCGCGCGAGGAGTTCCCCTACGCGATCCGCCAGGTCTCCGAGGCCCTCGGCTCCAACGGCTCCACGTCGATGGGCTCCGTGTGCGCCTCCACCCTGTCCCTGCTGAACGCGGGCGTGCCGCTGCGCGCCCACGTGGCCGGCATCGCCATGGGCCTGGTCTCCGCCGAGGTGGACGGCCAGACCCAGTACGCGGCGCTGACCGACATCCTCGGCGCCGAGGACGCGTTCGGCGACATGGACTTCAAGGTGGCCGGCACGTCCGAGTTCGTCACCGCCATCCAGCTGGACACCAAGCTGGACGGCATCCCCGCCTCCGTGCTGGCCGGTGCCCTGACCCAGGCCCGTGAGGCCCGGCTGCACATCCTCTCGGTCCTCGAGGCCGCGATCGACCAGCCGGACGAGCTCGCCCCCACCGCGCCGCGGATCATCTCCGTGCGCATCCCGGTGGACAAGATCGGCGCGGTCATCGGCCCCAAGGGCGCCATGATCAACCAGATCCAGGACGACACGGGCGCGGACATCACCATCGAGGACGACGGCACCGTGCTGATCGGCGCCACGGACGGCGCCTCGGCCGAGGCCGCGCGCTCCGCCGTGAACGCGATCGCCAACCCGCAGGTCCCCGAGGTCGGCGAGCGCTACCTCGGCACCGTGGTGAAGCTGACCTCGTTCGGCGCGTTCGTCTCGCTCACCCCGGGCAAGGACGGCCTGCTGCACATCTCGGAGCTGCGCAAGCTCAACGAGGGCAAGCGCGTGGAGGACGTCGAGGACGTGCTCGGCGTCGGCCAGAAGGTCCAGGTGGAGATCACCAAGATCGACGACCGCGGCAAGCTCTCGCTCGCCCCGGTCGTGGCCGACGACGACGCCGCGGCCCAGGCCGAGACGGCGGACGCCGTGGAGTCCTCCGGCATCGAGGCCTGATCCCCGCCGCGGCGGCTCCGCCCGCCCGGCACCCGACGGCGCCCCCCCCCGCCTCGGGAGGGGCGGGGCGCCGTCGTCGTGGGGCCAGGGGCGGCCCCCTGCGGACCGGGGCGGGGCCGGCGGCTGACACAATGGCGGGCATGACCGTGCTGCGAGAGATCCCCCTGGACTTCGAGGGCGTGCTGGCCGCCGAGGGCGGCTCCGAGGTGCGCCGCTCCGTGCTGCCCGGCGGGGTGCGCGTGCTCACGGAGTCCATGCCGGACCAGCGGTCCGTGACCATCGGCTACTGGGTGGCCGTCGGCTCGCGGGACGAGTCGCCCGAGGGGTTCGGCGCCACGCACTTCCTGGAGCACCTGCTCTTCAAGGGCACCCCCACGCGCAGCGCCATGGACATCGCCGTGGCGTTCGACCGGGTGGGCGGGGAGTCCAACGCGGGCACCGCCAAGGAGTCCACCGTCTACCACGCGCGCGTCCTGGACGAGGACCTGCCCATGGCCGTGGACGTGCTCACGGACATGGTCACCTCCTCCCTGATCGACCCGGACGAGCTCGAGACCGAGCGCGGCGTCATCCTCGAGGAGCTCGCCATGGACGCCGACGACCCGGTGGACGTGGCGCACGAGGAGCTGGCCGCCGTCGTGCTGGACGGGCACCCACTGGGCCGGCCGATCGGCGGCACCCCGGAGACCATCCGCGCCGTCACGCGTGAGCACGTCATGGACCACTACCGGCGCTGGTACCGCCCGGACGAGCTCGTCATCACCGCCGCGGGCCACCTGGACCACGACGACGTCTGCCGCCTCGTGCTCTCCGCCCTCCAGCAGTCGGGCTGGGACCTGACGCCGGGCGCCGCCCCGGCGCCCCGGCGGACCGTGGACACCGCCGCGGCGGCCCTGGCCCGCGTGCGCCCGGGCGTGCACACGGTGGAGAAGGCCGTGGAGCAGGCCAACGTGATCGTGGGCGGGCGCTCCCTGGCCACCACGGACCCGGACCGGTTCGCCCTCGGGGTGATGATGTCCGTGCTCGGGGGAGGCATGTCCTCCCGCCTGTTCCAGGAGGTCCGCGAGAAGCGCGGCCTGGCGTACTCGACCTACTCCTTTTCGGCCGGCTACTCGGACGCCGGCTACTACGGCCTCTACGCCGGGTGCCAGCCCGAGCGCGTGGCCGAGGTGGCCGGGCTCATGACGGACGAGTTCGAGCGCATGGCCGCCGAGGAGGTCACCGCCGAGGAGCTCGAGCGTGCCCACGGGCAGATCTGCGGCGGCACGGTCCTGGGCATGGAGTCCACCGGTGCGCGGATGTCCCGGCTGGGCCGGGCCGAGCTGGTCACGGGCGAGTTCGTGGACCTCTCCGCCTCCCTGGACCGGGTGCGCGCCGTGGACGCCGGGCAGGTCCGGGCGGTGGCCGCGCGTCTGGCCGAGGGCGAGCGCGCCCGCGTGGTGGTGGCCCCGGCCTGAGCGGCCGACGCGCGTAGGCTGGGGGCATGAGCGAGACCACCCCCACCACCCCCGCGCCCGCGGACGCCGTGCCGCGCGTGGCGATCCTGGGCGCCCGCGGCAGGATGGGCCGGCACGCCGTGCCCGCCGTGCGCGAGGCCGCCGGGCTCGAGCTGGTCGCCGAGCTGGGCTCGGCGGACCCGCTGCAGGCCGTCCTCGACGCCGGCGCGACCCACGTCCTGGACCTCACCGTCCCGGACGCCTCCCCGGACAACGTGGCCTTCGCCGTGGAGCACGGGCTGCACGCGGTGGTCGGCACCTCGGGCTGGGGCGCCGAGCGTCGGCAGGCCCTCGAGGCCCAGTTGGCACAGCGCCCGGGGGTGGGCGTGCTGATCGCGCCGAACTTCTCCGTGGGCTCCGTGCTCGCCTCGGCGTTCGCGGCGAGGGCCGCCCGCTGGTTCGAGTCCGTCGAGGTGGTCGAGCTGCACCACCCCGCCAAGGTGGACGCCCCCTCCGGCACCGCGGTCCGCACCGCGGAGATGATCGGGGACGCCCGGGCCGCCGCCGGGGTGGACCCGTCCCCGGATGCCACCGAGCGCGACCCGGACGGGGCGCGCGGCGCCGTCGTGAACGGGGTCCACGTGCACGCGGTGCGCCTGCGCGGCCTCGAGGCCCACCAGGAGGTCCTCATGGGCGGGCCCGGCGAGCAGCTGGCCGTCCGCCACGACGCCTTCGACCGGGGCGCCTACATGCCCGGGGTGGTGCTCGGTCTGCGCTCCGTGGCCTCGCGCCCGGGGCTGACCTACGGTCTGGACGGCGTCCTTGAGCTCGACTGACCGCCCCGGTGACCCTGCGCCCGCCACCGCGGGCGGAGCCGCCCTGCGCTCCAAGCTGTGGGTGGCGTTCGTCGTCCTGCTCACCCTGTTCTTCGCGTTCTTCGTGGTGCGCGCGGCCGTGGCGCTGATCGGCGCCGGGGGCCTGCTGCCCGTGGCGATCGGCGTGTCCGTGATCGTGGTGGTGGCCCTCGGTCTGGCGCTGATCGGCCGCGAGATGCTCTTCGGCCTGCAGACCGAGCGCCTCGCCGCGATCCTCGAGGCCGAGGGCGGGCTGCCCGAGGACGACCTGCCGCGCTCGCCGGGCGGACGGATCGACCGGGCCGCCGCCGACGCGCAGTTCGAGGACTTCGCCGCGGAGGTGCGCGCCGCGCCGCAGGACTGGCGCGTCCGCTACCGCCTCTCCCTGGCCTACGCCGCCGCGGGGGACCGCACCCGCGCCCGCGCCGCCGCGCGCGAGGCCATCCGCCTGCACGCCGGCCGCTGACGGCGCGGCGCCCCCGCTCAGCGCGGGGGCACCCCCTCGCCGTCCTGCGGGGCCTCGCCCCGGCGGACGAGGGTCCGCATGCCCGCCTCGAGGGGGCCGGGCGCACCCGTGCGTGCGGCCACGAGTCCCGCGCCCAGGAAGAGGGTCCACAGGACGGCGGCCGCGGCCAGCCCGCGGAACGGGACCCCCACCGCCACCAGCGCGCAGAGCAGGACGAGGTGCCCCACGTAGAGGGTCAAGGACAGGCGCCCGACGCCGGGCAGCACCCCGCCGCCCGGTGCCGCCCCGAGCCGGCGCGCGAGCAGCAGGCAGAGCCCCAGCACCGCCACGGCCCAGCCCAGCGCCCGGACGGCCTCCAGCGGCGAGCCGGAGTGCGGGGCCACGACCGCCAGCCACAGCGGGTCCGGCACCAGCCCGGCGAGCCGGTGCTCGCCCGTGAGCAGGGACGTGGCCAGCTCCTCCGGTGCGGCGCCGGTGGCCGCCGCGATCGCCGGGACCACGCCCGGGG
>NZ_JAUNHR010000093.1 GCF_030523875.1 Micrococcus sp. | reverse complement strand
GAGGGCCGCCAGGCAGGCGGCATGGAACATCAGGTGGGTGCCGCGTCCCGCCTCGATGGCGCGGAGCGTGGCCCGATGGACCAGTTCCTCGTGGAACTGCTCCCACGTCAGCGAGGCCAGCCCCGCACGGTCCAGGTCCCCTCGCGGGGCCTCGCACGGTGTCGGGGCGCACCGTGCCCACGCATGGACGACGGCGTCAGCCTCGACCTCGTCGAGGGCGGAGACGAGCAGGGACCCGGCTCCGGTCTCGATCGACCACGTGGACATGTGCCGGTGCCGGCAGTCTGTAGGGCGCGTGGGCATGGGACTCCTCTGACGGGGGCAAGGCACTGAGGCAACTCTAGGGTTTGCGACGCCGGCCCGCTGGCCCTGTGCCCTCGACAGCGGACGCATCCGCACCGCCGGTGACGGCGGTGGTATCCTTGCCGGGTTGCCCAGGCGAGGGAGTGCACGCTCCGTGATCGACGAGGCCGCCGCGTCCGCGTGAGCCCTGCTCCGCGCGCGGTTCTCCAGACCCTTCCTGGCCACACCCGCCGCCCCGCCCGGGGAGGCGGCCGAGAGAACCAGAGGAGGACGAGATGTCTGACAAGATCAAGCTCCGCGTGACCCGCCGCACCGACTTCGGCAAGGGCGCCGCCCGCCAGGCCCGCCGTGCCGGCATGATCCCCGCGGTGGTGTACGGCCACGGTGCCGACCCCATCCACCTGCTGCTGCCGGCCCAGGAGACCACCCTGGCCGTCCGCAACCCCAACGCCCTGCTCACCGTGGTGAACGAGGCCGGCGAGGAGCACATGGTGCTCCCCAAGGACATCCAGCGCCACCCGCTGAAGCAGACCGTGGAGCACCTGGACCTCATCGAGGTCCGCCGCGGCGAGAAGGTCGTCGTGGACGTCCCGGTCGAGGTGGAGGGCGAGCTGTCCACCGAGGTGGACACCACCTACGTGCTGGACTACCCCACCGTGCCCCTCGAGGCCGAGGCCACCCACCTGCCGGAGTCCGTCACCATCTCCATCGAGGGCCGCGGCCCGGGCGAGCACGTGTACGCCACGGACGTGCAGCTGCCCGCCGGCACCGTCCTGCAGCTCGAGGACGAGATCGTCATCGCCACTGTCTCCGAGGTCGTGGAGCAGGATCTGGGCGACACCTCCACCCAGGAGGAGCAGGCCGCCGAGGGCGAGGAGACCGAGGGTGCCGAGGGCGAGGACTCCGGCGAGGCCGCCGAGTCCGACGCCGCGGGCTCCGAGGACTGATCGGCCGTGGCGGGGACCACGCTCGTCGTCGGGCTCGGGAATCCCGGGCCCGAGTACGAGCGCACCCGCCACAACATCGGCCAGATGGTGGTGGGTGAGCTCGCCTCCCGTGTGGGGGGCGGGTTCACCCGTCACAAGGCCGGCGCCGTGGTGGCCACGGGCCGCCTCGGCATCGGCGGGCCGCGCGTGGTCCTGGCGATGTCCACGGGCTACATGAACACCTCGGGCCGCCCGGTCTCCGCGCTCGCGAAGTTCTACGACGTCGGCCCGGAGGACCTGGTGGTGGTCCACGACGAGCTGGACATCCCCTTCGACACCCTGCGGCTCAAGCGCGGCGGGGGAGAGGGCGGCCACAACGGGCTCAAGTCCATCACCGCCTCCCTGGGCGCCAAGGACTACTTCCGCGTGCGCGCCGGGATCGGCCGCCCGCCGGGCCGCATGGACGTGGCCGACTTCGTGCTCAAGCCCTTCACCAGGGCCGAGCAGGAGCTGCTGCCCCTCCACGTGGACCGCGCCGCGGACGCCGTGGAGGCTCTCTTGACGGACGGCCTCGAGGCCGCCCAGCAGCGGTTCAACTCCTGAGGGCCCCGCGCCCCGGGGATCACACGGGGCGCACCGCGCGGGCCAGCGCCCCGGCGATCACCTCCAGCGCCGGCGCCATCTGCCGCACCATCTCCGCATAGGCCTCGTCCGGCCCGCCGAAAGGGTCGGCGATGTCCAGCGGCAGGTCCTCCAGTCGGGCCAGGCTCCGGTGCCGCGCGGCCTGCCGGGCGAAGGCCTGGATCCCGTCTCCTTCCGCGAACCAGTCGCCCTCGGTGCGATCGTCCATGCGCGCGATCAGAGCGGCGAGTTCCAGGACGGTGAATGTCAGGCCCAGCGCGCGTGGTACCTCCCCCAGCACCTGGCGCATGTGATCCTGGGTGGCGCACAGGACCAGGTCCGCCGCCGCGATCGTCGCCGCGCTCATCCTGGCGGGCCGGTGGTCCCGGAGCCCGCGGACGCCCGCCGACTCGGCGGCCGCCGACAGTGCCGGCGGGACCCGGAGCCCCAGGTTCGGCCGGGTGCCCGCGCTCGCGGTCACGGTTCGTCCGGGGGCCAGCGACTCCAGACGTCCGCGGAGTGCGTGCTCCGCGAAGGCCGACCGGCAGATGTTGCCGGTGCACACGGCCAGCACCGCCTGCGGCACCTGGATGCGGGCGGCCTCCTGGGCCCTCCGCTCCCGACGGGAGGTCGGCGGACCTGCGTGGACGACGGGATTGACGGTCAGGACCGGCCCCCGCGCTCGATCCACGCGGACACCTCGCGGCCGGCGCGGGCCACGACCTTGCCCACCATGGGCTCGGCTTTCTGGGCCACCTTGGAGCCCACCAGCGGGATCTTCACCTGCAGGTCCCCGTCCACGGCGTACTCGGTGCCGGCGGGCACGGCGGCCAGGCGCAGGTTGCCCTCCGCGGTGGCCTTGGCGGCGGGCACGGTGATGGTGGTGGTGCCGGTGCGGGAGCCGTCCGTGGCGGCGGCCGACCAGCGCTCGACCTGCTCGATCCGGGCGTTGCCGCCCACGATCTTGCGGGCCATCTCCGGCAGGCGGTCCGTGGGGCCCTGCCGGACGATGGTGAGGGTCACCTCGCCGTCGCCCTCGCCGGTGCGGGTGAAGCTCTCCAGGGAGCCGCCGAGGGACTCGGCCACGGAGCGGTGGAAGTCCTCGGAGAAGAGGGCCTCGGCCACGGCGGCCGGAGGATGCGGGATGGACTGCTGGGCGCTGAAGGCCATGGTGACTCCTCGGATAGGGGGGGTGGAAGCCAGCCTATATGCTGGACGGTGGCCCGCCGCCGGGCCGCACCCGGGGATCGCCGGCACCGGCCCTGCCGGTCCGGGGCACCGCCCGTCGTCCGCTTCCGAAAGGCGCGTGAACCATGTCCGCACTCTGGGCCGTGGCCCTGATCATGCTCCTCAGCGGCGGCACGAAGTTACGCTCCCGCGAGGACGTGGGAGCCGTCTTCACCCGTCTGAAGGTGCCCCGTCCGCTCGCCGCGCCGTGGCTGGCGCGGGTGTTCCCGTGGCTCGAGCTCCTGCTGGGCGCGGCCCTCCTTCTGCCCTTCCCGGCGCTGCGCCCATTCACGGGCGCCGCCGCGGTGGCCCTGTTCACGGCGTTCCTGGTGCTGGTGGTGCGGGCCAAGGACGACGGCGTCTCCTGCGGCTGCTTCGGTGAGGCGTCCGCGGCCCCCATCTCCCGCTGGACGATCGTGCGCAACGTGGTCTTCCTGGTCCTGGCCGTCCTCGCCCTGGTCGAGGGCATCGCCTCATTCCGGGTGCACGACGCCGTCGCCTGGCTCCCGCTGACCGCGTTCGGCTCCGCGGCGTGGGCCTGGGGCCTGGTGGTGGCGCTGCTGCTCGCGGCCGCCACCCTCCTGGTGGGCCGCGAGTCGGTGCCCCCGGCCGAGGACGCCAGGTCGGTCCCGCGGCCGTCTGTCCCCGCCGCAGGTCCCGACGGACCGGGGGGCGGAGATGACACGGAACGCCACCCCTTCCCGGCCGCGGTGGTGACGGCGGACTCCTCTTACCGCTCCCTCCACGACCTCGTGGCCGAGGGTGCGGTGGTGGCGCTGCGGCTGTCCCCGGGCTGCGGCTCCTGCGCCAGGGTGATCGGGCGGCTGCCGGAGTTCACGAACCGCCTGGGGCCCGTGCGCGCACGCGTGCTGGTGCCACGGCATGGAACGGACCAGGAGCATGCCCCGCCACGGGGCCACATCCCCCATGACCTCGTGCTCGAGGACCCTGCCGGTGCCGCCGTCCGGGCGCTCGGCCTGACCTCCTACCCGAGTGCCGTCCTGCTCGGGACGGACCGCCTCACCGCGGGCGGCCCGGTGTTCGGTGCCGACGCGGTGCTCGACCTCCTGGAGGAGGTCGCGGAGATCATGGCCACCGAGGCGCCCGCCGCCCAGCCCGACCGTCCCCTCGGAGGAGACCGCCTGTGAACACTCCCGCCCCCGCCGCCGAGGGGCCGGTGCCCGTGCTCGCCCCGCTGCTGCCCGTGGTGGCCCGGGACCACGCCCTCGAGGCCGCTGCCGCCTCCGCCGGCCGCGCCCTGCCCGCCCGCGGCGCCGAGCTGGAGGTCGGCCTGCCGGACGGCGCCCGCGCCCCGCTGTTCGCCCTGCTGGCGGACGCGGTGTCCGCCGGCCACGGGCCGGGCGCCGCGGTGCTCGTCGTCACCGCCACCAGCCGCGAGGCCGAGGACCTGCTGGCCGACCTCGCCGCCTGGACGGACCCGGACCGCGTGGCCCTGTTCCCCTCATGGGAGACCCTGCCGCACGAGCGCCTCTCGCCGCGCTCGGACACCGTGGGCGCCCGCCTGGCCGTGCTGCGCCGCCTGGCCCACCCGGGCGAGGAGGGGCAGGCGCCGCTGCGCATCGTCGTCGCCCCCGTCCGCTCGGTGCTGCAGCCCATGGTGGCGGGCCTGGGCGAGCTCGCCCCCGTGCGCCTGGCCGTGGGGGAGGAGCGCGACTTCGACGCCGTGGTGCAGGCCCTCGCCGACGCCGCCTACGCCCGCGTGGACATGGTGTCTCGCCGCGGGGAGTTCGCGGTGCGCGGCGGCCTGATCGACGTGTTCCCGCCCACCGCGGCGCACCCCGTGCGCATCGAGTTCTTCGGGGACGAGGTGGAGCAGATGCGCTGGTTCTCCGTGGCGGACCAGCGCTCCCTGCAGGACACCACCGAGGACGGCACCGGCCACCCCGCCGAGCTGTACGCCCCGCCGTGCCGCGAACTGCTGCTCAGCGACTCCGTGCGCGAGCGCGCCCGCGCCCTGGCCGCCCGCCTGCCCGGCGCCGCGGACATGCTCGAGCGCCTCGCCGAGGGCGTGGCCGTGGAGGGCATGGAGTCCCTCTCCCCGCTGCTGGCGGACGGCATGACCTCCCTCGTGGAGCTGCTCCCCGAGGGGTCCCTGACGGTGCTCGTGGAGCCCGAGCGGATCCGCCACCGCGCGGACGACCTGCTGACCACCAACCAGGAGTTCCTGGCCGCCGCGTGGGCCGGCGCCGCTCAGGGCGCGGAGGCCCCCGTGGACCTCGGCGCCGAGGGCCAGTCCGCGGCCGGCGGATTCCTCACCCTCACCGAGCTGCGGGAGGCCGCGCTCGAGCGGGCCCAGGGGCACTGGTCCACCACCGCGCTCTCCCCGGACGCGGAGCTCCTGCCGGACGCGGCCACCCTGCGCTCCGGCCTCGGCTCGCCCACCACCTTCGGCGGGGACATGGACGCGATGGTCCGCTTCACCCGCGCACGCCTCGACGACGGCTGGTCCGTGGTGCTGCTGACGGACGGGCCCGGCTCGGCCCGCCGCCTGGCCGAGCTCCACGCCGACGCCGGCCTCACCGCCTCCGTCCTCACCGGCCCCGTGGACCCGGATCCGGCGCCGGGCCGCGTGCGCGTGGCGACCGCCGCCGTCGGGACCGGCTTCACCCTGCCCGAGCGCAAGCTCGCCGTGATCACGGAGCAGGACCTGTTCGGCCGCCACCGCACCGCCGGCACCCGCGCCGCCGGGGCCAAGCTGGCCCGCCGGCGGCGCAACGCCGTGGACCCGCTGGCCCTGCAGCCGGGGGACCATGTGGTGCACTCCCAGCACGGGATCGCCCGGTTCGTGGAGCTGCAGCGCCGCCCCGTCACCGGCGGCGCGCGGCGCCGCCCGGGGGAGGAGGAGTCCTACCGCGAGTACCTCGTGCTCGAGTACGCGCCCTCCAAGCGCGGGGCTCCCGGAGACCGGCTGTTCGTGCCCACGGACCAGCTGGACCTGATCTCCGCGTACGTGGGCGGGGAGAGCCCCGCGCTGTCCAAGATGGGCGGCTCGGACTGGGCCCAGACCAAGTCCAAGGCCAAGCGCGCCACCAAGGAGATCGCCGGGGAGCTCATCCGCCTCTACTCCGCCCGCATGGCCTCGAAGGGCCACGCCTTCGCCCCGGACACCCCGTGGCAGGCCGAGCTGGAGGAGGCCTTCCCGTACATCGAGACCCCGGACCAGCTGACCACCATCGAGGAGGTCAAGAAGGACATGGAGGCCACCGTCCCCATGGACCGCCTGGTCTCCGGGGACGTGGGCTTCGGCAAGACCGAGGTGGCCGTGCGGGCCGCGTTCAAGGCCGTCCAGGACGGCAAGCAGGTGGCCGTGCTCGTCCCGACGACGCTGCTCGCCCGCCAGCACCACCAGACCTTCACGGACCGGTTCGCCGGCTTCCCCGTGACCGTGGCCGCGCTCTCCCGTTTCCAGTCCGCCAAGGAGTCCGCGGAGGTGGTGAAGGGCCTGGCCGCCGGCGAGGTGGACGTGATCGTGGGCACCCACCGCCTGCTCTCCCAGGAGGTCCAGTTCAAGGACCTCGGCCTCGTGATCGTGGACGAGGAGCAGCGGTTCGGCGTGGAGCACAAGGAGGCGCTGAAGAAGATGCGCACCAACGTGGACGTGCTCGCCATGTCCGCCACGCCCATCCCGCGCACCCTGGAGATGTCCCTCACCGGCATCCGCGAGACCTCCACGCTGGCCACCGCCCCGGAGGAGCGCCACCCCGTGCTCACCTCCGTGGGCCCGTACACGGACCAGCAGGTCACCGCGGCCATCCGCCGCGAGCTCATGCGCGAGGGCCAGGTGTTCTACGTGCACAACCGCGTGACGAGCATCGACAGGGTGGCCCAGCGGATCGCCGAGCTGGTGCCGGAGGCGCGGATCGCCGTCGCCCACGGCAAGATGGGCGAGTCCCGCCTGGAGCAGATCATGGTGGACTTCTGGGAGAAGAAGTTCGACGTGCTGGTCTCCACCACGATCATCGAGACCGGCCTGGACATCGCCAATGCGAACACCCTGATCGTGGAGGACGCCCACCGCTACGGCCTGTCCCAGCTGCACCAGCTGCGCGGCCGCGTGGGCCGCGGCCGCGAGCGGGCCTACGCCTACTTCCTGTACGACCCGCAGAAGCCCCTGGGCGAGGTGGCCATGGAGCGGCTCAAGGCCGTGGCCCAGCACAACGAGCTCGGCGCCGGCCTGCAGCTGGCCATGAAGGACCTCGAGATCCGCGGCGCCGGCAACCTGCTCGGCGGCGAGCAGTCCG
>NZ_JAUNHR010000092.1:2159-7349 GCF_030523875.1 Micrococcus sp. | reverse complement strand
AGGCCTGATCCCTCCCGTTTGCACGACGACGCCCCGCCCACCGGGCGGGGCGTCGTCGTGCGGGGGGAGGGTCCCGCTGAGGGCGGCGCTCCTCAGAGCCCGTACAGCCGCAGCGCGTTCTCTCGGAGCACGCCCGCGCGGTCCTCCGCCGAGAGGCGGGACGTGCGGATGTAGTCGAGGGCGCGGCGGTACTTCTCCCCCTGGAAGTAGGGGAAGTCGGACCCCGCCAGGAGCGTGTCCGCACCGAAGGTCTCGGCGGTCAGGGCCAGCGAGGGCTCATGGAAGTTCGCGGCGTCGAAGTGGAAGCCCCGCAGGGTCTGCAGCGGGGAGGCGGGGAACGCGTCCCAGTCCTCGTAGTTGTCCTCGAGGCGCCGCGCGAGGAACGGCAGGTCGCCGCCGAGGTGCGCCACGTGGAAGCGGATCCGGGGGAAGCGGCCGGGGACGTCCGCCGCGAGCAGGTGCAGGGTCGCGGTCGCGTCCTCCACGGGGGCGCCGTTCACCCACTCCAGGCCGTGGTCGGTGAGCAGCGGCGAGCATGCGCCGGAGCCGGTGGGGTGGACGTTCACGACGGCGCCGCGCGCGTCGAGCGCGGCCCACACCGGGTCCAGTCGCGGATCGCTGAGCACCTGTCCGCCCGGCAGCACGGTCGGCACGCTGACGCCGACCACGCCGCCCCGGAGGGCGGGGTCGTCGAGGACCCGCCCCAGCTCTGCCACGGACTCCACGGCGTGCGGCAGCGGCAGAGCGAGGTACAGGAGGAACCGGTCCGGATGGGCGCGGTGCAGTCGGAGGTATTCGTCGTTGACCATGCGGGCGGCCTCGCCCGCGGCCGCCGGGTCGTCCAGCGAGGGGGTCTGCGGCGTGGCCGCGAGGACTTGCACGCCGACGCCCGCCTCATCCATCAGGGCGAGCCGGGCGCCGATGTCGGCCTCGTTCGAGTCCGCGCCGAGGCTGCGGGCGATCCCCGTGGTCCGCGGATCCCGCCCGCCCGCCTCGAGCAGGTCGAGGTAGGCGGCGGGGTAGACGTGGGCGTGGGTGTCGATCGCTCCGGGAGCGAGTGCGGCAGCGTCCATGGTGGTGGTTCCTCTCGATGTCACAGGTGCATTGTCACGGATGCGTGCGCTGCCGGATCCCGGCCGCTGCGGCGAACACGCCGAGCGCGAACGCGACGGCGAGCGTCCCGACCACGGTGAAGGCGGCCGGACCGGGGACGGTGCGGCCGCCGGCCTCGACGGCCAGCAGGGCGGCCAGCGCACTGACGCCGGCGGAGGCCAGCGCCGTGCCGATCGCGCGGACGAGCGCGTTCACCCCGTTGGCGGCGCCGATGTGCCGCGCCTCCGCGTGGGCGACGATCAGCATGGGCAGCGCCGAGTAGCCGATGCCCACCCCGAACCCGACGACAGTGGCCCACACGATCGCCGCCGTCGGGTCCGTGCTCACGAGCATCCGGCCGAGGTAGCCCGCCGCGGTGACCAGCGCGCCCACGGCGAGGATCCAGCGGGGGCCCCACCGGTGCGACATCCACGCGGTCAGGGGGGCGACGACCAGCATGGCGGCGGCGTTGGGCAGCATGGCCAGCCCCGCCGCGGAGGCAGACCAGCCGAAGCCGTCCTGAGACACCGGGTTCTGCAGCTGCAGGGTGGTGAGCAGCAGGTTGGCGAACATCAGCACGCCGAGCAGCAGGGAGGCCACGTTGGTCAGCAGCACGGGGGTGGCCGCCGTCGCGCGCAGGTCCACGAGCGGGTCCACGGTGCGCAGCTCCACCGCGCCCCAGCCCACCAGCACGAACAGGCCGACGACGCCGAAGCCGAGCGTGGCGACGGACGTCCAGCCCCACGCGTTGCCCTGGGACACCGCGGTGAGCAGGGCGAGCAGGCCGACGGAGAGCAGCACGGCGCCGGTGAGGTCGAAACGCTCCGCGCGGTCGGGCCGGTGGTGGGGGATCACGAGCGCGATCGCGACGAGCGAGGCGACCGACAGCAGCGCCGACACCCAGAAGAGCCAGGTCCAGTCCAGGTGGGTGACGATCAGGCCGCCGAGGGGGATGCCGACGCCGCCGCCGACCCCCAGCACCGCGGAGAGGACGGCCAGGGCTGTGCTCGTCCGCTCGGGCGGGAGGCTGTCGCGCATCTGTGCCATCGCCACGGGCACCACGGCCGTGCCCAGGCCCTGCAGGGCGCGGCCGAGGATGAGCATCGGCAGGCCGCCCAGCGGGGCGACCACGGAGCCCAGGAGGACCGCGAGCATGGCCACGACCATGAGTCGGCGGCGCCCGAACATGTCCGAGAGGCGGGCGATGATCGGCGTCGCGACCGCGCCGGAGAGCAGGGTCGCGGTCACGAGCCAGGAGACCGCGCCGGGCGTCTCGCCCAGGACGGCGGGCAAGCGGGGGACGGCCGGGACGACGAGCGTCTGCTGGAGGGCCACGACGAGGCAGCTGAAGGCGGCGACGCCGATCAGGGCGACCGAGGAGGGGGTGGCCGCGCGGGCCGGTGGGGAGGACGGAGTGATGGTCATGCCGCTGATCAGAGCAGAGTGCGCACGGTGACGTACGCTCCGTGCAGTGATGCGAGGGAGAAGGGGCATGCTGTGAGGGATTCCGGCACATCGACCGGCGGTCCCGCCGCGGGCGGGGCGCGACAGGGCGCTGAGCGCCCGATCGATGACCTGGACCGGCGTCTGCTGAGCGTCGTCGACGCGGACCCGGCCGCGGGGCACGCGGTGTGGGCGCGGCGGCTGGGCGTGTCCGACCGGACGGCGGCCCGCCGCTTCCGGGCACTCGAGGCGGCCGGGGTCGTGCGGGTCCGGGGGCGCAGCCTGCCGGGGTTCGCGGGCGGCATGGCGTGGCTGACGCGCACCGAGGGGCGCCCCGAGGACATCGCCCGCCTCGGCGACACCGTGGCCCGGTTCCCGCACTCCCGCTGGGTGCGTCTCAGCCGTGACGGGACCCAGCTGATGGCCGGGCTGGTCACGCCGCCGGACGGCGAGGACGTGGTGCTGCGCGGGCTGACGGGCCGCCGGGACGGCACCCGGGTGCGGGTGCACGAGCTCCTGCGGGTGTGGGGTCCGCCCGGTGCGGCCCCCCTGCCGGCCCGCCCCCTGGACGGCCTCGACCGGGCCTTGATGACAGCTCTGGCCCGCGACGGGAGGCGGAGCCTGGCCGCGCTCGCACGAGAGCTGGGGGTCGACGCCACCACCGTCGGCCGGCGTCGCGCGCGCCTCGTGGCCGACGGCGCGGTCTACTTCGAGGCGGACATCGACCCGGCGGTCCACGGGCCCGGCGGGGACGCGATGCTGTGGCTGCGCGTGGAGCCCGGCGCGGTGCGCCCGCTCGCGGAGCACCTCCGATCGCTCTCCGCGGTGCGGTTCGTCGCCGCCACCTCCGGGGACGTGAGCCTGGTGGCGCACGTCGTCCTCGGCGCCGCGGCCGACGTCGTGGACCTCGTGGACGAGGAGCTCGCCGGGCGAGGGGTGGGCGCCGTCGAGATCGTCCCGCAGGGACGCACGTTCAAGCGGACCGCCGCCGCGCCGGGCTGAGCCGCGCGGCACCTGCGCCATCAGCGAAACGTGACGGACGCCCGTGCCCGCATGGCGCCGCCCCGATAGTCTCGAGCACGATCCGGGAGACCGCTCGGCCGCGTGCGGCCCCACGGCCGTCCCGACCCCAGAATCGACAGGAAGGCAGCAGTGATGACGGACATCACCCCCCGCATGACGTCGGTGGACCCGACGCTCCGCGAGGACTACCTCTACAACCGGCTGCTCAAGGAGCGCATCATCTGGCTGGGGTCGGACGTGCGCGACGACAACGCCAACGCGATCTGCTCGCAGCTGCTCCTGCTCTCCGCCGAGGACGCGGAGAAGGACATCTATCTGTACATCAACTCCCCGGGCGGCTCCGTCACGGCGGGCATGGCGATCTACGACACCATGCAGTACATCCCGAACGACGTGGTGACCGTGGCCACCGGCCTGGCCGCCTCCATGGGCCAGTTCCTGCTCGCCTCGGGCGCCAAGGGCAAGCGCTACGCCACCCCGCACGCCCGCATCCTGATGCACCAGCCCTCGGGCGGCATCGGCGGCACCGAGTCGGACATCCGCATCCAGGCGCAGCTGATCCTGCACATGAAGCGCGTGATGGCGGAGCTCACCGCCGAGCAGACCGGCCAGGACATCGAGACCATCCTCGAGGACAACGCCCGTGACAAGTGGTTCACGGCGCAGGAGGCCCTCGAGTACGGCTTCATCGACCACATCGCGCAGAGCGCGGCCTCCGTCACCGGCGGCGGCGGCGTCGAGGGCTGAGCCCGCTCCGCAGCGCCCCCGACCGAACCTCCCAGGAGAGCAGAATGACCCAGTTCCCCGCCGGCCTGCCCGTCGGCACGCCGACCATGCCCACCCCGGACGCCCGCTACATCCTCCCGCAGTTCGAGGAGCGGACCCCCTACGGCTTCAAGCGCCAGGACCCCTACGCCAAGCTGTTCGAGGACCGCATCGTGTTCCTCGGCGCGCAGGTGGACGATGCCTCCGCGGACGACATCATGGCCCAGCTGCTGGTGCTCGAGGCGATGGACTCCGAGCGTGACATCACGCTGTACATCAACTCGCCCGGCGGCTCCTTCACGGCCATGACCGCGATCTACGACACGATCCAGTTCATCCGGCCCGAGGTGCAGACCGTGTGCCTGGGCCAGGCCGCCTCCGCCGCCGCCGTGCTGCTGGCCGCCGGCGCGCCGGGCAAGCGCCTGGCGCTGCCGAACGCCCGCGTGCTGATCCACCAGCCCGCCATGCAGGGCGACCGCGGCACCGCCACGGACCTCGAGATCCACGCGAACGAGATCAACCGCATGCGCGTGTGGATGGAGGAGACCCTGGCCTCCCTGTCCAACCGGACGCCGGAGGAGGTCTCCCGCGACATCGACCGGGACAAGTTCCTCTCCGCCGAGGGCGCCAAGGAGTACGGCCTCGTGGACGAGGTCCTGGCCTCCCGCAAGATCACCCGCCCGGCCTCCTGAGCCGCGCACGACCCGCAGGGCCCCGCCCGCCGTCACCGGCCGGCGGGGCCCCGCGCGTCCGGGCCGCCCCCGGTCGCGCCGCGACACGCGGATAACGCGTCCTGACCGGTGCGTATCCTGGACCCCGAACCCGACGGCGGCGCCCCACCCCGGCCCGCCCCGGACACCCCCCTAC
>NZ_JAUNHR010000092.1:0-2149 GCF_030523875.1 Micrococcus sp. | reverse complement strand
CTGACCCCGAGGAGACACCATGGCGCGCATCGGCGAGAGCGCTGACCTGCTCAAGTGCTCGTTCTGCGGCAAGAGCCAGAAGCAGGTGCGCAAGCTCATCGCGGGGCCCGGGGTCTACATCTGCGACGAGTGCATCGAGCTGTGCAACGAGATCATCGAGGAGGAGCTCGGCGAGGCCGCCGAGTCGGACGAGCTCACGCTGCCCACGCCGCAGGAGATCTTCGACCACCTCGAGCGCTTCGTGATCGGCCAGGAGGCGGCCAAGCGCTCTCTCGCCGTCGCGGTGTACAACCACTACAAGCGCGTCCGCGGGCACCAGCTGCGCGGGGGCGACCTCGCCGAGCGCCTCGAGGAGCGGGACGACCTCGCGGACGTCGAGGTCGGCAAGTCCAACATCCTCATGGTGGGGCCCACGGGCTCCGGCAAGACCTACCTCGCCCAGACGCTCGCCCGCATGCTCAACGTGCCCTTCGCCGTCGCGGACGCCACGAGCCTCACCGAGGCCGGCTATGTGGGCGAGGACGTGGAGAACATCCTCCTCAAGCTCATCCAGGCCGCGGACCACGACGTCAAGCGCGCCGAGCAGGGGATCATCTACATCGACGAGATCGACAAGATCTCCCGCAAGTCGGAGAACCCCTCCATCACGCGGGACGTCTCGGGCGAGGGCGTGCAGCAGGCCCTGCTGAAGATCCTCGAGGGCACCGTCGCGTCCGTGCCGCCGCAGGGTGGGCGCAAGCACCCGCACCAGGAGTTCCTGCAGATCGACACGTCCAACGTGCTGTTCATCGTCGCGGGGGCCTTCGCGGGCCTGGACGAGATCATCGGCGCCCGCGCCGGCCGCAAGGGCATCGGGTTCGGCGCGCCGCTGAACCACCTGGGCTCCGGCGAGGTCACCTACGCGGACGTCCGGCCCGAGGACCTGCTCAAGTTCGGGCTGATCCCCGAGTTCATCGGGCGCCTGCCCGTGATCACCACGGTGGAGGACCTCTCCCACGAGCAGCTCGTCCGCGTGCTGACGGAGCCGCAGAACGCCCTGCTGAAGCAGTACCAGAAGCTGTTCCTGATGGACGGCGTGGAGCTGGAGTTCGAGCCCGAGGCGCTGGACGCGGTCGTGGAGCAGGCCGAGGCGCGCGGCACCGGCGCCCGCGGCCTGCGCTCCATCATGGAGGACGTGCTCAAGCCCGTGATGTTCGAGCTGCCCTCCCGCGAGGACGTGGGCACCGTGGTGATCTCCGGGGACGTGGTGCGCGGCGAGGCCGAGCCGGTGCTGATCCCCGCCGAGGTCGAGCGCAAGCGGCGGCGCCGCACGGCCTGAGCCGCCCCGGGCAGGGGCGCCGGCCCGGCGGCGCGGGGCATAGAACCCGGGACCGCGATGTTGGCCGGGGCAGGGAGCCCTCATGCTCCGCGCCCGTCACCCCGACCCGAGAGGACACCCCCATGGCCGAGAACGCCGCCACGCCCGCCGTCGACTTCCACTTCGACCCCACCTGCCCGTTCGCGTGGATCACCTCCCGCTGGATCCTCGAGGTGGAGAAGGTCCGCGACGTCGAGGTCCGGTTCCGCCAGATGTCCCTCTACATGCTCAACGAGGGCCGCGAGCTCGATCCGGGCTACCGCGCCTCCACCGACCGCGGTCTGGTCCCCGCGCGCGCCACCCTGCACGTGGGGCAGGAGCGGCCGGAGCAGCTCGGCGAGTGGTACACGGCCCTCGGCACGCAGATCCACGACCGGGGCAACAAGGACTACCCGGCGGCCATCACCGCCGCGGCCGAGGAGCTGGGCTGGGATCCGGCCCCGATCCTCGCGGCCACCGAGTCGGACGCCGGCGACGACGAGCTGCGCGCCAAGCAGCGCGCCGCCGAGGAGCTCGTGGGCAACGACGTCGGCACCCCGGTGGTCTCCTTCGACGGCACCGCGTTCTTCGGCCCGGTCATGACCCGCATCCCGCGGGGCGAGGAGGCCGGCGAGATCTTCGACGCCTCCGTGCGCCTGGCCCGCTTCCCGTACTTCTACGAGATCAAGCGCGCCCGCACCACGGACCCGCAGTTCGACTGACCTCTCCGCGGCGAGCACGACGGCGGCCCCTCACCTGCGCGGCGGATTCAGGGGGTCCTCGCAACACCTGATGGTCTAGACGGCCGTCAGT
>NZ_JAUNHR010000011.1:13435-42354 GCF_030523875.1 Micrococcus sp. | reverse complement strand
ACCCCAGCCAGTTCACCCACTGCATGATCGGCATGATCATCCCGGAGTAGAACTGCGCCTTGAACGAGGCCTGGTACACGGCCTCGTTGCGCTCGTCGAAGCGCTCGGCCATGTCCGCCTGGCGCCCGAACACGGTCACCAGCTCATGCCCGGTGAACGACTCCTCGATGTGCCCGTTGAGCCGTCCGGTCTCCCGCCACTGGGCGGTGAACAGCGCCTGGGACCTCTTGCCGATCACCCCGACGACGACGCCCGCCACCGGCAGCGCCACCAGCGCGATGAGCGCCAGCTGCCAGGACAGCCAGACCATCATCCCGACGATGCCCAGGATGGTCAGCAGCGAGTACACGAGCGTGGCGAACGCCTGCTGCAGGGCCTGCTGCACGTTGTCCACGTCATTGGTGGTCCGGGAGAGCAGGTCGCCGCGCTGGCGCGTGTCGAAGTAGCTCAGCGGTAGCCGGTTCAGCTTGGCCTCGATGTCCTGGCGCAGCCCGAACACGATCCGCATCACCAGGTCGTTCAGCACGCGCCCCTGCAGCCACATGAACGTCTGCGCCACCACGTACATGCCCAGCACGGTGAGGATCAGCCGCCCCAGCTCGGTGAAGTCGATCCCGGCGCCGGGGGTGAACGCCATGCCGGAGAGCATCTCCGCGGCCTGCTCGTGCCCGCCGGCGCGTAGCCCCTCGATCACCTGCTCGCGGCTCATCCCCGCGGGCATCTCCCGGGAGACCAGGCCGCCGAAGATGACGTCCATGGCCCGCCCGAGCACGTGCGGGGCCCACACGTTGAGCACGACGGCGACCAGCACCATCAGCCCGACCACCACCAGGCCGGTGCGCTCGGCCCGGAACAGGCCCAGCAGCCGCCGGGCCGAGGGCCAGAACGCCTTCGCCTTCCGGCCGGGTCCACCGCCCCACTCGTCCGTGACGCCCGCCTCCTGGAGCTCGGCGAGCTCGGCGTCCGTCAGCTGCTCGCTCATGCCGGCTCCTCCTCCCGCACCTGGGAGTCCACGATCTGCCGGTAGGTCTCATTGCCGGCCAGCAGCTCGGCGTGGGTGCCGCGGCCGACCACCCGGCCCTCGTCCAGGACGACGATCTGGTCGGCGTCGACGATGGTGGCCACCCGCTGGGCGACGACGATGCGCGTCACCCCGGCGGCCGCCCGGTCCAGGGCGGCGCGCAGGCGCGCGTCCGTGGTGACGTCGAGCGCGGAGAAGGAGTCGTCGAAGAGGAGCACGCGGGGCTCGGCCACGAGCGCCCGCGCGATGGACAGCCGCTGCCGCTGGCCGCCGGAGACGTCCGTGCCGCCCTGGGACAGGCGCGAGTCCAGCCCCGAGGCCGCCTCCTCCCCCTCGCCTGTGGTCCTATCCCTGACGAAGTCCGCGGCCTGCGCCATCTCCAGGGCCGCCCAGATCTGCTCCTCGGTGGCGTGCGGGGCGCCGAAGCGCATGTTCTCCGCCACCGTCCCGGAGAACAGGTACGGCTTCTGGGGGACGAGCGCCACGGCGCGGGTCAGCTCCGCGCGGGCCAGCCTCCTCACGGGCACCCCGTCGATCAGCACCTGCCCGTCCGTGGGGTCGTAGAGCCGCGGGACCAGGTTGATCAGCGTGGACTTGCCGGCGCCGGTGGAGCCGATGATGGCCGTCGTGGTGCCGGGGGCCACGGTGAAGCTGACGCCGTCCAGCACCGGCGCCTCGGCGCCCGGGTAGGCGAAGGTGACGTCCCGGAACTCGACCTCCCCGCGGCGCTGCGCGGGGGTGACCGGGTGCACCGGCTCGGCGAGGGTGGGGACGGTGTCCAGGACCTCGCCGATGCGGCCGGCGGAGACCACGGCGCGCGGGAGCATCATCATCATGAAGGTGCCCATCATGACGGCCATGAGGATCTGCAACAGGTACTGCATGAACGCGGTGAGGGAGCCGACCTCCACGAGCCCGGCGTCGACCCGCTGCCCCCCGAACCACAGCACCGCCGCCGTGGCCAGGTGCAGGATCATGGTGATCACCGGGCCCAGCAGCACGAAGAGCCGGCCGATCAGCACGGAGGTGCGCGCCAGCGCGGCGTTGGCGTCCGTGAACCGCTGCGCCTCATGGCGCTCGCGCACGAACGCCCGGACCACGCGGATGCCCATGACCTGTTCGCGCATCACGCCGTTGACGGCGTCGATCTCGTCCTGCATGCGCCGGAACAGCGGCATCAGGCGCGCCACGATGACCCCGACGATCACCAGCAGCACCGGCACGGAGACCCACACGAGCCAGGACAGCCCGGGGTCCTCCTGCACGGCCATGAGGATGCCGCCCACCGCCATGATCGGCACCGCCACCATGAAGTTCAGGCCCATGAGGGTGAGCATCTGGACCTGGTTGACGTCGTTGGTGCCACGCGTGATGAGCGTGGGCGCGCCGAAGCGGCCCAGCTCCTCGGCCGAGAAGCCGTCCACGCGTGTGTAGACGGCGCGACGCAGGTCCCGGCCGACGCCCATGGCGGCCTTCGCCCCGAACCACACCGCGGCGATCGCGGCCACCACCTGCATGAGCGCCACGCCGAGCATCACGAGGCCCAGCTCCCAGATCCGGGAGGTGTCCCCCACGGCCACGCCCTCGTCGATGATGCGGGCGTTGAGGCTGGGCAGGTAGAGCATGGCCAGCGTGCTGACCAGCTGCAGCACGACGACGGCCAGCACCGCGCCGGCATACGGGCGCAGGTGCCGGCGCAGCAGGGTCCAGAGCATGGGGCTCCTGACGATCGATGGGTCGAGGCGGGGCGTCCGCGGGGTCACGGTTCGTCGAGGGCGATACTCCATGAACCCACGGACAGCGTAAGCCGCCCGGGGCACGACGGCAGAGCCTCACTGGGCTGCCCCCGCTGGCGCTATCGGCCCCAGCACATGCCCTCAATCCAGGGGCATGCAGGTCCGTTGACGGTTTATCAAAGCTTGCCCTAACGTTCAGCCATGCCCACGACGCAGCACCTCATGTCCCGCGCTCTCCGGAAGTTCTCCGGAGTGGCTGGCATCAGCGCACTCGCAGCCAGCCTGATGATCACGGCCCCTGCCGCCACCGCCATGCCCTATCGGTGCGACTCCGTCGACCCGACTTCGGCCCCCTCGGCCTTCCTCACTGCCGCACCGCTGCCCGATCCCGAGCAGGCGCACCCTGATTGCGCGGGATCAGGGATGGCTGGATTCACCTTCACTCGCGGAGGATCGTCCTATTTGCGAATGGACCTGTTCTCTGGAAACAACACCTACCGTGCGGGTACGGGCAAGGCTAGGGGATGGTCTCTTCACCGCGACACGGCGGGGCACGGCGGCAAAGCGTGGAAGCTCAAGGACAGAGCTGGCAGCACGCGCGCATCCATCTACAGCGATGGGAAGTTCGCCTGCGACCGGTACAGCCAGTGTGCCGTCTGACGACGAACGAGGCAGAGGCCGACCGTCAGGACAGCACAGAACCTCGGCTCCGCATCCGCACCGGTGACGGTGCCGTCGTCGTCGTCCGGGTGGAGAGGGTCCCGGCGGGAGGCCCCGGGCGCCTCACCATCGAGGAGCACGCGAACACGCGTGGACTCGCCCTGCACACCCGCCGAGCGGGAGGCCCCATCGAGGGCCACGAGGTGGAGCTCGTGCGCACCGGCCTCTTCGGCGAGGAGGCGTCCACCGGCCTCGCCCTCCTTCCCGACGACCGCGGCGCCCCCGTCTGGCTCCGCGCGCCGGAGCGCTCGGACGCGGGCCGGATCCTGACCGGCGTCGTGGAGGGACTCGCCGCGCCCGCGCCCCCGACCGAGGTGATCAGCCCCAGCGATCCGTCCCCGCGGGCCCGGGTGACGCGGACCGCGGGATGGGACGGGGTGGGGGCGCCGGACGGCCGGCCCGGAGGCCTTCCCCCGGGCGAGCCGCCCACGCAGGCGCACCGGGCCCTCGGCGGGGCCTGGACGATCGCCCTCGACGCCGCGCCGGAGCTTCCGCTGGAGGCCCGGCTGTGGCACGCCCACCGCATGCGGGAGCCCGGCGGGGAGGTCGAGCGCCTGGCCGCCACGTGGCAGGGGCCCGGCGCCGAGGACCCGTGGCACACGGAGCTGCATGTGGCCCATCACGTGGACACGGGGACCACGGAGTTCCTGGTGGTGGACGGGAGCACCGACCAGGCCTGGACCCTCGCCGACGCCGTCCACACCCCCGGAACGCCCCTCACCTGGCGGGTCCACCCCGCACCCCTGCCGGACGAGGCGAGCCGGGCCGGCGAGGCGCTCTACAGCCTGATCCTGGCGTTCGCAGGCGCGCTCGAGGGCTGAGCGCTCAGCCCCGGGCGGCCGGCAGCGGGTTGGCCCCGCGGCGCTCGTACATGGCCAGCGCCGCGGAGACGGAGACGTTGAGGGACTCCACGTCCGGGTGGATGTCGATCCGCACCGAGCGCTCCGCCGCCTGCTCGAGCCGCGAGGACGCCCCCCGCTTCTCCGAGCCCAGCAGCAGCGCGATCCGCCCCTCGATCCCCGCGATGCCGGACAGCGGCTCCCGCGCCTCCGGGTCCAGCGAGACCAGGGGGACGCCGGCCTCGCCCAGGTGGGCGACGACGTCGTCGGCCGTGGCGAGCGCCAGCGGCAGGGCGAAGACCATGCCGCGTGAGGCCCGCACCAGGCGGCGGTCCGTCACGGAGGCGAGGTCCGAGTCCACGAGGATCAGCCCCGCGAAGCCTAGGGCTTTGGCCGAGCGCGTGACGGCGCCGATGTTGCCCATCAGCTTCACGCCGTCCAGCACGGCCACGTCCCCGGGGCGCTCCAGCAGCTCCGCCGCGGTGAGCGGCTTGGGCCGGCGGGCCAGGGCGAAGATCCGCGAGCGCCGCTCGACACCGAACAGCTCCTTGGCGGCGTGCGTGGAGACCACCTGCACGTCGGCGTCCGCGGGCAGCAGGTCCGTGACGGCGGCGGGCAGCTGCGTGTCCTCGCCGTGGAACACGGTGAACACGGTGACGCCGTGGCGCAGGGCCTCGGCGAGGGGCTCCTCGTCGTCGATGATGATCGCCCGCGAGCCCCTGTTCCTGCCCTTGAGCAGCTCGCGCACCTTGGCCAGGCGGGCGTCCTTGGGATCGGTGATGACGCCGGCGGGGGCGTCGTCGGGCGTCGTGGCGGCGGCGTCGGACGGGGCGGAGGGCTGTTCGGAGGACATGCCCGTCATCCTAGGCGCGGGGCCGGACACGATCTGCGGGCATCATGGGCGCATGAGCACCCCGTCCTCCCCCTCCGCCCCCGCCTCCCCCGTCGTCGAGCGCCGGCACGAGGTGACCCTCCGCTTCCTCGCCGCCCCCACGGACCTGGGGCACTCCGGCACCGTCGACGCCGGCCGCGTCCTCGAGTGGGTGGACAAGGCCGCCTTCGCGGCCGCCACGGCGTGGGCCGGCCGGTACTGCGTGACGGTGTACGTGGGCAACATCCACTTCAAGGAGGCCGTGGAGGTCGGGCAGATGGTGGAGGTGACCGCGACCGTCCTGCACACCGGCTCCTCCTCGATGCACATCAACACCACCGTCCGCTCCGGCGATCCCAAGACCGGCGAGCTGACCGAGGCGGCGCGCTGCCTCGTCGTCTTCGTGGCCGTGGACGACGACGGCAAGCCCACCCCGGTGCCGCAGTTCGTGCCGCGCTCCCTCGAGCAGGAGCTGGCGCGGGACTACGCCGTGTCCCGCATCGAGGTGCGGAACGCGGTCACCGAGGCCATGAAGGGCCAGCCGTACACGGACGCCGGCACCGCCGAGCGCGTGGTGCTGCGGTTCATGGCCGAGCCCACGGACGTGAACTGGGGCGGCAAGGTCCACGGCGGCAACGTCATGGAGTGGATCGACACCGCCGCGTACCTGTGCTCCGCACGCTGGGCCGGCCGGGACACCGTGGCCGTGTTCTCCGGCGGCATCCGCTTCTACCGGCCGCTGATGATCGGCGACCTCGTGGAGGTGGAGGCGCGCCTGATCTACACCGGCTCCACGAGCATGCACGTGGCCGTGCACGTGCGCTCCGGCGACCCGAAGACCGGCGAGCTGCACCTGACCACCTACTGCCTCACCGTGATGGTGGCCCGGGACGAGGCCGGCACCGCCGTCCCCGTCCCCGCGTGGGAGCCGGTCAACGACGAGGACCGCGCCCTGTGGCGCCACGCCCGCGACCTCCTCGAGATCCGCGCCAAGGCGCCCGGCAACCGCCTCCCGAACCACCTGCTGGAACAGGACGGCCGCTGACGGCGAGGGGCCACGGACGGATGCCTCCGGGTCGGAGGACAGCCGTCCGTGACCCCTCGTCTGAGCGCTGAGACGGGTCAGCGCCCGAGCAGGCGGGACAGGAAGCCGCCGCGGGGCTCCGGGGCGTCGGCCGCAGCCGCGTGCTCGGCGGGTCCGTGGCGGCCGTCGCACCACTGCCCGGCGGGGACGCCGGACTTCACGGCGTCGACATGCTGGCCGCAGCCGGCCCAGGTGGTCTTCCCGCAGACGTCGCAGGTCACTGCACGGCACATGATGGGGTCCTCTCGGTGGGGATGTGGGGAATGGAGCGCCCCCTCCGTGGATCCACTGCACTTGTGACCCTTCTGGGGCCGGATTCCGCCCTCAGAAGGGTCAGAACCGCAGTGGATTCGCGCGGGGGGATGTCGGGGGCGTGAGGGGGGTCAGGCGAGGGACAGGAAGAGCTTCTCGAGCTCCTCCACGGTCAGCTGCTCCTCGCCCTCGGCCGCCTCGGAGGGGTCCGCCAGGCAGTGCTTCATGGCGGAGGAGACGATCGCGAAGCCCGCGCGGTCCAGCGCGGTGGACACGGCGGAGAGCTGGGTGACCACGTCCTTGCAGCGGCCCTCGCCCTCGACCTCGCGGATCACGGCGTCCAGCTGGCCGCGGGCCCGCTTGAGGCGGTTGAGGATCTTGCGCTGGGTCTCGGCGTCGGCGGTGCGCACGGCGGGCTCCTTCTGATCGGGACGGGAAGGGGAATCATATCCCCGGGGGTATCGGGGGTCGACGGCGCGGCTCACCCGGCCAGCACGATCACCTGCTGGACCAGGATCAGCACGCCCATGACCAGCACGAACCAGCCGAAGGCCGTCTTGAGCGTCTTCGCCGGCACGCGGTGCGCCAGCAGGACGCCCACGACGGCGGCCGCGGCCGAGGCCGCCGTCGCCGGCCCCAGCACGGCCCAGTCCAGGGACACCGCCCCGAGGTGGCCCACGAGGCCCATGGCCGAGTTGAGGGCGATGACCAGCAGGGACGTGCCGACGGCCACCGGCATGGACAGGCCGGCGAGCAGGACGAGCGCGGGCACGATCAGGAACCCGCCGCCGGCCCCCACCACGCCCGTGATGAGGCCGACCACGACGCCCTGCAGCAGGACCCGGGCCAGGGGCACGGACGCTCCGCCGTCGCCGGAGTCGGCCGCCCCGCCCTTCCGCGGACGGATCATCCTCACCGCGCTGACCAGCATGACCATCGCGAAGCCGATCATCAGCACCACGCCGGGCAGCAGGCCGCCCAGGAACCCCCCGGCGAAGGCGCCCGCCATGGACGCCGCGCCGAAGGTGAGGCCGGTGCGCCAGGCGACGGACCCGCGCCTCGCGTGCACGAGCGCGGCCACCAGGGACGAGACCCCGACCATCACGAGCGAGCTCGGCACGGCCTCCTTGGCGTCCATGCCGGCCACCGCGGTCAGCAGCGGGACGGTGAGGATGGACCCGCCGCCGCCCATGAGGCCCAGCAGCAGGCCCACCACCAGGGACAGGCCGACGACGACGGACAGCACGGGTCAGCCCCGCTGCGCGGTGCCGGCGCCGCCGGCGGGGATCTGACGCAGCACCTCGTCCGTGGACCGCTCCTGGGCGGGACGGTTCCACGGCATCTTGGACAGCACGGACGCCATGGCGCACGTGTCCGACACCGCGGAGAAGGACAGGCCTGCGCCGATGGCGGCGGGGATGAGGCCGAACCGCTTCGAGCCGAGCTGGGAGGCCACCGCACCGGCCAGCGCGATGGACCCCGCGGTCATCCGCACCTGGCGGTCCATGGACCACCGGCTGCCGCTGCGGACGACGTCCCCGCCGGCGTCGGCGTAGGCGGAGATGCCGCCCTGCAGGACGCGCGCGGAGGTGAAGCCGGCCTGGGCCAGGCGGTCCTGGGCCGTGCCGGCGCGGCTGCCGGACTGGCACACGAGCACGGCGGTGCCGTCCAGGCGGGCGGCGACCTCGTCCGCGTGCTCCTGGAGCAGGTCCAGCGGCACGTTGTAGGAGCCGGCGATGTGCTCGGCCTCGAACTCGGCGGGGGTGCGCACGTCCAGCACGACGGCGTCGGGGCGGGCGGCCAGCTCGGCCTTCAGGTCGCGCGGGGCGACAGGGGTCAGGGTGATGCTCATGGGAGGGGCTCCTCGGGAGGGTCGGGGTGGTCGGTCAGGCCTGCTGCCAGGCGGCGTAGCTGCCCTCGAGCTCGACCACGTCGAACCCGGCGCGGCGCAGCGCCTGGGCGGCCACGATGTTGCGCAGGCCGGACTGGCAGAAGGTCACCAGGGTCTTCTCCCGGGGCAGCTCGTCCTGGTGGAAGAGCACCTTGCCCGCGTTCAGCTGCTGGGCGTCCGCGACGGTGCCGTCGGAGAACTCGGTCCTGTTGCGGACGTCCACCAGCACGGTGTCCTGCTCCGCGCCGACCTCGCCGGCCTCGATGCGGGACTTCAGCTCGTCGGCGGCCACGGTGGGCACCGGCTCGAGGGTCAGCCCGTCCAGCGAGGTGGTGAACGCGGCGGCCGCGTCCACGCCGACGCGGATCATGTGGTCCCGCATGGTCTCGGCGTCCTCGCGGTCCTCGGCGAGCATCACGATCGCGGCGTCGTCGGCCTCCGGGTCGTAGGCCCAGCCGGCGTGCGTGGCGACCTTGCCGCGCGACGGGAGGGCCAGTGCACCCGGGACGGTGCCGGCGAGGATCTCATCCACGCCGCGGGTGTCCGCGAACACGGCGCCGTCGGCGCGCTTCGCCTGCACGCCCGCGGCGTCCAGCTCCTCGAGCTCGGGCAGCTCGCCGAGGATGGCCGGACCCTGCTTGTTCTGCCGCTTCATTCGGGCGAAGTAGGCGTGGGCGTCGGGCTGACCGTCGAGCAGCTCGTCGATGAAGCCCTGCTCGTCGTCGTTCTCCAGGTGCTCGGACCACCAGGCGAACTCGCGCTCGTAGCCGACCGTGGTGGAGGGCAGGGCGCCGAGGGCCTTGCCGCACGCAGAGCCGGCGCCGTGGGCAGGGAACACCTGCACGTGGTCCGGCAGGGTCAGGAACTTCTCCTTCAGGGAGCGGAACAGCTGCTTCGCGCCCTCGAAGCGGGTGTCGACGCCGCCGGCGGCCTCGTCCAGCAGGTCCGGGCGGCCGAGGTCGCCGGAGAACACGAAGTCACCGGTGAGCATGTAGCCCGGGGCGTCCGCGAAGGCGCCGTCGGTGACCAGGAAGGACAGGTGCTCGGGGGTGTGGCCGGGGGTGTGCACGGCCTGGACGGTGATGTTGCCGAGCGTCACGGAGTCCCCGTCCATGAGCAGGTGGCCGTCGAAGCCGTAGGTCCAGTCCTCGCCGCCCTCGCCGGACAGGTGGATCTGCGCGCCGGTGGCGTGGGCCAGCTCGCGGGTGCCGGAGAGGTAGTCCGCGTGGATGTGGGTCTCGGTGACGTGCGTGATGGTCATCCCGTTCTTCGCCGCCAGGTCCAGGTACACCTGGATGTCGCGGCGGGGGTCCACCACCATCGCCTCGTTCTTGGCCTGGCAGCCGATCACGTAGCTGGCCTGGGCGAGGTCCTCGTCGTAGATGCGCTCGAGCAGCATGCGCTCTCCTCTCGGGGGCCGGCGGGGCCGGCGTCGTCGGGGGGGGCGATGCCGGGCCCACCGGCCCGACTGCATACCCCCTGGGGTATAAAGAAGAACGTACCGGGTACCCCCGGGGGTATACAAGAGGAGGCGGAGGATCCCCGGGACGACGACGGCGGGCCGCCTCGGGGAGGGCGGCCCGCCGTCGTCGCGGTGTGCGGAGGAGTGGGGTCAGAGGAGGGGGCGCAGCGGCACCAGGAGGGTCTCCACCACGCGCGCCAGGCCGTGCCGGTCCTCCCAGCGCGGGCTCTCCACGCGCTCGGAGTGCTGCGCGTCGGCATGGAAGATCTCCTCCATGCGGGCGGCGAAGTCCGGATCCACCACCTCGATGTTGGTCTCGTAGTTGAAGCTGAGCGAGAGGCGGTCGATATTCGCGGTGCCCACGGTGGACCAGATGCCGTCCACCGTGGCCGTCTTGGCGTGGATCATGCCGCCGGCGTACAGGAGGATCGTGATGCCGGACTCGAGCATCTGGCTGTAGAACCCGCGGGAGACCCAGTCCGAGACCACGTGGTTGGAGTCCTTCGGCACCATGACCTGCACGTCCACCCCGCGCTCGGCCGCGTGCTTGAGGGCGCCGAGCACCTGCTGGTCCGGGATGAAGTACGGCGTGTTGATGTAGATGTGGTGCGTGGCCCGGTCGATCGCGTTCAGGTAGGCGTTGCGGATCGGGTAGACCAGCTGGGCCGGCAGGTTGGCGTGCACGGTGATGGCCGTCTCCCACTCACGGGGCGCGTGCCAGGGGATGGAGTCGTCGCCGATGTGCGCCTCGTTCCACAGGGCCACGATCGAGTGGTCCAGCCCCCACACCGCCGGCCCCTCCACGCGCACGTGGGTGTCCCGCCAGTGCTTCGCGTAGACCTCGCCGACGTTGTAGCCGCCCACGAAGCCCACGCGGCCGTCCACCACGAGGACCTTCGAGTGGTTGAAGCCGCTGTAGCGGACCAGCCCGCGCCAGTACGGACGGGCGAGCGCGGGCAGGCGGTACACCTTCACCCGGGAGTCGAACTGGCGGTAGAACCGGGCCGGCACCACCAGGTTGGCGAAGCCGTCGTAGGAGGCCCACACCTGCACGCCGCGGGCCGCCGCCCGGTTCAGGGCCTCCACGAACCGCTGCCCGGTGGCGTCCGCCTTCCAGATGTACGTCTCGAACTTGACGCTCTCCTCGGCGGCGTCGATCGCCTCGATCATCGCGTCGTAGAGGTCCTCGCCGGAGGTGTAGACCGCCATGGCGTCCGAGCCCACCTGCGCCTCGTAGGTGCCCGGGCGGCGGACCGGCCGGAGGCGGCGGCCGCGGCGCTTGAAGAGGTCGTAGCCGGTCAGCGCGACGGCGGTGGCGGTGGGGACCACCACCAGGCCGGCCGCGCCGAGGGCCGCGGAGCGCCGCAGCGCCGCGCGCACCCCGAACGGTCGACGGGAGAGCAGACGGCCGAGGGAGTGCGCGAGATCCATGGCCGCAGTCTACGGAGCCCTCGCCCCTGCGGCCTCCGGGGCCCCTGACCTACGACACCCTGGGCTCGGGGGTGCTCCAGGCGGAGCCGACCTCGGTGCGCAGCCGCACGAGCTCCACGGAGGACTCCTGCAGCCGCCGCGCGGCCTCCGACTCCGGGGTGTACGGGGGCACCGTCCCGGCCTGCCCCGACGTGGTGACGTCCACCATCACCGAGATCGAGTGCGCCACGAGCCGGTGGTCCCGCCGGTGGCGCGGCCCGGCGTGCACGCGCAGCGCCACGTGCATGGACCGCTCCGAGGTGTTCACCAGCAGGGCGTCCACGCGCACGAGGTCGCCCACATGCACGGGACGGACGAACCGCACGCCGCCGGCGAACACGGCCGCCACGTTCTCGTGCCCCGTCCAGCGCGCCGCGCAGACCGCCGCGGCCTCGTCCAGCCAGCGCATCACCGCGCCGCCGCGCACCGTGCCGCCCACGGAGGCCTCCGCGACGGGGGCGATGAACGCGAGGCTGACCATCTCGTCGTGGCCAAGCTCCGGGTCGGGGAACGGCAGGCGCGCCATGGCCTTCTCCACGGCCCGCCGCTCGATGCTGGAGGTCCGGGCCTGCTCGTTCCGCTCGACCTGGCCGGGGGTGGCCGGGACCCACGCGGGCACGTTCAGGGGCTCGCCGTCCTCCTCGGCCGCGTACACGCAGATCGAGCTCGTGGAGATGACGGGGTGGCCGTCGTCGTCGAGGATCTCGGGCAGGAGCAGGCGCGTCTGGACGTGGACGGCGGCGGCGTGAGTGCGCACCACCCGCCCCTGGACGGTCACGCGGGTGTCCACGGGGATCGGATGGCGGAACTGCATGTTGCCCATGTACCGGGCACGGACGTGCATCCCGGACCAGGAGGCGGCCACGGCGTAGGCGACCTTGTCGATCCAGCCGATCACGGTGCCGGCGTCCACGAGGCCGGAGGGGTGGTCGAAGCTCTCCGCCCGGAAGTCGAGGGTCAGGGCTCCGGGACTTCTCATGCCACGAACGTATCACCGACGCCGCGTCCCACGTGATGCCTCTCACGCCGCGCACACGGGGCGTGCAGGCGGTCGTCAGGTCCGGGTCGCGGGCGGGTCCACGGGCGCGGGACAATGGCGGGCATGACCCCGCGCGACCCCCTGCCCCTGCCCGTCGAGCCGCAGACCCCCCACACCCGCCTGGCGCGGCGCGTGCAGGCGGCGGTCGAGCAGCGGGGCGAGGCCGCCGTCGCCGGCCTGGCGGTGCGGCTGCTCAGCGGCGCGGTCACGCCGGAGGACGTCACCTCGGGCGCGGCCCGTGCCGTGACCGGCGACGACGCCGCCCTCACCCCCGCCGCCACCGGTGCCCTGGCCCTGTCCACGGTGTGGCACCGACGCGCGGTGCCCGCCCTGACCGACGCGCTGGGCGCCGACGCGCTCGACGTGCGCGCGGCCGCGCTGCTGGTGCTGGCCGTGCGCGCGGACGCCCTGCGGGCCGACGCCCTGGTGGACCGGGCGCTCGTGGAGCGGGTGCGCGAGGCCGCCGGGGACGCCCACTCGGAGGTGCGCGAGGCCGCGGCCTCGGCCCTGGGTGCGCTGGCCCGCGCCGAGGACCTCGAGCGGGTGGAGCCGGTCCTCTCCGCGATGGTCATGGACCTGGACCCGGGGCTGGCCGCGGCCGCGGAGCTCGCGCTGGCGCAGCTGGCCGCCCGCCTGGACCGCCCGGACCTCGACCCCGCCCCGCAGGACTGAGGCGCCGGACCCGTGCAGTGCCCCCACTTCGACGCCGGCGAGTGCCGCTCCTGCCCCCTGATGGGCGTGCCGTACGCACGGCAGCTCGCGGACAAGCAGGCCGCGGTGCTGGCGGAGCTGGCGGACGTCCTGGACCCCGGCACCCGCGTGGACGAGCCGTTCGCCGGACCCGAGTCCGGGTTCCGCAACAAGGCCAAGCTGGTGGCCACCGGCACGGCGGACGCCCCGCGGCTGGGCATCCTGGACCCGCGCCAGCACCCCAGGCACCACGACGGCACGGGCGTGGACCTGCGGGACTGCGGCCTCTACCTGGACGGCATGGAGGGCGTGTTCCACGGGTGCGCGGCGGCCGTGACGGCGGCGGGCCTGGAGCCCTACGACGTGGCCGCGCGCACGGGCGAGCTGAAGAGCGTGGTCGTCACCCTCTCCCCCGACCGGGAGGTCATGGTGCGGTTCGTGCTGCGCTCACGCGAGCGGCTCGAGGCGCTGCGTGCCGCGGTGCCGGGGCTGCTCGCCGACCTGGCCGCCCGGGGCACGCCGGCCGCCGTCGTGTCCGCCAACCTGCTGCCCGAGCATGTGGCGCTGCCGGAGGGGGCCGAGGAGATCGTCCTGGCCGGCGGCCCTACGCTGACCATGCGCCTCAACGGGATCGGGCTGCGCCTGCGCCCGCAGGGGTTCTTCCAGACCAACACCGCCGTGACGGAGGGGCTCTACGCCGCGGCCGCGGACTGGCTGACCGAGGGCGGACGGGACGTCCCCGCCTCCGCGTGGGACCTGTACTGCGGGGTGGGCGGGTTCGCGTTCCACCTGGCGGCCGCGGGCGTGCCCGAGGTGTGGGGCCTGGAGACCACCGCGGAGGCCGTGGCGGCGGCGCAGGAGACGGCCCGCGGGCTGGGTGTGGCGGACCGCGTGCGGTTCGCAGCCGGCGACGCGACGGGTGCGCTCTCGGCCGGCCCCCTCGCGGTTTTCCGACGGTCTGCGACATCTCCGGCGCGGTCCGCGCAGGAATCGTCGCGATCGGTCGGAGACCTCGACGGCGACGGGGGCAGGGTCGGTGTCGATGACGACGGCGAGGCGCCCGCCGGGCTGCCGGAGGCCGTCGTCGTGAACCCGCCGCGGCGCGGGATCGGCGCGGAGCTGGCCGGGGCGCTCGAGGCCTCCGGGATCCCGCGGGTGCTCTACTCGAGCTGCAACCCGAGGACCCTGGCGCAGGACCTGGCCCGGATGCCGTCCTACCGCCCCGAGCGGGTGCGGGTGTTCGACATGTTCCCGCAGACCGGCCACACCGAGACGCTCGTGCTCCTGCGGCGGCGCTGACAGGGACCCCGTCGGCCCCCCGGCCGGGCCGGGCGCCGCTCCCACGCCCGGGCTCCACAGGCCGGTCACACTAGAAGGGGCCCCGGAATCCTCCGGGGCCCCTTCTGTGTCATCACTCGCACCTTCACCGCTCGCACTTCGATGAGGTGGTTCCACCGTACGAACCGCACATGGAGGAACCCGGAACGCCGCCTGACAGTTCCCTGGCAATGCGGCTCGGCGGACGACGCCGTGCCCGCAGCCCCGTGAGCGGGCTCACCCCGCGGACCCCGTCACCCCCTCCCGTGCACCCCGCCGCGCCCGTAGGCTGGACGTCAACCAACGTCGGCCCGTCCGGGGAGTCCCCGGGCGGGCCCTGGCGTGCCCGCACATCCCCGACCCTCCCCGAGAGCAGAGGCGCCCCGTGACCCAGACCTTCACCCCCGCCGAGCAGCAGGACCTGAACTCCCGCCGCCACCGCCTGCGCCGCTACCGCGCGGTGATCTTCGACATGGACGGGGTGATCACGGACACCGCCGGCGTGCACGCGGCGGCGTGGAAGGAGCTCTTCGACGAGGCCCTGCCCGCCGTGGGCGCGCTGGAGGCCAACCGCGCCGCCGTCGTCGCGGACCCGGACGTGCTCCGCCCCTTCGACGCCAAGGGCGACTACCTGCACCATGTGGACGGCCGGCCCCGCGAGGACGGCGTGCGCGCCTTCTTCGCCTCGCGCGGCCTGCGCGTGCCGGAGGTCGACGACGCCGGCGCCGACCTGCACCCGGACCTCACCGTGATCGCCCTGGCCGAGCGCAAGCAGGGGCACTTCGAGAAGGTCCTGGAGCGGGACGGGGTGCGCGTGTTCCCCGAGGCGTCCGCGCTGCTCGAGGAGCTGCGCCACAAGGGCGTGCCGGTGGCGCTGGTGACCTCCTCCAAGAACTCCCGTGCCGTGCTCTCCGCGGGCGGCGTGCTGGACTTCTTCCCCGTGATCGTGGACGGGCACACCGCCATCGAGCGCGGCCTGCCCGGCAAGCCGGACCCGGCCATGTTCTGGGAGGCCGCGCGCGAGCTCGGCGTGGACGTGGCGGACGCCATGGTGCTCGAGGACGCCGTCTCCGGCGTGAAGGCCGCCTCGGACGGCCGGTTCGGCCTGGTGATCGGCGTGAACCGCGAGCCGGAGAACGGCAAGGCCCGCCTCAAGGACGCCGGCGCGCACATCGTGGTGGAGGACTTCGGCACGCTCGCCCTGCACCGCCGCACCACCGCCCCGTTCGACGCGGCGTGGGTGCTGCGCTGGGACCACTTCGACCCCGAGTCCGAGGGAACCCGCGAGGTGCTGTGCACCCTGGCCAACGGCTACTGGGGCACCCGCGGCTCCGTGCCGGGCACCCGCATCTCCGACGTGCACTACCCCGGCACCTACCTGGCCGGCGTGTTCAATCGCCTGACCTCCACCGTGCAGGGCCGGCAGGTCGAGACCGAGCACATGGTCAACATCCAGGACTGGACCCCGCTGATCGTCACCCCCGAGGGCGGCCGGCCGCTGCTGCCCGGCTCGGAGGAGCTGGTGGACTACCACCAGGAGATGGACCTGCGCCGCGGCGTCCTCTCCCGCACCATGCGCTTCGAGGACGAGCGGGGCCGGATCACCGCCCTGCACACCCGCCAGTTCCAGTCCCTGTCCAACCGGCACCTCGGCGCGCTCGAGCTGACCGTCGAGGCGGAGAACTGGTCCGGGGAGATGACCGTGCGCTCCCTGATCGACGGCCGCGTGGCCAACCTCAACGTCTCCGACGACCGCACCCTGGCCAACCAGCACCTGAAGCCCTCCGAGGCCCGCGAGGTGGACGGGGAGACCATCCTGCTGGAGACCGTCACCAGCCAGTCCCGCGTGCACGTGGCCGTGGCCGCCCGCACCCGCCAGATGGCGCCCGTGGGCCACGAGCAGCCCATCCGTCGGCCCGTGGAGGGCTCGGACCTGCTGGTGGGCCAGGACATCCATCTGCGCATCGAGCAGAACGTGCCCGTGGTGCTGGAGAAGACCGCGGCCGTGGCCAACACCCACGACCACGCGATGGCCTCGGTGTGGCACTCCGCCGTGAAGAAGGTCCAGCGCGCCCAGAACTTCCGCAACCTCCTGACCCTGCACGAGCAGCGCTGGGGCATGAACTGGGACCGCTTCTCCGTGCGGATCGACCTGGCCGAGCAGCACCGGAACCAGCGCCGCTCCACCGCCGAGCTCGCCCCGGGCGAGGAGTTCGAGGCGCCCCTGTTCGAGGCGGGCCGCTCCGCCGCCGTCGGGACCGCCGCCAAGGAGGGCAAGGACGGGGCCTCCCTGCGCCAGCAGCTGGCCCTGAACCTGCACACCTTCCACGTGCTGCAGACCGCGTTCGGCAAGCGCCGGGACCTGGACGCCTCGATCGGCGCCCGCGGCCTGCACGGCGAGGGCTACCGCGGCCACATCTTCTGGGACGAGATCTTCGTCTACCCCATGCTCACCCTGCGCCGCCCGGAGATCACCCGCGGCCTGCTGATGTACCGCTACCGCCGCCTCAACGAGGCCCGCGCCAACGCGCAGGCCGAGGGCTGGGACGGCGCCATGTACCCGTGGCAGGCCGGCTCGGACGGCCGCGAGGAGACCCCCACCGAGCTGTGGAACCCGCGTTCGCGCATGTGGATGCCGGACAACTCCCACAACCAGCGGCACGTCTCCCTGGACATCGCCTACTCCGTGCTGCGGTACATCGAGATCGCCAAGGACGCCAGCTTCATCTCCGACTACGCCGCGGAGATGCTCGTGGAGATCTCCCGGTTCTTCGCCTCGATGACCCTGTTCAACCAGGAGACCGGCCGGTACGAGATCCACGGCGTCATGGGCCCGGACGAGTTCCACGACGGCTACCCGGAGACCCCCGGCTCCGGCCTGCGCAACAACGCGTACACCAACGTGCTGACCTCGTGGGTGCTCTCCGAGACCGCCCGCCTGCTGCGCTGGCTGGACACCCTGGACGACGGCCTGCCGGAGGTCATGGAGGTCCGCGAGGAGGAGATCGAGCGCTGGGAGGACATCAGCGCCAAGCTCACCGTGCCGTTCTTCGAGGAGGGCCCGGAGAAGGGCATCCTCGCCCAGTTCGAGGGCTACCAGGACCTGCTCGAGTTCGACTGGGAGGGCTACCGCGCCAAGTACGGGAACATCGGCCGCATGGACCTGATCCTGCAGTCCGAGGGCGACGCCACCAACCGGTACAAGC
The DNA here is from genome assembly GCF_030523875.1 of Micrococcus sp. GTDB lineage: Bacteria > Actinomycetota > Actinomycetes > Actinomycetales > Micrococcaceae > Micrococcus. Next base: position 24,756 of record NZ_JAUNHR010000011.1, on the reverse strand, counting down.
TCTCGAAGCAGGCGGACACCCTCATGCTCCCGTACCTCTTCTCCGGCGCGGAGCTCGAGGAGATCCTGGGCCGCATGGGCTACGAGCTGCCCCAGGAGGCGCTCGAGCGCACCGTGGAGTACTACGAGGCCCGCTCCACCCACGGCTCCACGCTCTCCCGCCTGGTGCACGCGTGGGTGGCGGCCCGCACGGACCCGGACCGCTCGTGGGACCTGTTCACGGAGGCCCTCGAGTCGGACCTGTCCGACACGCAGGGCGGCACCACGCGCGAGGGCATCCACCTCGGCCTCATGGCCGGGACGGTGGACACCGTCATCCGCTGCTACTCCGGCCTGGAGACGCGCGACGACGTCGTCCGCCTGGACCCGCGCCTGCCCCGCCAGCTGCCCGGCGCGCGGTTCGTGATCCGGTACCACCAGCAGCCCGTGGTCATCCACATGACCCAGACGGACGTGACGGTCAAGGCCGGCGAGGGCATGTGGCACGCCGTGCCCATGGTGATCGCGGGTCAGGAGCACACGCTCGAGCCCGGCGGCGAGGTCACGGTGGCGCTGGGCCGCTGACCCCGCACGGCGGGGGTCAGCGGGTCGGCAGGACGGCGTCCACCATCCAGCGCCCGTCCCGGGCGCCGGCGGAGATGGTCCCGCCGAACAGGCTGACCCGCTCGGCCATGCCCGCCAGGCCGAACCCGGAGGCCGGGAACGGACGCCGCGGCCCCGCTCCGGGGCCGCGCGTGCCCGGGCCGCGCTCGACCTCGGGCCGGGGCGGGGCCAGCGGGCTCTCCACCCGCACGGTGACGCGGGCGTCCTCGTCCACCCGGGTGCACAGGGACACCGGCCCGGTCCCGGGGCCGTGCTTGAGCACGTTGGTGGTGGCCTCCTGCGCGATGCGCAGCACGGTCAGCCGCATCGACTCCGGCAGCAGGTCCAGCCCCGCGAACTCGCCGTCCACCGTGTAGCCGGCCCCGCGCAGGCGCGCCTGCAGCTCCGCGAGACGGCCGGGCAGGTCGGCGACGGCGTCGGGGTCCTGGGTGTCCACGTTGCGGGAGGTGCCCCGCAGGGCGGTGAGCATGCGGCGCAGGTCCACGAGGGACTGCCGGGCCGCGGTCTCGATGGCCTCCTCCGCCCCGCGCCGCCGCTCCGCGTCCGTGAGGGTCGGCAGCATGGCCGCCTGCATGGAGATCACGGTGAGGCCGTGCGCGACGACGTCGTGCAGCTCCACCGCGATCCGCTGCCGCTCCGCCTCCGCGGCCTGCCGCACGCGCTCCTCCTGCGCGGCGAGCGCGGCCAGCCGGTCCCGGGTACGGTGCCGGGAGCGGCGCACGAGGTAGGCGGGGACCGCGGCGAGGACGGAGAGCACGCCCAGGGCGATGGCCCCGCCCTGCCACGTGAACGCCTCCGGGGTGGGCGCCGGGTCCGCGAGCAGCTCGGAGACCACCACGATCCCCGCCAGGCCGGCAGCGGCCAGCCACACGAACCCGCGGTGGGAGTACCGCACGGCCATCAGTGCGCCCAGCACCCAGCCGCCGCCGAGGCTCACGGGGGTGAAGTGCGGGTGGTCCGCCCCGGCGAGCCCCGTCAGCAGGACCGCGCTGCCGGTGAGGACCGCCAGCACCGCCAGCGAGGGCTGCCACGCGAACATCAGGGTCACCAGCACCCCGAACAGGCCGACGGCCACCCGCACGGCCAGCCCGGCGCCGGACCGCGGCAGGGTGTCCTCGCCCTCGACGACGACCTCCGCCCCCAGGCCGGGCTGGGACATCGCCCAGTCGGTCACGGCGGGCTCCAGGAGGAAGAACCCCACCTCCCACACGAGCGTCAGCCCTGCCAGGACCCACAGCAGGATCCGGGTGTGACGGGAGACGGGGTCGGTGCGCAGGATCCGCAGCAGGCGGTCGTCGCCGCCGTCCCCGACGCCGTCCGCCCCGTCCCGGCGGACGCGCGGGCGCAGCCGCCCCCAGGCCTCGGCGAGGCGGCCGCGGGAGGCGGGGGGCGCCGTCGTCGTGGCGGCGGGGGCGGCCGGGCCCGCGGTGCTCACGCGCCGATCTCCACCAGCCCGTGGCGGGCGGCCTTGATGAGCACCTGCACGCGGTCCCGGACCTGCCACTTCTCCATGACCTTGCCCATGTGGGTCTTGACGGTGGCCTCGGCCACGAACAGCGCCGCGGCGATCTCCGCGTTGGAGGAGCCGTGGGCGAGCTCGCGGACCACGTCCAGCTCGCGCTCGGTGAGCCGCTCGTGGTCCGCCAGCGCCTCCTCCGGGCCGTGCTCGGGTCGGCGTGCGTCCGCCGAGGTGGCGGCGGCGATCAGGTCGCGGGCCACCTGCGGGGAGAACACGACGTCGCCGGCGTGCACGCGGCGGATGGCCTCGGTGACCTCCGACGGCGGCGCGTCCTTCACGAGGTAGCCCGAGGCGCCGGCCTGCAGGGCAGGCACGAGGTACTGCTCGGAGGAGAACGTGGTGATCGCCAGGACGCGGGTGTCCGGCAGCTCGGCCGTGATCCGCGCCGTGGCGCCCACCCCGTCCAGGCGGGGCATCTGCATGTCCATGAGCACGACGTCGGGGCGCACCTGGCGGGCCACGGCCACCGCCTCCTCGCCGTCGGCCGCGGAGCCCGCGACCTCCAGGTCCTGCGTGGTGGCCACGAAGTGCTCCAGGGCGGTGCGCATCAGCTGCTGGTCGTCGGCGACGAGGACTCGGATCATGCGGCTGAGCCTAGCGGGGGCTGTGCGGGGCACGGCCCCGCGGCGGGGGGGCGCGGGCCGGTATCGTTGCGGGGCTTTGACGGAGGGCCGGGGGCCCCCAGGCCGCGGGAAAACGCCCCCATTTTGACCGGAGGGCGGGCGTGGCGGCCTCACCCCACCCGGGGCAGGACGGCCGCGGCGATCGCGCCCATCAGCGCCAGCGGCACCACGACCGCCGGGAGCATCACGGCCGCCAGGTTCCGGGGGCTCGCGGTGAGGCCCGGCACGCCCGGCCGCTGCAGGGGCGCGGCGAGGGCCGCGGCCACCTGGATGCGCACCGGACCGGTGACGATCCCCCAGCCGGTGGCGGAGTTGTGCAGCCCGTTGAGCAGCACCGGGGAGACGCCCAGGGCATGGGCGGCGTCCAGCTGCAGGGCGCCGAACATCGCCATGGAGCCGGTGTTGGAGGCCGTGATGAACCCGCCGGCGCCGCCCACGAACGGGGCGAGGAGCAGGTACGCCGCGCCCATGCCGCCCAGGGCGTCCGCGAGCGCCCCGGACATCCCGCCGGCGGTGAGCACCAGCCCGAACGCCAGGTACAGGGCGGTGGGCACCGCGGTCCGCCACCACAGCGCGGCGGACTCCCCGGGCACGGCGCGCCGGTCCGGCGGGGGCAGGCGCAGCAGGGGGACGGCCGCGGCGCACGCGGCGAAGGACCACACCGCGGGCGAGCCGAGCAGATCCAGGGCCGGCACGGCGGTGGCCGCCAGGGTGCCCGCGACGACGCCGGCCACCAGCAGCGCGTACGGCACCACGTCCCGGCCGGGGCCGGGGGTCAGCCGGCCCCGGCGGATCACGAGGAGCCAGAGCAGCACCATCCCGGCGGCGCCGACGGCGCCGGCCGGCGGGGTGCCGAGGGCCAGGTTCGCGGCCAGGATCAGGCCCGACTGCAGGACGGCCGAGCCCACCGCCACCACCGTGCCCCGCAGGAGCGCGGGACCGCGCCGTCCCCGGCCGCGCAGCACCAGCACCGCGGTGAGCACGGCCCCGGCCACAGTGGGGACCACGTTCCACAGGGCGGCGGCCACGCCGACCGCCTGGAAGTCCAGGCCGGTCAGGCGCGCGCCGAGCAGGGAGCCGGGCGCCATGGACCCCCACGGGGCGATCGCCAGGCCGCAGAGGCTGATCACGGCGGCCCGGAAGGGCGTGAAGCCGAGCCCCACCAGCAGGGGCACGCCGATGATCAGCGACACCCCGAACCCCGTCACCGACTCCAGGAACGGCACCACCCCGTGGACCATCAGCAGCGCGGTGGCCAGCGTGGGCCCGGCGCCCGCGGACAGCCACGCGCCCAGGCGCCCGTTGGCCCCGGAGCGCTCCATGATGCGGGAGAGCGTGATGCCGCCGGCGATGATCGCCACCACCTCCAGGAGCGTGGGGGCGCCGCGGGCCAGGGCGTCGCCCAGCCGGGCCGGGTCCGCACCGAACGCGGTGAGGCCGACCAGCGCCGCCGTGACGCAGCCGGCCGCCGGGGCCGCCCACGCCGGCAGGGGCGTGAGGAGCAGCGCCAGGGTCACGAGGACCGGCGCGAGGGCGAGCAGGACGGTCACGGGGGGAGGGGCCTTTCACGGGGCGGGGTCGCCCCCGATTGTCCTCCCTCCGACGCCGGTCACCGGACCGGGACCCCGCCGGGGGCCGTCCTAGGCTGACCCCATGACCGCGCCCGCCTCCCGCCCCGCCCCGATGCCGGCCGCCCTCGAGGCCGTCCTCGCCCCATCCGTGCCCGTGCTCGTGGCCCCCATGGCCGGCGGACCGTCCACCCCGGAGCTCGTGGCCGCGGTGCTCCGCGCCGGCGGCGGCGGATTCCTGGCCGGCGGCATGCGCACCCCGGACGAGGTCCGGGAGCAGGTGGACCGCCTGCGCACGCTCCTGGGCGACGACGGCGGACCGGATCGCTGGGGCGTGAACCTGTTCGTCCCGGACGCGGTGAACACCGCCGTCCCCGCCGCCGCCCGCACCCCGGAGGCCCTCGCCGCCCGGGCCGAGGCCGTGGCAGCGCACCGTGGGCGCCTGGCGCCCCTGGCCGCGGACCTGGACGCCCCGCTGCCGACGGCGGCGGACGTCACCCCGGACCCCATGCGGGAGCGGGAGCAGTTCGCGGCGTTCCTCGCCGCCGCCGAGGAGCAGGCCTGGCCCGCCGTGTCCTTCACGTTCGGTCTGCCGGAGCCCGCCGTGTTCGACCGCTTCGCCGCGGCCGGCATCCCGGCCGGCGTCACGGTGACGAGCGCGGCGGAGGCGCGCGCCGCCGTCGGGAACGGGGCCGCGTTCCTGGTGGTGCAGGGACCCGAGGCGGGCGGCCACCGGGGCACGCTGGACCCGGCCGCCCGCCCGGGCGAGACGGACCTGCCCACGCTGCTGGCCGAGGTCCGCGAGGCGCTCGGCAAGGTGCCCGTCCCGCTCGTCGCCGCGGGCGGGGTGACGGACGCGGGGCGGGTCGGCGCGCTGCTGGCCGCCGGCGCCACGGCGGTCTCCACGGGCACGGCGTTCCTGCTGACCCCCGAGGCGGGCACCTCGGAGGCCCACCGCACCGCACTGCGGCAGGCGGCGGCCGGGGCGGCCTTCACCCGCCCCGACGACGGCGGCGCCGCCACCGCCGTGACCCGCGCCTTCACGGGGCGCTGGGCGCGCTCGATCGTCACCCCGTTCATGGCCGAGTTCGCCGACGCCCCCGCCGCCTACCCCGAGGTGAACGGCCTGACCGGGCCGCTCCGGAAGGCCGCGGCCGCCCGGGGAGACCTGGAGCACGTGCACCTGTGGGCCGGGACCGGGGCCCACCGGGTCGTGGAGCAGGACGCGGCGTCGGTGCTCGCCGCGCTCGACCCCCGCGCCTGAGCCCGCCCGGATCATCCCGCGGTCTGACGCGCCCCGTCCCGGCCGGCTCCTACCCTGGTGCCCGTGAACCCCCTGCGCCGCCTCGACCAGCTGCTGCGCCGCCACCCCGTGCGCGCGGACGCCGTCACGGCGGCGGCGCTCGCCCTGTTCCTCGTGGTGATCCCGTGGTTCGTCCTGGGGTACGCGCCCACCCCGACCCCGCAGGGCCTCCGCGCGCTGGCCGGCGTGCTCACCGGCTTCGGGCTCACCCTGCCGTGGGCGCTGCGGCGGCGCTGGCCCGTGGCCTCGGCGGGGATCACCGTGATCGCGGCCCTGGCCCACCTCGCCTTCGGGCCCGAGTTCAGCGCCGCCCTGGTGATGGTGCCGCTGACCGTCTACAACCTGGCCGCCCTCGCCCCGCGCCGCGCGTCGATCGCCGGTCTGCTGGCCGGGCTGGCCGGCGGCGCCGCCAATGGCGTGAAGGTGTGGCTGTTCCCGCCCGCGTTCACCACCCCGGACGGCCTGATGATCCGCTCCCCCGCGGACCCCGCCGGCATGGTGGTCATGGCGCTGGGCTGCGGACTCACCGTGCTCACCGCGTGGGCGTTCGGGGACGTGGTCCGCAACCGCCGCCTGGCCGTGCAGGCGCTCGAGGACCGCACCCGGCGCCTCGAGACCCAGGCCCGTCAGGAGCGCGAGCTCGCCGCCGCGGACGAGCGCAGCCACATCGCCCGCGAGATGCACGACATCGTGGCCCACTCCCTGCAGGTCATCATCAGCCAGTCCGATGGCGCCCGCTACGCCGCCGCCGCCAAGCCCGAGCTGGCCGTCGCCACCCTCGAGACCATCGGCCAGACCGGGCGGGCGGCGCTCGCGGACATGCGCCAGCTCCTGGGCGTGCTGCGCGGACCCGCCGACGCCGGCGCGGACCGAGGCCGCCGCGACCCCGCCTCCCGGGACGTGCACCGCGCCCCGCCGGGCCTGGCGGACGTCCCGGACCTGCTGGAGACGATGCGGCTGTCCGGGCTGGAGGTCTCCCTCCTGGAGCAGGGCTCCCCGCGCCGCGCCCTGCCCGCCGGCGGCGAGCTCACGGGGTACCGCGTGGTGCAGGAGGCCCTCACCAACACGCTGCGGCACGCCGGCCCGGAGGCCCGCTCCTTCGTCACCCTCTGCTGGACGGCGCACGGCCTGGACGTACAGGTCGACGACGACGGCCGGGGCGCCGCCGCCGACCCCGCCACCGCGGGCTCGGGGCAGGGCCTGCGGGGCATCGCCGAGCGGGTGGCCCTGTTCGGCGGCACGGTGGAGACCGGCCCGCGCGTGGGCGCCGGTTACCGTGTGCACGCACACCTTCCCTACCCGGAGATCTGAGGGGCACCCCATGACCGAGACGCCGAGCACGGCCCCCGCGACCGTCCGCGTGGCCCTCGTGGACGACCAGGCCCTGGTCCGCTCGGGCCTGGCGATGCTGATCGACTCCCAGCCGGACCTCGAGGTGGTGGCCCAGGCCTCCGACGGCCGGGAGGCGGCGGCCTCCCTGGCGGTGGCGGGCGCCGACGTCGTGCTGATGGACGTGCGGATGCCCGGGATGGACGGGATCGAGGCGACCCGCGCCCTGCTGCGCCGCCCGGACGCCCCGCGCGTGGTGGTGCTGACCACGTTCGACCTGGACGAGCACGTCATGGACGCGATCGAGGCGGGCGCCTCCGGGTTCCTGCTCAAGGACGCCCCGCCGGAGGAGCTGCTGGCGGCCATCCGCACGGTGCACCGCGGCGACGCCGTGATCGCGCCGTCCACCACGCGCCGGCTCATGGCGCACATGGCCCCGCGGCTGCGCCGGGACGCCGTGCGGGAGGCCGAGTGCGAGCGGGAGGTGGCCGCGGTGGCCTCCCTCACCCCGCGGGAGCGGGAGGTGCTCACGGCCATGGCCGCCGGGTCATCGAACCCGGAGATCGCCGCGGAACTCGTGCTGTCGGAGGCCACCGTGAAGACGCATGTGGGCCGCGTGCTGGCCAAGCTCGCCGCGCGGGACCGCGTGCAGGCGGTGCTGATCGCCCACCGCGCCGGGCTCGTGAGCTACTGACCCCCTCCCCACGCACGCCCACCCACGCCCACCCCCCCAGAGGAATCCACTGCACTTCTGACCCTTCTCAGGCCTGGATCAGCCGTCAGAAGGGTCAGAAGTGCAGTGGATTCCCGGGGGCCGCCGCCTCGAGGAGACGACGCGCGGCGATCGCCTGCCGGATCAGCGCGATGGCCCCCGCGAACCCGGCCCTGCGATCCGAGTTCGAGACCCGGATGACCGTCCAGCCCGCCCGCTGGAACACGGCGTCCCGCTGCGTGTCCCGGGCGACCTGCACGGGGTCGTCGTGGCCGGCGCCCTCGTACTGGACCGCGATCCGCCACCGGCGGTACCCGAGGTCCGCGGTGGCCGGGTGCCGGGTGGAGTAGGCCGGGTCCCGCAGCTCGATCTGCAGCTCGGGCTCCGGCAGGCCCGCGTCCAGCAGGGCCAGGCGGAGCGCGGTCTCCTGGGGCGAGTCGGCGCCGTCGCGCACGAGGGCATGGGCGGCACGGCCCTTCACGACGCCGCGCCGCCCCCGCTGACGCCGCAGGCACTCGGCGAGCGCCGCACGGTCCGTGAGAGCGTCCTCACCCCGCCGCGGACGCGATCGGACGAGCCGGTCCCCCACCGCGACAAGCTGGTCCACCGGCAGGTCGTCCGCGAGATGGAACCAGGTGTCCGCGTACGAGGTCACGGGCAGGCCGTGCAGCGGCTCCGGATGGAGCTGGACCCGGGCCAGGTCCGCGAGCCGGGTGCGCACACCGGCGTCGGCGCAGGCTCGGAGGCCGTCCCCGCGCAGCACCGTGAGCTCGGTGGACGCCTCCACCCAGGACGGCAGCGGCAGCCCCCACAGCCGCGCCGCCGACGCCCCCGTGACCACGAGGTCAGGATGCCGCGCGAGCAGCGCATGCAGCCGCTCCACCTCACGACGCCGGGAAGCCTCCTTCCTCGTCTCCCTCGCCGCCCGCCCCTCATCGGACGGGGTGGCGGAACCCGCCGTGCCGAGAGGCGGCGTCCGGACGGCTGACGGCAGAGCAGACGTCGGCGTCGTCGTCGAGCCCGGCGTGCCGGTCCACCGGTAGACGCCGCGGCCGACCCGGATCACGTCGCGACTGCGCAGCCGCGAGCCGGAGAGGCCGGCGGCGAGGGCGGCCGCACGGGTGAAGGGGGCGTGACGGAGGTGGACGGGAAAGTCTCCGGGGGTGCGCATGGCAGGGATCCTGTGGGAGGACGCCCCTCTCCCGCCCGGGGGACGGGGAAGCTGGGGAGCCCGAGGCCCTCGACGGCGCCTGTGCAGGAGGGGACAGGCCCGCGCTCCGCGGCTCGCCCCTCACGCACCTGTCCCTCCACGCCCCCACCCACGCACGCACACCCACGGAATCCACTGCACTTCTGACCCTTCTGAGGGCCGATCCGGGGCTGAGAAGGGTCAGAAGTGCAGTGGATTCGCCTGGGGTCTGCCCCCGGGCAGCACCTTCGGACAGGGGCGGGTCATCCCTGGGGATGACACCCGCCGCGCACAGTTCCGCCTCAGGAGGGTGCCGGCACGGGGATGCGTCGCGGGAGGCTGGGCGGTGCCCGCCCAGACCGGCGGCCGACCCGAGGAGAGCCCCATGGCCACCGCCGCCGCACCGCACCGCAGCACCGCCGCCTCCCCCGCCCCCGTCCAGGAGGCGGACCTCCGCGCGCCGGAGACGGCCCCCGTCGTCGTCGACCGCCCGGAGACCACCCGGGCCGAGGCCGCCCGCGAGCGCGAGTGCCGCGACGCCGAGTGCCTGGCCCTGTTCCTGGCGCTCGTGACGGCCGCGCTGGTCACCTCCGGGCTGACGCTGGCCACGGACGTGGTGGGGATCCCCCGCGTGCTGCTGGGCTTCGGGTCGGCGGCGCTGGTGGCCGCGGTGACGATCGTCCTGGCCAGCCCGCCGCGCCGCGGCTGAGCCGCAGCCGACTCGAGGCCGGCCCGGGACCGCTCCCGGCTCAGTCGGGCCGCAGGCCCCGAAGGTAGACGCGCACGAGCCAGTCGCGCTGCCCGCTGAGGTGCGCCTCGAGGGCGGGCAGCGGCGGGCGGGTGACGATCAGCAGGCCCGTGAAGTAGTCGAGGCCGCAGACCCCGTCGGCCACCAGCCCGTCCCGGCGGGCGAGGCCCACGGCGCGGTCCGTCAGGGCCATGATCACCCGCTCGGCCTCCTCCATCCGCTCGGGCGGGGGCCCCTCGTCCGGGCCGAGGGAGTCCCGCGCGGCCAGCAGGTTCACCAGGTCCTCGTCCGCGAGCGCCCGGGAGAGGCGCAGCCAGCGCTCGGCCGCGGGCCCGTCACCCTCGATGAACCCCTCCAGGTGGGCGGTGAGCCGCTCCACCACGTCCTCGAGGACCGCGGTGAGCAGGTCCACACGGGAGGGGAAGTGCCGGTAGAGGGTGCCGACGCCCACCCCGGCCGCCTGCGCCACCGCCCGCAGGGACATCCCCGCGCCCTCCTCCGCGAGCAGCCCGGAGGCGGCGGATACGAGGTCCCGGCGGTTGGCGAGGGCGTCCGATCTCATGGCGTCCATCCTCCCATCCCGGCCGCGCCGCCCACCCCGGCCGCCGCCCGTCGCCCCCGGGGCGGAGGCCCGCCTCATCCCGTGGGTGGACCCCGGGGACGCCGGGTCCATCCCCCGCTCCGATCCGTCGAGGCCGGCGGAGGGGGAGAGTGGGGGCCATGAGCACCTCACCCACGCTCCCGCCCGTCGCCCCCGGCGCCGGCGCCCACCGCGTCGCCCCCGCCCCCACGACGACGATGCCGCCCGCCGTCGCCGCGCGCGGCCTCACCCGCACCTACGGGCGGGGGGACGCGGCCGTGCACGCCCTGCGCGGGGTGGACGTGGACGTGGAGGCCGGCCGCTTCACGACGATCATGGGCCCGTCCGGCTCGGGCAAGTCCACGCTGATGCACTGCCTGGCCGGGCTGGACACCCCGGACGCCGGCACCGTGACCCTCGGGGACACCGTGATCACCGGCCTCTCGGACGCGGAGCTGACCCGCGTGCGCCGGGACCGCGTGGGCTTCGTGTTCCAGGCGTTCAACCTCGTGCCCACGCTCACGGCGGAGCAGAACATCGTGCTGCCCCTCGAGCTGGCCGGCCGCACCCCGGACCGGGCGTGGCTGGACGAGATCGTCGGCGCCCTGGGCCTGACGGACCGGCTCACCCACCGCCCGCACGAGCTCTCCGGCGGCCAGCAGCAGCGCGTGGCGGTGGCCCGCGCCCTGCTGACGCGGCCCGACGTCGTGTTCGGCGACGAGCCCACTGGCAACCTGGACACCGCCACGGGCGCCGAGGTGCTGTCCCTGCTGCGCCGCGCCACGCGGGAGATGGGCCAGACCGTCATCATGGTCACCCACGACCCGGTGGCCGCGGCCGCCGCCGACCGCGTGGTGATGCTCGCCGACGGCGCCCTGGCCGGGGAGCTGCATGCCCCCACGGCCGAGCGCGTGGCCGAGGCCCTGACCGCCCTGCAGCAGGGGAAGGGCCTCTGAGCATGTGGACCGTCGCCCTCGCCCAGCTGCGCGCCCAGCCCCGCCGGTACGTCTCCGTGGTGCTGGCGGTGCTGATCGGCACCATGTTCCTGGCCGCCGCCTCCCTGGTGGCCTCCTCCGCGCAGGCCACCCTGCGCTCCACCCTCGGCGCCACGTACGCCGGCGCGGACCTCGTGGTCCTGCCCGACGACG
>NZ_JAUNHR010000011.1:0-13335 GCF_030523875.1 Micrococcus sp. | reverse complement strand
GCGCCGTGGCCCTGGACGAGGGCACGGCGGACACGCTCGGCGTGGGCGTCGGCGGGAGCGTGACGCTCGCCGCCGACCCCGCGCAGGGCGCCGTCGAGGCCGTCGTCTCCGGCCTGACCACGGTGTCCCCTGACCCGATGATGTCCTCGCAGGCCCAGGTGTGGGGCGGCGCGACGCTCGTGGACGCGCTGCAGATGCCGGAGTCCGACCCGTTCGCCACCGCGGCACTACTGCGCCTGGCGGACGGTGCGGACCCGGAGACGGTGCGCGCGGACGTGACGGAGCTGCTGCGCGGGGAGGGCGTGGCCGCCGCGGTGGCCACCCCGGACGAGGCCTCCCGCGACCAGCTGACCGCCCTGGCCGGCGGCACCGACCTGTTCGGCTGGGTGCTCGGCGGGTTCGCCGTCCTGGCGCTCGTGGTGACCGCCCTGGTGATCGCCAACACCTTCCAGGTGCTCGTGGCCCAGCGCACCCGGGACCTCGCCCTGCTGCGCACCGTGGGCGCGAGCGTGCGCCAGATCCGCGGCGCCGTCCTGCTCGAGGCCCTGCTCACCGGGCTGCTCGGCGCCCTGCTGGGGGTCGGGCTGGCCGTGGCGCTGACGCTGGCCGTCGTCGCCGTGGCGCGTCAGGCCCTCGGGGTGCCGGCGCTGAGCTTCGGCGCCGACCCGCTGCAGCTGGCGGGCGTGGTCGCCGTGGGCACGGGCGTGGCCGTGGTGGCCGCCCTGGGCCCGGCCCGGGCTGCCACCCGCGTGGCGCCGCTGCAGGCGCTGCGCCCGGCCGCCGAGACCGAGGTGCTCTCCCGCGCCGGGCTGGTGCGGGCCGCCGTCGGGGCGGTGCTGGCCGTGGGCGGGGCCGTGCTGATGTGGTCCGGGGCCCTGGGACAGCGGTTCCTGCCGGCCGTGGGCGGCGGGGTGCTCTCCTTCCTGGGGATGCTGCTGCTGGCGCGGCTGTTCGTGCCCGCGGCGGTGCGGGCCGCGGCCGTGCTGGCCCGTCCGGCCGGCGTGCCGGGGCGGCTGGCCGGGCTGAACGCCACCCGCCACCGCTCGCGCACAGCCGCCACCGCGGCGGCGCTGCTGATCGGCACCACCCTCGTGGCGCTCGTGCTCACGGGCGGCCGCACCGCGCAGGCCGAGACGGACCGCCTCCTGGACACCGAGTTCCCCGTGGACCTCGTGGTCTCCGTGCCGCAGGGGGCGGACCCGGCCGAGGCCGCGCGCGCCGTGGCCGGGGTCGACGGGGTGGGCGCGGCCGTGGGCTCCGTCCCCGTGGGCGCCACCGTCAACGGCACCCCCGCGTACGCCGTGACCGCCGAGGATCTGCGCACCGTGGTGGCCCGCGAGCCCGAGCGGGACGCCGGGGCGCTCGGCGCCGAGGGCACCGTGTACGTGCCGAGCTGGGCCGACCCGACCACCGGCGTGACCGTGGACGGCCGCACGCAGGAGCTGCGCTCCGTGCGCGGCTCCGGCCTGCAGACCGCCGTGCTCCTCCCCCCGGAGACCGCCGACCGGATCCGGGCCGAGGGACGGCCCGCCGACGGCGAGGGAGCCGCGGGGCCCGGACCCGAGACCGGCGGGCTGGTGCTCGTGGACGCGGGCGACGACGTCGCCGTGAGGGACCTGCAGGAGCTCACCGAGGCCGTGACCGCGGCTGCCGGGGAGGGCTCCCAGGTGGCTGAGGGCGGGCTCGGCGAGCGCGCCCTGTACTCCCAGGTGATCGACGCGCTGCTGGGGATCGTGGTGGCGCTGCTGGCGGTGTCCGTGCTGATCGCGCTGATCGGGGTGGCCAACACGCTGAGCCTGTCCGTGATCGAGCGGACCCGGGAGAACGCGCTGCTGCGGGCCCTCGGGCTGACCCGGCGCGGGCTGCGCGGGATGATCGCGATCGAGGCGGTGCTGATCGCGGCCGTGGCCGCCGCCCTGGGCTGCGCGCTCGGCGTGTTCTACGGGTGGGCCGGGTCGCAGCTGATCCTCGGCGAGCTGGTGGCGAACGTGACGGGGCGGGCCGGCCTCGTGCGGGCCGCCGTCCCGTGGGCCGAGCTCGCGCTCGTGGTGGGCGTGGCGGCCCTGGCAGGGCTGGCGGCGTCGGTACTGCCCGCGCGTCGGGCGGCGCGGCTGAGCCCGGTGGAGGGGCTGGCCGCCGTGTGAGCCGGGCTCAGCGGGCGCCGCGCGTGAAGATGGCCTGGCGGACGTCGTCGTCGTCCTCGAGGCCGGCACCCAGGGCCGAGCCGATCGTGGCGAGCCCGCCCACGAACCACGCGAGCTTCACGTACTGCCAGAACGTGCCCGCCTCCCCCGTGACCGCCTCGAACACGTCCGCGTCCACGAGGAGCAGCGCCCCGGCTAATGCGGCGAGCATGAGCAGGGCGTGCAGGACGAGCACACCGATCAGCACCGTCAGGACCGTCGCGAGGTTGAACACCGCCACCTGCTCCCGCTCGGCGGCACGCCGCGGCCGCTCCCACAGCTTCGCGCCCACCACGAGGGACAGCGTCACCGCCACGATGGACAGCACCCCCAGCACGCCCATCTGCACGCCGTTGTACTCGGCGGAGAGCATCCACAGGTCCGTGGTGAGCAGGGTCAGCGCCCCCGTGGCGAGCGCCGTGGACATGGACCGGGTCAGCGAGACCGCCAGCATCCACGGCCGGTTGGCACGCACGGTCCCCAGGATCATGCGGGCGTTGCGCCCCGCCACCCGGCCGGCGAAGGAGACGCCGGACTCGCCGGCGCGGTCCTCGATGTCGGCGGCCAGCTGGCGCGCCCAGCGCACCGCGTCCCGGACGTCGTCCTCGTCCGGCTTCCCTTCGTCCGGGTCCAGGCCGAGCAGGCGGGCGACGACGCGCGCCACCGCCTCCTGCGCGTCGCCCGGCGCGAGCGCCAGGGACACCACGCCCGTGGAGTGCACCGGGGAGACCTGCTCGGCGAGCGTGTGCGGCCCCTGGACCAGGGCGCGGCCCGTGAGCCCGACGGCGACGTCCCAGTCCTCGTCCAGCATGCGGTCGCGGGTGATCTCGAGGAGGTCAAGGGAGTCGTCGTCGTCATCGCCGACGTCCTCCGCGCTCACCCGCACTTCCCACGCCAGGCCGGGGTAGGCGGCGTCGAGGCGGGCGGCCAGCGCGGCGGGGTCGAGGGCGGCGGCCGCGGCCGGGTCCACGTCCGGGGCCACCAGCACGCCCAGACGCACGGGCGTGGCGGCCGCGGGGTCGGACGGGGCGGCGGAGGCGGCGGGACGGGACGAGGGGGCGGGACGGCTCACGCCCCCCATTGTCCCCGGCCGGCCAGCGGGGCATGCTGGCCGCATGAGCGAGACCTTGCAGCGCATCCGTGCCGGCGCCCCGATCTGGATCGACCACCTGGCCGGGGGCTTCGCCCGGCAGCAGGAGTTCTACGAGGCCCTGTTCGGCTGGACCTTCGAGGACCAGGGCGAGGAGTACGGCCAGTACCGGCTGATCCGCGCCGGCGACGCGACGGTGGGCGGGGCCATGGACGCCGAGCTGATGCCGCCCGGCCCGGACGGGACGCCCGCCGAGGGCCCCGCCGTGTGGTCGGTGTACCTGCGCAGCGACGACGTCGACAGGACCCTCCGCCTCGTCCGCGAGCACGGCGGGACCGTGCACATGGAGCCGATGGACGTCGGGGACCTCGGCCGGATGGCCGTGGTGGTCACCCCGGGCGGCGAGTACGTCGGGTTCTGGCAGCCCGGCGCGTTCGGGGGCCACGACCTCCCGCTGACCCCCGGCACGTCCGTGTGGTTCGAGGTGATGTCCAAGGACTTCGCCGCAGATGCCGCCTTCTACCGCGCCGTGTGCGGCTGGGACGTGGTCCCGCTGGGCGCGGACGGGACCCCCGACGACGACGCCGGCACGGGCGGGGGCGGCACGCCCGCCTACGCCACGGACCGGGCGGGCGAGGAGGCCTCCGCGGGCCTGTGCGACGCCGCCGCGTGGCTGCCGGAGGACGTGCCGAGTCACTGGCGCGTGTACCTGCGGACCGCGGACATGGCGTCCTCGGTGCGGACGGTCGAAGAGCACGGCGGCCGCGTGGTGGACGGGCCCGCGGACTCGCCGTTCGGCGTCGTGGCCACCGTGCTGGACCCCGCCGGCGCCACGTTCCAGCTGATCCAGACGCCGGAGGGCTGAGCGGAGCGGGCCCGCGGGGAGCGCGACGGTCCGCTCCCTGGACATCTTCGGTCCAGGAGGCGGACGTCGGGTGCGGTGGCCCTACCCTCGAGGCCATGACCACCGCCCCCGCATCCGACCTGCGACAGGCCGAGGACCGCTCGGCCCGCCTGGCCGTCACCGTCTTCCCGCTGCTCATCCTGGCCGCCGCCGTGGTGGGCTTCCTGGCGCCGGAGGCAACGAAGACGCTCCTGCCGCAGGTGAACCTGTTCCTCGGGATCATCATGTTCGGGATGGGCCTGACGCTGACCCTGCCGGACTTCGCCCTGGTGGCGCGGCGCCCCCTGCCGGTGCTGCTGGGCGTGGTGGCGCAGTACGCGGTCATGCCCCTGCTGGGCCTGGCCGTGGCCCTCCTGCTGCGTCTGCCCCCGGAGCTGGCGGCGGGCGTGATCCTGGTGGGCTCGGCCCCCGGCGGCACGGCCTCCAACGTGGTCAGCTACCTCGCCCGCGCGGACACGGCGCTGTCCGTGGCGATGACCTCGGTGTCCACCCTGCTCGCCCCGCTGCTGACGCCCCTGCTGACCCTCTGGCTGGCCGGCCAGTACATGGCGGTCGACGGCGGCGCCATGGCCTCGTCCATCGTGAAGATCGTGCTCCTGCCCGTGCTCGGCGGCCTGCTGGTGCGCCTCGTGCTGGGCCGCCTCGTGGACCGCGTCCTGCCCGCCCTGCCGTGGGTGTCGGTGGCGTTCATCGCGATGGTGGTGGCCGCCGTCGTCGGCAACTCCGCGGCCACCGTGCTCTCCGCGGGCGCCCTGGTGCTGCTCGCCGTGGTCCTGCACAACGGGCTCGGCTACGCGCTGGGCTACGGCCTGGCGCGGGCGTGCCGCCTGCCGGTGCGGTCGGCGCGCACGGTGTCGATCGAGGTGGGCATGCAGAACTCCGGGCTCGCCGCGGGCCTGGCCGCGCAGTACATCTCCCCCGCCGCCGCCCTGCCCGGCGCCGTGTTCTCCCTCTGGCACAACCTCTCGGGCGCGCTCCTGGCCGCGTACTTCCGCCGGTCGGACGGCCGTGCGGCCGCCCGGCCCGCCGACCACGCCTGACGGCCGCCGCCGGGGGGCGCCGGGGTGCCAGGATGGTCGCCATGACCCCGCACTCCCCCACCCGCGCGGCCGTCGCTACCCCTGCGAACGCCACGCGGCCCCGCACCGTCCTGCTCCTGGGCTTCGGCGCCGTCGGCCGCGCCGTGGCGGCGGGCCTCGCCCCCGAGCGCGACGCCGGGCGGGTACGGGTCACGGCGGCCGTGCGGGACGTCGCGGCGCACCGGGCCCGTGGGGACCTCGGCGTGCGGCTCGTCCCCCTCGGGGACCCCGACGACCCCGCCGCCGGCCTGCCCGCCGCGGACCTGGTGGTCGAGTGCGCGGGGATCGTCCCGGCGCGCCGGCTCGGACCCGCCGTGGTGGCCCGCGGCACGGACCTGGTGCTCTCCAGCGTCGGCGCCCTCGCCCGGCCGGAGGCGGCGGAGGCCCTGCTGGCCGGCCCGGGCCGCCTGCACGTGACCAACGGGGCGATCGGCGGGTTCGACGTCCTGGAGGCGGCCGCGGAGGCGGACGGCCTGGACGAGGTGCGGATCCGCAGCGTCAAGCACCCCCGCGGCCTCGTGCGCCCGTGGATGTCCCCGGCGGAGGCGGCCCGGCTCGAGGGGCTCCGGCCGGAGGACGGGCCCGTCGTCGTGCTGGAGGGGGACCCGGCCGAGGCCGTGGAGCGCTTCCCCGCCAACGTGAACGTCGCGGTGGCGCTGGCCTGGGCCACGCGCGGCCGCCCGACCGGCCCCGGCGACGACGACGCCGCTCTCCTCGCCCGGTCCCTCGAGCGGGTGCGTGTGGAGCTCGTGGCGGACGCCGCCGCGGAGCGGACCCGGCACGAGGTCACCGCCGCGGGTCCGGCCGGTCGGATCGAGCTGGCCGTCACGTCCGCGCCCTCCCCGGACAATCCGCGCACCTCGCAGCTGACGGCCCTGTCCGTCACGCGCACGGTGCGCCGCGCACTCGGGCTCACCCCGGGCGGGTGACCGGCGGCACATCCGGGACATAGGGTGGCCCCATGGAACGCACGGCCGGCTCCCGGCTCCCCCTGCCCCTCACGACGGCGGCGCTCGCTCTGACGCTGGGCCTGACCGGCTGCGCGGGGGCAGGATCGGGGTCGGAGAGGGAGGCGCCGTCGTCGTCCCCGGACGCCGCCGATCCGGCCCCCGAGGAGAGCCCCGAGCCGCTGTCCAACGCCCGGGCGGCCGCGCAGGGGGAGGACCCGGCGGCCTCGGCGCGGGCGTCCATCCGGGCCGAGTCGGAGGCCGCGGCGACCGCGGAGCCGCGGTACGCCGTGGTCGACGTGCCGGCGGCGCTCTTCACCGAGGGCGAGGGCGGCACGACGTTCGACGCCTGGGCGCGCACCACCGACGTGTGGCAGTCGGAGGAGTGGGATCCCGAGGCCGAGCCCGTGGTCGCGGAGGCGCTCGTGCCGGCCGAGCGGGACACGGTGAGCCGGCCCGGGACGCTCACCGTGCCCGTCTCCGGGCCCGGCGAGGTCCACCGGGTGGTCCTGCTGTGCGAGCACGGCTCGCCCCTCCCGGAGTCGGACACCTCCGGGGTGGACGTCGTGGCCGGCCAGACCTACCACTCGATCGGCACGGGGCCGCGCTGCTCCCCGATCGACGTGCGGTACACGGTGGCCGCCGAGCACATCGTGGACGGCGCCATCCGGTACGAGTTCAGCGTCGCCGCCGGCGAGGCCGGACGACTGGCGGTGATGAAGGGCCGCTGACGGGGTCCGGTCGCCGTCACCCGCCCCTCCCCTCGGGAATCCACTGCACTTCTGACCCTTCTGGCACGCCTTTCGATGCCCAGAAGGGTCAGAAGTGCAGTCGATTCCGAACCGGGGGGTCGAGCTCCACCGACGGGGGTGACACCCGTCACACTCAACGCCTAGGCTCGCCTCACGCACCGCACGGCGACAGGCCGGGCGGGCGCCGGGAGCCCCGCCTCCCCCTCGCTCGGAGGTCCGCCATGGCCGTCACCGCCGCCCGCCTGCACCGCACCGTCTCCCGCACGACGGGGGCACTCGCCCTCGCGCTGGGCCTCGCCGGGTGCTCCGCCCCCGCCGAGCCGTCCGCGGCTCCGGCCTCCTCGGCGGCCGGTTCCGTCACCTCGAGCCCCTCCCCTGCGGCTGCGTCCGCCGGCACCGCGGGGGCGACGTCGTCGTCCCCGGCCGCGCAGCCGGCCGCGGCCTCCGCGGTCCGGGAGGCCGAGCTCGCCTCGATCCGGCGCGACCCCCGCGTCCTGCTGACCGACGCCGGGGTGGTCGTCGGCGCGGCGGAGACCGGGAACACCGCCGTCGCGATCCCGGACCTGTGGGAGCCGGACCTGTCCGTGCTGGCGTTCCAGGACGGACCCGACGAGGACGGCCTGCACGCGGCCCTCGCCGCGGGCGAGGACTCGCCGCTCGTGGACGAGGCCGCCGAGGGGATCGCGGGCGGGATCACCGGCACGGGCGAGGACGGCCGCGAGACCTCCAGCGGCGCCCCGAACGACGTCCGCCCCCACCGGGTGCTGCTGGTGTGCGACCACCCCGACGCCGGCCCGTCCTCGGTCGGCTACCTGGACCCCAAGGACCTCCACTACGTGCCGGTGGCGTGGTCCGAGGGGTGCGGCGGCTTCAGCGGGGAGATCCCGGACGCGGCCGAGGGGGAGGCGGGCACCGCCGTGACCGTGGACGTCCCCGCGGGCGTGCGGTATTCCACCGCGGAGATCCGGGACCGCTGAGCGCAGGAGGCGCCCCCCCCCCACCGCTCCCCCACGAATCCGCTGCAGTTCTGACCCTTCTGGCGGCCATGTCACCGCTCAGAAGGGTCACAAGTGCAGTGGATTCTCCGTGGGGGGGCGGCCACGGAGCGCTCCCCACCCGGCCGGAGCTCAGCCGGCGATCCCGTACTCCTTCAGCAGCCTCTTCGCCTGCTTGGTGCCGGCCTGCTGCAGCTCGAGCAGCTGGGAGTAGATGCTCCCGGACACCGCGAGCTCGGCGGGCGTGCCCACCTCCTGCACTCGCCCCTTCCGCAGGGTGACGATCCGGTCCACGGACGCGATGGTGGACAGGCGGTGCGCCACGATCAGCGAGGACCGGCCCACCATGAGCTCGTCGAGGGCGGCCTGCACGA
Organism: Micrococcus sp.; assembly: GCF_030523875.1. Lineage (GTDB taxonomy): Bacteria > Actinomycetota > Actinomycetes > Actinomycetales > Micrococcaceae > Micrococcus. The sequence continues at coordinate 5,011 of NZ_JAUNHR010000011.1, read as the reverse complement.
GCCGCTCGGACTTGGTGTCCAGGCTGGAGGTGGCCTCGTCCAGGATGAGCACGGGCGCGTCCTTGAGCACGGCCCGGGCCACGGCGATCCGCTGGCGCTGCCCGCCGGACAGGCGCAGGCCGCGCTCCCCGATCAGCTGGTCGTAGCCGTCCGGGAACTCGGAGACGAACCCGTCCGCGTAGGCCGCCCGCGCGGCCGCCCGCACCCGCTCGTCGGAGGCGTCCGGGTCCGCGTACGCGATGTTCTCCCGCACCGTCCCGGAGAACAGGTGCGGCTCCTGGAACACGGCCGCGATCCGCCCGCGCAGCTCACCGAGGTCCTGGCCGGCCACGTCCCGGCCGAACACCTCGATCCGCCCGGAGGTCACCGGGTACAGGCCCATCAGCAGGTTCGTGATGGTGGACTTGCCGCCGCCGGACTCGCCGACCAGTGCCACCTTCTCCCCCCGGCCGATCGCGAAGTCGATCCCGGAGAGCACCTCCTCGCCGTCCCCGTAGGCGAAGTGCACGTCGCGGAAGCGCACGGCCGGGACGTCGTCCTCGGCCGTGGCGTCCGCGGGCACGACGGCGGCACGCGCCCCGGCCGCCGCCGTCGCCGCCCCGGCCGCCGTCGTCGTCGCTGTGACGGCGCCCGAGGCGAGCGCGGCGCGGGCGTGCAGGTCCTCCTCGCGCTCCTCGGAGAGGACTGCGAAGTAGTCGCGGGAGCCGGCCACGGCGCGCTGGGCGGAGTCCACGAGGTAGCTCATGGAGAAGATGGGCTCGCGGGCCATGTTCATCAGCTGCAGGAGGATCACCATGTCCCCCACGGAGAACTCGCCCTGCGCGGTGCGCACGAACACCAGCAGGTAGAGCACGGCGAAGATGACGTTCAGCGCCACACGGCGGGCGGCGTCCATGGAGTGCCACCACCGCGACTGCGCCCGCGTGATCCCCACGGTCCGCCCGAACCGCTCGCGGAACCCGGCCAGCTCGGTGTCCTGCCGGTTGTAGGCGCGCACCACGGGCATCTGGGAGACGACCTCGGTGAAGCGGCCCGAGGCGATGTCGATCTCCGTGTTCTTCTCCCCCTCCCACACCTGCCAGCGCGCGGAGGTCTTGGCGGTCAGCCACATGTACACGGGGAAGACGACGGCGAGCAGCACCGCCAGCGGCCACCAGTACGTCCCCGAGATCACCAGCACGGCCACCGTGGTGATGAGCATGGTGAACGCGTTGTTCGCGAAGAAGTTCAAGAACTGGGTGAGCTCCGTGATGGAGCGGTTGAGCCGGTTGGTGATCCGGCCGGTGATCTCCGTGTCGAAGTAGCGCTGCGGCAGGTGCAGCAGGTGGTCGAAGTACCGCGCGGAGAGGATGGTGCGCATGCGCGCGGCCATCACGTCCCCCCAGTAGCCGCCCACGGACACCACGGCGGTGGCCGCCAGCTCGACGGCGAGGAACGCCGCAGCCAGCCACGTCACCGCGGTGACGGCCTCGGCCACGGTGGAGCGGCCGGCGATCGCGTCCACGATCCGGTCCGTGGCCGCGCCGATCAGGAACGGCGTGGCCAGCGCCAGCACCGCCCGCAGCACCGCGCTCACGGCGATGCCGATGTAGAGAGGACGGAGCTCGGGCGCGAAGCGGAGGATGCGGAGCAGGGAGGTCACCGGTTCAGGGTAGTCAGCGGGGCGGCCCCCGGAGGCCGCGGGGTGGCGCCCGTCGCACCCCGGTCCCGGACCCGGCCCCTCAACCCCCGGTACCCTCGCCCCATGAGACCCTCCGCCCTGCTCGGCACCCTGGCCGCGGCCGCGGTCCTGGCCTGGGGGTTCGCGGCGATCGCGCCGGTCTCCCCGGGGGTCTACACGGCCGTCCTGACGGCGGGGACGTTCGGGTTCGGGCCCCTCTACGGCGCCCCCACGGACCGCCTCGTGGACCGCCCGTGGCGCCGGCTGCACCGGGTGGGCGTGCTGGCCCGCCGGCTCGGCACCCGCTGGCTGGCGCACGAGCTGACCGTGGCCGGCTGGAACCGCCGCGTGCGCCGCCCCATCCGCTCCCGCGCGGACGTGCGCGTGTTCCGCCGGGACGCCGTCGCCGCCCTGGTGAGCCACTCGGTGTCCACCGTGTTCCACGCCGTGGCCGCCATCGCCCTGGCCGCGGCCGGCCACCCCGGCTGGGGTGTGCTGGCCCTCGGACTGGGCCTGCTCGTGCACGCGTGGCCCGCGCTGCTGCAGGTGGAGCTGCTGGTCCGCGTGGACGAGCTGCGGGCCGTGGCCACGCGGCAGCGGCGCTGACGCGCACCCGTCAGAAGAGGGGCTCCGCCGCCACCGCGGCCAGCACGGGGAACAGCAGCGGGGCCACCGCGTGTCCTGCGGGGGCCTGCGGGGCGGCCGGGTCCATCCAGTGCAGCTCGACGATCTCGTCCGTCGGCTCGGGGACCTCGTGCCGGGCGATCGGCCGCCACAGCCCGAACACCTCGGCGTGCAGCGCGGCACCCGGCTCGTTGGCGGCCGCGGTGTCCCATGCGCCCAGGTGGACGAGCTCGTCCGGGCGGATCCGCAGCCCGGTCTCCTCCGCGGTCTCCCGGACGGCGGTGTCCACCGGCTCCTCCCCCGCGTGGTGCTTGCCGCCGGGGAACATGAACATCCCCGTGCCGGCCTTGCGCACGGTGAGCACGCGCCCGTCCGGACGGGCCATCACGACGGCGGACACCCGGATGGCCTGCCCGGGCGCCTCGGCGTCGGGACGGGCGGCGGGGGCGTGCGGGGCGGCATGGGTGCGCATGCCCCCATCCTCTCCCGCCCCCGGGGGAATCGACTGCACTTCTGACCCTTCTCAAGGCCCGTACGGCGCTCAGAAGGGTCAGAAGTGCAGTGGATTCGTGGGGGACGGGGGGCGTGGGGGACGGGACCGGTCGCGCCCGGTCGCGCCGGGTCAGAGGAGCGTGAGGCCCACCTTCACCGCGATCGCCAGCATCAGCACGGCCACCACGGCGTCCACCACCCGCCAGATGCGGGGCGCGTTCATGACGGGGGCCAGCTTGGCCCCGCCCCAGCCGAGCAGGCCGAACCACAGGGCGCCGGCGGCGATCGCCCCGCCCGCATACGCCCACTTCTGGGCACCGAACGCCTGGGCGAACGTGCCCATCATCACCACGGCGTCCAGGATCGCGTGCGGGTTCAGCAGGGACACGGACAGGCTGAGCAGCACGAGCCGGCGCAGCGGGGTCCGCGGGGCCGTCATGCGCGGGCGCGTCGACACGGTGTCCGGCCGCGTCCGGACGGCCACCGGGGCGACGGCGGCCGCCGCCCCCGACGCTCCGGCCGGGGCCGCCTCGGGAGCAGCCACCGCCCCGGGGCCGGGCGCGGCGCGCCCCTCCCCTGGCGGCGGGAGCACGGGCAGACGCCCCGTCATCACGGCGACCTCCTCCGCGGAGGGCGCCCAGGCGTCGTCGCGCACCTCGGCCGCGGCCTCCTCGAGCGTGCGGTGCCCGCGCACGGACGAGCGCAGCGCGGAGAGGGCGAACCACAGGAGGTAGACGACGCCGGCCACGGTCAGGGCGGTGACCAGCCACGGCCAGCGCTGCGCCACCACGCCGATCCCGGCCGTGCCCGCGCTGAGCAGCACGACGTCCCCCAGGAAGCAGATGCCGATGGCCGTCCACGCCCGGTCGCCGCGCACGCTCTGGCGCAGCAGGAACAGGGTCTGGGCGCCGATGGCGACGACGAGGGCCAGGTAGGTCAGGAATCCGGAGGCGAAGGCGGTCACGGGGGACGAGGCTAGGAGCGCGGGACCCGTCCGCTCCAGGAGGCTTCTCTTCAGGATCTGAAGGGATCCTTCAGACCGCCCGCTAGCCTGATCCGGTGAACTCGGATCATCTGCGGGCCCTGGTCGCCGCCGTGGACCACGGCACCTTCGACGCCGGCGCGGAGGCCCTGCGCATCTCCGGCTCCGCCTTCTCCCAGCGCGTGAAGGCGCTCGAGCGGCAGACCGGGCAGGTGCTGCTCACCCGCACCGTGCCCGTGCGGCCCACCCCGGCCGGGGAGCGCATGCTGCGCCTGGCCCGGCAGACGCTCGCCCTCGAGGACGAGGCCCTCACCGCCCTGGGGCGCGGCGCCGGCGGGCGGACCCCGCTGTCCGTGGCGGTCAACGCCGACTCCCTGGACACCTGGTGGCGCCCGGTGCTGCGGGAGGCGGCGACGTGGGACGACGTCGTCCTGCACCTGCACGCCGAGGACCAGGGGCACACCACGGGCCTGCTGCGGGACGGGACCGCCGTGGCGGCCGTGACGGACGACCCGGCGCCCGTCACGGGGTGCACCGCTGAGCGGATCGGCACCATGCGCTACCACGCGGTCGCGACCGCGTTCCTCCTGGACCTGCACCGGGACGCGGCGGGGCGGATCGACGTCGGCACCCTGCCGGTGGTGGACTACGGCCCCCGCGACGGGCTGCAGCGGGCCGTGCTGGCCCGCGCCGGCGCGGAGGAGGAGCGCGCCCGGACGGGCCGACCCGCCCCACCGCACCACCAGGTGCCCTCGGTGGCCGCCTACGCCACGGCCGTCCGGGTGGGCCTGGGCTGGGGGATGCTGCCCACGGAGCAGGTCCCGGCCGCCGTGTTCGCCGGCACGCACCCGGACCTCACGCTCGTCCCCGAGCTCGGCGACGCGGAGATCCCCCTGCACTGGCAGCGGTGGAGCGCCGGGCCCGCCGCCCTGGACCGGCTCACGGAGACGGTGCGCCGCTGGGCACCGCGGGCCTGAGGGCCGACGGCGACCCGAGCGTCAGTCGGGGTCGGCGGCCGGGATGCGCGGAACGCTCCGGAGACCCCCGGACAGGCCGACGGCCCGCCCCGGGAGGTCGATGCCTCCCGGATGCGGGCCGTCAGCGGTGCTGCGTGCGGCGTGGGCTCAGCGGCCGTTGCCGGGGATGCCGTCGCCGCGCTGGCCGTCGGTGCCGCGCAGGCGGTCCGTGGCGTCGGTGACGCGGCCGGCGGTGTGGTTCGCGGTGGTGTTGTGGTCCACACGGTGGGTGTTGGT
>NZ_JAUNHR010000091.1 GCF_030523875.1 Micrococcus sp. | reverse complement strand
GGCCCGGGGACTCAGCGGGCGGCGGGGCTCACTTGGCCTCGGCCTCGCCGGTCTGGCCCTCGCGCACGAGCGCGGTCATGCGGGAGACCGTGCGGAAGTACTTCTTCATGTACCCGCCGTGCATCATCTCCTGGGTGAACAGCTCGTCGAACGGCACGCCGGAGGCCACCACGGGCACGTCCTTGTCGTAGAGCCGGTCGGCGAACACCACGAAGCGCAGCGCCGTGGCCTGCTCGGTGATGGTGTGCACGCCATGGAACGCCGCGACGTCCACGTCCTTGACCAGCTCCCGGTAGCGGGAGGGGTGCACGCGGGAGAGCATGGCGGTCAGCTCGGAGAAGTCGTCCACGGACAGCACTCCGGCATGCGGGAAGTTGGCCTCGGCGGTGGGGACGACCTGGTCCTCGGCCAGCGGGGCCGGGGCGGCGGAGAGGCCGCGGTGGCGGTAGTCCTCGCCGTCCACGCGGATGACCTCGAACTGCTCGGCCAGCACCTGGATCTCCCGCTGGAAGTCCTGCGCCGCGAACCGGCCCTCGCCCAGGGACCCGGGCAGGGTGTTGGAGGTGGCCACGAGGCGCACGCCGGCATCGGCCAGCTCCCGCATCAGGCGGGACATGAGGACGGTGTCCCCCGGGTCGTCGAGCTCGAACTCGTCGATGCAGACCAGGGTGTAGCCCTTGAGCACGTCCACGGCCTTGCGGAAGGACAGGGCGCCCACCAGGTTCGTGTACTCCACGAACGTGCCGAACGCCTTGGGCCCGGGGGCGGCGTGCCACGTGGAGGCCAGCAGGTGGGTCTTGCCCACGCCGAAGCCGCCGTCGAGGTAGATGCCGGCCGGCTCCGCCACGGCACGCCGGCGGCCGCCGCCGAACAGGCCGCCGAGGAACCCGCCGCCGGAGCCGGCGGCGGGGCCGCCGAGGGAGGCGGCGAACCGGCGCAGCCGCTCCACGGCCTCCGCCTGCGAGGGGTGCGCGGGGTCCGGGATGTAGGAGTCGAAGGAGACCTCCCCGAACCGGTAGGAGGGCTGGAAGGCCTCGAGCAGCTGGTCCGCGGAGACCTGCGGGGAGCGCTCGGCGAGGTGGACGATCTGGGGCACGACGGCTCCATCCTTGGATCGGCGGAGGGGACTGGCGTCATGCTACCGGGCGTGCGGACATGACCCCCCGTGTCCGGGGTGAGGCCACCCTGACCCAATACGTCCCATGGGTGTGGCGTAATCTGGCGCCCATGACTGACACCGCCGAGAAGTTCTCCCAGTACGCCCATCCCGAGAGGCTCGTCTCCACCGACTGGGTCGCCGAGCACACCGGTGACGAGGACGTCGTGGTCCTCGAGTCCAACGAGGACACCCTGCTGTACTCCACCGGCCACATCCCCGGCGCCGTGAAGATCGACTGGCACACCGAGCTCAACGACGAGGTCGCCCGCGACTTCGTGGGCCCGGAGGCCTTCGCCGACCTGGCCGCGTCCAAGGGCATCTCCCCCGAGACCACCGTGGTGTTCTACGGGGACAAGTCCAATTGGTGGGCCGCGTACGCCCTGTGGGTCTTCACCCTCTACGGCCACGAGGACGTGCGCCTGATGGACGGCGGCCGGGACAAGTGGCTCGCCGAGGGCCGCGAGACCACCCGCGAGGTCCCCGAGGTCACCCGCGGCGAGTACCCCGTGCGCCAGCGCGACGACTCCACCGACCGCGCCGCCCGCGAGGACGTGCTCGCCGCCCTGGGCACCACCCCGCTGGTCGACGTGCGCTCCCCCAAGGAGTACACCGGCGAGACCACCCACATGGACGGCTACCCGCAGGAGGGCACCCTGCGCGGCGGCCACATCCCCACCGCCGCCTCCGTGCCGTGGGCCAAGGCCGTCAACGAGGACGGCACTTTCAAGTCCCGCGCCGAGCTCGAGGCCATCTACCGCGACGAGGCCGGCCTCGGCGAGACCGACGAGGTGATCGCCTACTGCCGCATCGGCGAGCGCTCCTCCCACACGTGGTTCGTGCTCAAGCACCTGCTCGGCTACGAGGACGTGCGCAACTACGACGGCTCCTGGACCGAGTGGGGCAACGCCGTGCGCGTGCCGATCGTCCTGGGCGAGCAGCCCGGCGAGGCCCCGACGCGCTGACCTCCCCGGCCCCCCGGGCCCTCTGACCCCCCCGCGGCGGGCGCCCCCCCCCGGCCCGGTGAGGGGCGCCGTCGTCGTGCTGGGGGGCGGGGCTCAGGCCCCGGTGACGGTGCGGACCACGCCGTAGACGATGCCGCTGACGGCGACGAGGCCGGCGAGGGTGACGAACACGTTCGACAGCGCGCCGCGGTAGGGGGCCAGGGCCGGCAGGCGGCGGATCGCGTACATGGGCATGAGGTACAGGATGATGGCGATGATCGGGCCGGCGACGGCCTCGATGAGCGCCAGCACGCCCGGGTTCGCGATGGCCACGAGCCACGTGGTCACGAAGATGAACGCGGCGATGCCCAGGCGCAGGGTGCGGTCGCCGATGCGGTGGTGCGGGTCCACGGTGGAGCGGATGACGCCCTCCGCGCCCTCGGCGGTGCCCAGGTAGTGGCCGAAGAAGGAGGAGACGATCGCCAGGATCGCCACGATCGGCCCGAGCGCGGAGATCAGCGGGGAGTCGTGGACGTTGGCCAGGTAGGACAGCACCGGCAGGTTCTGCTCCTTGGCCTGGGCCATGCCGTCGGGGCCGAGGGCCAGCACGCAGGACCACACGAAGAACATGGTGAAGACCACCAGCAGGCCCGTGGTGCGGGCCAGGACGGCCGAGGCGCGCGCGGCGGCCGCCTGCCCGTACTGGCGCTGCATGGCCAGCGAGAACTGGGAGATGGCCGGCGAGTGGTTGAACGCGAAGACGAGGACGGGGATGACCAGCCAGAGGGACATCAGGACCTCGCCCACGCCGGCGGTGGTGCCGGCGGTCAGGGCGCCCAGGTCCCACGAGGGGATGAGGTACAGGCTGGTGCCGAACAGGATGAGGATCAGCGGGTACACCAGCCAGCCCGTGACGAGCAGCATCACGCGCTGCCCGGCCACCATGACGGCCATCATCACGGCGATGAGCACGAAGGAGAGCAGCGCACGGGGCGGGGAGGCCATGCCGAGCTGGTTGACCAGCAGGGAGTCCACGGTGTTGGTGATGGACACGCCGTAGATCAGCACGATGGGGTAGATGGCCAGGAAGTACAGGACCGTGACCACCAGGCCGGGGCCGCGGCCGAAGGACTCCCGGGCCACGGCCGTGATGTCGTCGCCGGGGTTGGGCGAGGCGCACACGAAGCGCGAGAGCGCCCGGTGGGAGAAGTACGTCATCGGCGCGATCAGCAGGGTGGCCAGGGCCAGCGGCCAGATCCCGCCCATGCCGGCGTTGATGGGCAGGAACAGCACGCCGGCGCCGACCGCCGTGCCGAACAGGGAGATCACCCAGCCGCGCTCGAACCCGCGGTGTGCGCGGACGTCGGCGGGGGCGTCCGCGGGGGTGGCTGCGGAGTCGGGTCCGGCGGGTGTGCCGGAGGTGTCGGACTGGGCTCTGACATGGGCGTTCGTCGACGATGGGATACCGGTGGAGGACATGCGCGCCAGTGTAGAAGGCTTCCCGGGTGACCTCGGACACGCACCGGTCCCGGGCGTGGCACGGCCCCTAGACTGGGGCACCATGACCGACACCGCCGTGCCCCCGAACCTGGCCGAGATCATCGACGACTTCGCCGGGGTGCCCGACCCGCAGAGGCTCGAGCTGCTGCTCGAGTTCGCCGACGAGCTGCCCGCCCTGCCCTCGCGCTACGACGGCCACGAGGAGGAGATGGAGCAGGTGGTGGAGTGCCAGTCCCCGCTCTTCCTGGCCGTCGAGCTCGAGGACGGCGCCACCGGCGACGACGCCCCGGTCCGCCTGTTCATCACCGCCCCACCCGAGGCCCCCACCACGCGCGGCTTCGCCTCCGTGCTCTCCCAGGGCCTCGACGGCCTCACCGCGCGGCAGATCCTCGACGTCCCCGAGGACATCCCCTCCCGCCTGGGCCTGCAGAAGGCGCTGACCCCGCTGCGCCTGCGCGGGATGTCCGCGATGCTCGGCCGCATCAAGCGCAACGTGCGCGAGCAGGCCGGGATCGCCTGAGGCCCGTGGCCCGACGCTCCCCCGCCCCCTCCGGCGCCCCCACGCCCGCGGTCCAGGTCCTCCTGGACGCGGGCGTGGCGCATCGGGTGCTCTCCTTCGACGCCGGAGCCGACGCCGCAGGGCCCGGCCTCGGCGTCCAGGCCGCCGAGGCCCTCGGCGTGCCGCCCGAGCGCACCTTCAAGACGCTCATGGTGGCCCTGCCCGACGGCGACCTCGCCGCGTGCTGCATTCCCGTGAGCGGCCGGCTGGACCTGCGGGCCGCGGCGGCCGCCCTCGGGGTGAAGCGGGTGGCGCTGGCCGAGCTCGCCGTCGCCGAGCGGCGCACCGGCTACGTGCGCGGGGGCATCTCCCCGCTGGGCCAGCGGCGCCGCCACCGGGTGGTGGTGGACGCCTCCGCGCTCGCGGGCGGACGCATGTACGTCTCCGCCGGCCAGCGGGGCCTGGACCTCGAGCTGGACCCGGAGGACCTGGTGCGGCTCACCCAGGCCGTGGTGGCCGACGTCGTCGCCGCCTGAGCCGCGCAGGGGTCCGGCGGCCGGGCCGACGGGGCGTCGTCAGCGCAGCAGGGCCGCGATCTCCTCGCCCAGCTGCGGGGCCAGCGTGCGGGCGAACGTGGCGGTCAGGTGGTTGGAGTCGAAGAACACGACCGCCTCCCCCACCACGGGCGCGCACTCGCCCTCACCGGGGCAGATCAGGTGGGTCAGGTCGATCACATCCCACGCCGGGTCCCGGCCGGCGGCCGCGGTGAGCTCGGGCGCCCCGGAGTCGGCGATCGCCTCCGCCCGGTCGTAGGCGCACGCGGCCGGGTCGTCCGGGTTCTGCTCGAGGCACCGCGGGACGTTGAGCCCTGCCCACGGGGAGTCCTGGACGACCGCGAGACGGCCGGCATGCGGGGCGAGACGACGCCAGGCCTCGGCCATGCCCTCCTCGTAGGAGGGCCCGGAGAGCGTGTCGTGGGAGGCGGCCGTGACGAGGACGAGGTCCGGCCGCAGCCGCTCGGCGACCCCGGGGAGGCGCTCGTTCCACTCGCCGCAGGCGGTGTACTCCTCGCCGTCGTGCTCGGTCACGGCCGTGGACACCCCGCAGGAGGCCTTCGTGTGGGAGACCACGCGCCAGTCGCGCTCCTCCGCGAGGACCTCCAGGGGCGCGGTCCACTGGCTGGCGTGGGAGTCGCCCAGCAGGAGGATCACCGTCTCGGCGTCCGGGTCGCCGAACTCGCACGCCCGCGGCTCGACGTCTGTGTAGCCCAGCTGGCAGCCCTCCAGGTGGGCCGGGGAGCGGTCATCGTCGGCGACGGCCGGGGCGGGGACCATGCGGCCGCCGCCCGCGAGCGCGGCCATGGGGTCCTCTCCGGAGGCCGGTGCCTGGGCGCCGGCGACCTGGACGTCCGTGCCCGGCCGCTGCGGGACGGCGGCGACGCCGGCGGTGAGGACGAGGGCCCCGAGGGCGGCGGAGGCGGCCATGCCCACGCCGCCGCGGGTGAGGGCCCGGCGTCGCCCGGCCAGGACGGGCCCGTGCAGGGCCGGCAGCTCGACGGCGCGACGCAGCAGCCAGGCCAGCCCCACGGAGGCCAGTGCGAGCGTCAGCCCCAGCCACAGGGGCAGGCGGGCGTCGGGGAAGCGCCACGCGGCGAGGGTCAGCACCGGCCAGTGCACGAGGTACAGGGAGTAGGACAGGTCGCCGATCCACTGCATCGGCCGGGTGGCCAGCAGGCGGGCCGGATGCCAGGCGGTGGAGCCGTCCTCGTGGGCGCCGGCGAGGATGACCAACGCCGATCCCGCCACGGGGACGGCGGCCACGACGCCCGGGTAGGCGGCCTCACCGGAGATCGCGACCAGCGCCACGGCGATCATCGCCAGTCCGACCCAGCCGAGCCCGGCGCGGACGGCGGCGGGGATCACCGGCAGGACCACGAGGGCCGCGGCCAGGGCGGCGCCGAGGGCCAGCTCCCACACGCGCGTCGTGGTGACGAAGTAGGCCGCCCCCGGGTCGGTGGAGGAGTGGACGGCGGAGTGGACGAAGGACGCCAGCCCCAGCACGCCGGCCGTCAGGAGGACGCGCCGCGCGGCCACGGGCGCGCTGGGACGCCGTCGGACGGGGCCGGACGCGGCGGCGTCGGACCGGCGGCCGCGTCGGATCAGGGCGGCCGCACCGACGGTGACCAGGACCACGAGCAGGGGCCAGAACAGGTAGAACTGCTCCTCCACGGCCAGCGACCAGTAGTGCTGGTAGGGGCTGGCAGCCTCCTCCTGCGCGAAGTAGTCGGTGCTCTCCGCGGCGAAGAGCCAGTTGACCACGCTCAGGGCGGAGGCGACGGCGGTGGCGCCCAGGCGCGCCCACTCCCCCGCGGGCATCACGAGCATCCCGGCGGCGAGCGTGAGCACCAGGACCACGAGCGCCGCGGGCAGGATGCGGCGGGCCCGGCGGGCGTAGAACTCGGTCAGGGCCACCCGGCCGGTCCGGTCCACCTCCTTGAGCAGCAGCCCGGTGATCAGGAAGCCGGAGATGACGAAGAACACGTCCACCCCCACGAATCCGCCCGGCACGGCGGTGACGCCGGCGTGGAAGACCAGGACCGCCAGGACCGCCACGGCGCGCAGGCCCTGGATGTCCCCGCGGAAGCGGTGCAGGCCGAGCCCGGGGGTCAGCGGACGGGGTGCGGTGGGCGGGGCCATGGGTCTCCTGGTGGGTCGGCTCAGGGGGCGGGACGGGTCTGGCGGCGCACGGCCGCCACTCGCTGCAGGACGGTGATCAGGGAGGCGGCGGCGAGCAGGGCCAGGACGGCGGTGAGCACGACGGTCGGCAGGCCCAGACCGGTCAGCCCGGCGAAGACCAGGGTCAGCACGAGCCGCTCGGCGCGCTCGGCCACGCCGCCGGACGCGGTCAGGCCGAGGGACTCGGCCTTGGCTCGGGCGTAGGACACGAGCATGCCCAGGGCCAGGCACACGCCGGCCAGCACGCCGACGGCCGGTGTCTGCCCGGCGCCGAAGCCCCACCAGCACAGGGCGAGGAAGATGGCGGCGTCCTGGACGCGGTCGAGGGTGGAGTCCAGGAAGGACCCCCACGGCCCGGAGGCGCCGGCCTCGCGGGCCATGATCCCGTCCACGAGGTCCGAGAAGACGAACAGCGTGATCACGATCGTGCCCCAGAAGAGCTGGTCCATCGGGTAGAGGATCAGCGCCGCGGCGCTCACGCCCACGGTGCCCGCCACGGTCACCGCGTCCGGGCTCACCCCCGCCCGCAGCAGGGCCCGGGCCACCGGGGTGAACAGGCGGGTCGTGGCCCCGCGGGCGTGGCGGTCGAGCATCAGGCCGACGCCTCCGGGGCGCCGGCGGCGGCGTCCGGACCGACGGCGGGGCGCGCGGAG
>NZ_JAUNHR010000090.1 GCF_030523875.1 Micrococcus sp. | reverse complement strand
AAGCTCCTCCGGTTGGACTCGAACCAACAACCCTTCGATTAACAGTCGAATGCTCTGCCAATTGAGCTACGGAGGAATGCTCGCCGTCCTGCGGGCTCCCGCGGGACAACGGAGAAGACACTAGCAGAGGGGTCGGGGCGCCGCCAAGTCGGCGCCCCGCGGACGCCGGCGGCGCCAGGGACCCGGGCGGGCCAGGCCTGGCGGCGCATGTCCTCAGGGTGTTCTCATGGTTGACAGAGACACTGGGATTCGAACCCACCGACGACGATCGAAGGAGACCGACCGATGGCCGACCTGAAGAAGACCCTCTCCCTGTCCGCGGGCGCGCTGCTCGCCATGACCGCCCTGGCCGGCTGCGGCACGGATGCCGAGGACGCCGCCCAGAGCGCCTCGGCGGGTGCGCAGAGCGCCGCCTCCAGCGCCGCGAGCGCCGCGACCTCCGCCGCCGCGGCCGCCTCCTCGGCGATCACCGACGACGACGACAGCTCCTCCTCCGCGGCCGCCTCCTCCACCGGCGCGACCGGCTCGGCGACCTCCTCGGCCGCTGGCTCCTCGTCCGCCGCTGCCGCCGGCGGGGTCGCCGACCCCCAGGGTGCCGAGGGCATCAAGGCCCTCCAGGACAAGTACCCGAACGGCACCGTGATCTCCCTGGACCGCGACGACGACGACGCCCAGCGCTGGGAGGCCGACGTGGTGGTGGACGGGAAGGTCCAGGAGGTCGAGGTCGCCGCGGACGGCACCCTCACCGAGAAGGGCACCGACTCCGACAAGGAGGACGTGGACCGCGCCGGCCAGGCGACTGTGACCGCCCAGCAGGCCGTGGAGAAGGCCGTCGAGGGCCGCGACGGCCAGGTCGTCGACGACGTCGAGCTCGACGAGGAGAACGGCACCCTGACCTGGAAGGTCTCCTTCGACGACGACCAGCGCCGGGACCTCGAGGAGGTCCGCGTGGACGCCAAGAGCGGCGACGTGGTCGGCGTCGAGAAGGACTGACCCCGTCCTCCGCGCCTGTCCCGCACAGGCCCACGGCGGCCCGTCTCTCCCCGAGAGGCGGGCCGCCGTCGTCGTGCGAGGCTCCCGGTGTCCGCAACCGCGGCCGGGCTCAGTCGGCGCGCAGGGCCCGGCGCTTGGCCTCCAGCGCCATGAGCTCGGCGTTGATGCGCATGAACGCGTCGTGGTCCCCCTCCGGGCCCAGGCGCTGGAGCTGGCCGAGCAGCTCCTCCTTGCGGTGCACGATCTGCAGCGCGAACAGCCGGTTCATGATGTCCCGGCAGTAGCGGTCCACGTCCTCGGCGGTGCGGGCGGGCAGGTCACGCACGGCCAGCTCCGAGACGGTCCCGGCGACCTCCTCCGGCACGGCGTCCCGCACGGCGTCCACCCACCGGGAGGGCGTGGCCCCGGACGAGCCGGCCACCTTCACGGCGTGGTGCACGGCCGCGTACTGCGGGATGGTGAACCGCGCCTGGTAGAGGGCGGTCCACTGCTCGGCGGAGAGCAGCGTGGGGTGCTGCAGCACCACCTCGAGGGACTCCCGCTCCCGCCGGGCGGTCGGGTCGCGCGGGTCCACGGGCACCACGATCGACGGGCGCGGCGCCGCCGGCTGCTCGTCCTGGTCGGTCCGGCCCGCTGCCTCAGAACGCGCCTCGTCCCGGCCTGCCCCGCGCCCGGCCTGGGCGACGGCGCGGTGCACGGCATTGGGGTCCATGCCCAGCCACCCGGCGAGCTCCCGCTCGTACCCGGGGCGCAGGACGGCGTCCTTGATGCCGGCCACGATCGGGGCGGCGTGCCGCAGGGCCCCGGCGCGGCCCTCCACGGTGTCCAGGTCGTAGTCCTTCAGCCCGGCCCGGATGGCGAACTCGAACAGGGGGCGCCGGGAGGCGATCAGCGCCCGCACCGCCTCCTCGCCCTTGGCCATGCGCAGGTCGCACGGGTCCATGCCGCCGGGCTCCACCGCCACGAACGTCTTGGCCAGGAACCGGTGGTCCTCCTCGAAGGCCTTGAGCGCGGCCTTCTGGCCGGCCTCGTCGCCGTCGAAGGTGAAGATGACCTCCCCGCCCGTGCCATCGTCGGTGATCAGGCGGCGGGCGACCTTGATGTGGTCCGCGCCGAACGCGGTGCCGCACGTGGCCACCGCCGTGCCCACGCCGGACAGGTGCGCGGCCATGACGTCCGTGTAGCCCTCCACGAGGACCAGCCGGCGCTCCTTGGCGATGGTCCGCTTGGCCAGGTCGATCCCGTAGAGCACCTGGGACTTCTTGTAGAGCGGGGTCTCCGGGGTGTTGAGGTACTTGGGGCCCGGGTCGTCGTCGTACAGCTTGCGCGCGCCGAAGCCGATGGTGGCCCCGGTCATGTCCCGGATGGGCCACAGCAGGCGGCCGCGGAAGCGGTCGTAGAGGCCGCGCTGGCCCTCGGAGAACAGGCCGGAGGCGCGCAGCAGCTCGTCGTCCCGGAAGCCCCGGGACCGCAGGTGGTCCAGCAGGTTCGACCACCCCTGCGGGGCGTAGCCGAGCGAGAACTGCTCCGCGTGCTCCTGCGTGAACCCGCGCCCGGTGAGGAAGTCCCGGGCCGTCTGCGCCTCAGGGGTGCCCAGGGCCGCGCGGAAGAACTCGTCCGCGACCTTGTTGGCCTCCAGCAGCCGCTGGCGGCGGCCCACCTCGGCCCGGTCCGGGCCCTGTCCGTCCTCGTAGTGCAGCTCCACGCCCGCCCGGGAGGCCAGCCGCTCCACCGTCTCGGTGAAGGAGGTGTGCTCCATCTCCATGAGGAAGCTGATGACGTCCCCGTGCTCGCCGCAGCCGAAGCAGTGGTAGGTCCCGACGCCGGGGCGCACGTGGAAGGAGGGGGTCCGCTCGTCGTGGAACGGGCACAGGCCCTTGAACGAGCCCACGCCGGCCGAGCGCAGCGTGACGTACTCCTCCACGATGCCCTTGAGGTCGGAGCGCTCGCGGACGAGGTCGATGTCCTTGCGCACGATCAGTCCGGCCATGCCCGCCAGTGTAGGTCGGGGCGGCACTGCGAGCGCCCGCCGTCCGCAGGGGCGGGCGGGGGCGCCGGGCCCGCCGACACACCCGCCGCGGAAATACGTCATACTGATGTTCGCGAATGGCGGAGCGTGCGCTACAGTTCCTGACTGAGGTAAGCCTCACCTCACCTCGGCGGCGTCGATCGCGCCGCCCCGCCCGCCGACGACGCCCCCGCGTCCCTCGACACAGGAGCCCTCCGTGACCGCACGATCCCCCCTCGCCCTCACCGGCACCGCCGCCGCCCTGCTCCTCGGCCTCACGGCCTGCGCCGGCGACGGCACCTCCGCCGCCTCCTCGGCACCGGCCGCCGGATCCACCGCCTCCGACGCCCCGCAGGCCGGCGCCGGCGAGTCCGACGGCAAGGTCACGCTGTACTCCGGCCGCGACGAGAACCTGGTGCAGCCGGTCCTGGACCGGTTCTCCGAGGAGACCGGCATCGAGGTGGAGGTCCGCTACGACAAGACCGCCGCGATGGCCGCGCAGCTCATCGAGGAGGGCGACTCCTCCCCCGCCGACGTCTTCCTGGCCCAGGACGCGGGCGCCCTCGGCGCCACCGCCAAGGAGGGGGTGCTCAGCGAGATGGACGAGGAGACCCTCGAGGCCGTCCCGGAGCAGTACCGCGACGACGAGGGCCGCTGGGTCGGCCTCACCGGCCGCGTGCGCGTGCTCGCCTACAACGAGGACAACGTGAAGCAGGAGGACCTGCCGGAGACCGTGGCCGAGCTGACCGAGGACGAGTGGAAGGGCCGCGTGGGCATCGCCCCCACCAACGCCTCGTTCCAGACCTTCGTGACCGCGCTGAACGTGGTGGAGGGCGAGGACGCCGCCCGCGAGTGGCTCGAGGGCATGGCCGAGAACGACCCGCAGATCCGCGAGAAGAACGGCGAGATCCTCTCCGACGTGGACGCCGGCACCATCGACGTCGGCCTGGTCAACCACTACTACCTGTACGAGGTGGCCAAGGAGAAGGGCGTCGCCCCGGAGGACATGAAGGCCTCCCTGCACTTCTTCGACGACGGCGACCTCGGCTCGCTCGTGAACGTCTCCGGCATCGGCCTCGTCGGCGAGCAGGAGGACGCGGACGCGCAGAAGCTCGTGGACTACCTGCTCTCCGAGCAGGGTCAGCAGTACTTCGTGGAGGAGACCTTCGAGTACCCGATGATCGAGGGCGTCGAGCCCCCGGCCGGCCTGCCGGCGCTCGACGAGCTGGAGGCGCCCGACGTGGACCTCAACGACCTGGACGACCTGCAGTCCTCCGTCCAGCTGATCCAGGAGTCGGGTCTGCTCTGAGGCCGCTCCCCCGCCCCGCCGTCCGCCGCGGCGGGCCCCGCACCCCGCCGGCGCTGACCGCCGCGGCCCTCGTGGCCGCGGCGGCGGCGCGGGTGCCGTGGGGACACCTGTTCGTGCGCGCCGCCGTGGGCGGCGCGGCCGCCTGGTTCGACGCCGTCGCCCGCCCGCGCGTGACGGAGCTGGCCGCCACCTCGCTCGCCCTGACGGCCGTGGTCACCGCGGCCTGTCTGGTGATCGGGGTGGGGGCGGCCTGGCTCGTCACCCGCGCCGACACGCCGGGCCGGCGGGTCCTGGCGGTGCTGCTGGCCATGCCGCTGGCCGTGCCCTCGTTCGTGGCCGCCTTCACGTGGGTGTCCGTCTCCGACCTGCTGCCCTGGGTGGACGGCGGCCGCCTCGAGGGGTTTGGCGCCGCCGCCCTGGTCCTGACGCTCTACACGTACCCGTACGTGTACTTGCCCGTGGCGGCGGCCCTCTCCCGGACTGACCCCGCCCAGGAGGACGTGGCCCGCTCCCTCGGCCGAGGCCCGTGGCGCACCTTCCTCACCGTCACCCTGCCGCAGGCCCGTCTGGCGATCGCCGGCGGCGGCCTGCTGGCGGCGCTCTACACGCTCTCCGACTTCGGCGCCGTGGCCATCCTGCGCCTCGACACCTTCACCCGCGCGATCTTCACCGCGCTCGAGGTGGGCTTCAACCGGCGGCTCGCCCTCACGCTGGCCACCGTGCTCGTGGTGCTGACCCTCGTGATCCTGTGGGGCGAGGGGCGCACCCGACGCGCGATCCCCGCCGTGCGCACCGGCCGCACCGTCCGCCGGGCGCCCGCCCAGCGCCTGGGCCCCTGGCGGTGGCCGGCCGCCGCCGGGCTCGCGGCGGTCCTCGTGGCCGCCCTCGGGGTGCCGGGAGTGAGCCTGGTCCGCTGGATGGGCGCGGGCACGTCCCTCTCCGCCGCCGCGGACCGCTGGCTCGAGGCCGTCCTCGGCTCGCTCACCCTGGCGCTGGCGGGCACGTTCCTGACGATGCTCCTGGCCCTGCCGGTGGGCGTCCTCGCCGCGCGCCACCCCGGTCGGGCGTCCCGGTGGGTCGAGCGCGCGGTGTTCCTGGCCCACGGCCTGCCCGGCGTGGTGGTGGGCCTCTCCCTCGTGTTCCTCGGCGCGTCCCTCGCCCGGCCGCTCTATCAGACGACGTGGCTGGTGGCCTTCGCCTACGCCACCCTGTTCCTGCCGCTGGCCGTCGCCGCGGTGAGCGGCGCGGTCGCGCAGTCCTCCCCCGCGATCGAGGAGGCGGCCCGGTCCCTGGGGGCGTCCCCGCGCGTCGTGCTCCGGCGGGTGACGCTCCCGCTGGCGGCGCCGGGGCTCGGTGCGGGCGCCGCCCTCGTGATGCTCACCGCCATGAAGGAGCTGCCCGCGACCCTCCTGCTGCGACCCACCGGGACGGACACGCTGGCCACGCGGCTGTGGAGCGCCACGGGCGTGGGCCGCTACGCCGAGGCCGCCCCCTACGCGCTCACGCTGGTGCTGCTCGCGGCGATCCCGGCGTGGGTCGTGGTGCACCGCACGGGGATCGTCCCGGCCGAGGGCGTGCGAGCATGAGGACCATGCCCGCCGCCCCCGTGCCCGCCGTGTCCGTCGCCGACCTCGGCGCCTCCTACGGCGCCGCGCCTGTGCTGGCCGGCGTCGACTTCGAGCTCGCCACCGGCGAGCTGCTCGCCGTGCTCGGCCCCTCCGGCTGCGGCAAGACCACGCTGCTGCGCTGCCTGGCCGGATTCGAGCGCATCGAGGCCGGGCGCATCAGCCTGGCCGGCGACGTCGTCGCGCTGCCCCGCGTGCACGTCCCCGCACACCGCCGGCAGGTGGCGGTGGTCCCCCAGGAGGGGGCGCTGTTCCCGCACCTGTCCGTGGCGGAGAACGTGGGCTTCGGGCTCCGTCATCGCCGCCCCGGGCGGGTGGCGCGCATCCGCGAGTGCCTGGCCCTCGTGGGACTGGCCGGCCTGGGCGAGCGCATGCCGCACCAGCTCTCGGGCGGCCAGCAGCAGCGGGTGGCGCTGGCCCGCGCCATGGCCCCGCGGCCGCCGCTGATCCTGCTCGACGAGCCGTTCGGCGCCCTCGACGCCGCCCTGCGCACCGACCTGCGCCAGGCCGTCCGCCGCGCGCTGAAGGAGGACGGCGCCACCGCGGTGCTCGTCACCCACGACCAGGCCGAGGCCCTGTCCGTGGCCGACCGGGTGGCCGTCATGGAGGGCGGGCGGCTGCGGCAGGTCGGCACCCCCGAGGAGGTCTACGCGCGCCCTGCCGACGCGTGGGTGGCGCGGTTCGTGGGCGAGGCGGACCTGCTGCCCGTCCTCACGACGACGCCGGACGGCCGGGTCCGCACCGCCGCCGGCGCGGTGGCCGGGATCGGGGCCGGGACGCGCGCCGTCGTCCGGCCCGAGCATGTGCGCCTCACGGACGGCGGCGAGGGGGTCGCCGCCCGGGTGGTGGACGTGGAGTTCCGCGGGCACGAGCTCCTGGCGGCCCTGGAGCTGCCGGACGGGACCGCCGTGCGGGCCCGGAGCCTGCGGGCCCCCGTCCCCGGCTCCGTGGTCACGGTGTCACTGACCGGGCCCGTCGCCCTGGTGGACTGAGGGCCGCCCGCCGCGGCGGGGACGGCTGGCATGATATGCCGGTGCCCGTGACTGCCCCCGCCCCCTCCCGCCGGCTGCTCGTGGTGGACAACCGCGACTCCTACACGTTCAACCTCGTGCAGATCCTGGCCGCACGGGCGCGCGAGGCCCACCCGGGTCTCGAGGTCGTCGTCGTGGGGGCAGACGAGCCGGCGGCCGCCCGCGCCGCACTCGCCGACCCGGACCTGGCCGGCGTGGTGATCTCCCCCGGCCCCGGTCATCCGGCGCGCGCCGCGGACTTCGCGGTCTCCGGCGAGGTGATCGACGCCGTGCTGGCCCGCGGCGACGGCCCCGACGCGACGCCGCTGCTCGGGGTGTGCCTGGGGCACCAGGGCCTGGCGCTGCGGTTCGGCTGGGAGGTCGGTCCCGCACCGATGCCGCGCCACGGCTGGATCAGCCGCCTGCGGCACACGGGCACGGGGCCCTTCGCGGGCCTGCCGCAGGGCACCCGCGTCACCCGGTACCACTCCCTGGCGGCCACGCCCGGTCCCGACGCCGACCCGCGCCTCGCACCCCTCGCCTGGAGCGCGGACGGCGTGGTGCAGGCCGTGGCGGTCGCCGGCGCTCCGTGGTGGGGCGTGCAGTTCCACCCCGAGTCGATCTCCTCGGAGGACGGGGCGGCCCTGCTGCACACCTTCCTCGCCGAGGTGGAGCGCCGGCGGCCGGGGCTCGAGGCGCCGGAGGAGGGCCCGGCGCCGCCGTCGACGCCGGGACCGTCGGCGACGGGGCCGGCGCTGCACGTGGCCGTCGAGACCCTCGCCGCGGACACCCTGCACGCCCTC